>CP107926.1:6137500-6442500 GCA_036015235.1 Streptomyces sp. NBC_00433 | reverse complement strand
CTGGTCAATGCGGAGCGGCGCAAGCAGCGCAGCGAGGCGATCGGCTCGGTGCTCAGGAGCGTGGCGTCGTTCGTCATCCTGGGCACCGCGGCGCTGACCGTCCTGTCGGTGCTGCGGATCGACCTGGCGCCGCTGCTGGCCAGTGCCGGCGTCGCCGGTGTGGCGATCGGCTTCGGCGCGCGCAACCTGGTGACGGACTTCCTGTCCGGCGTCTTCATGATCCTTGAGGACCAGTACGGCGTCGGCGACGTCATCGACGCCGGCGTGGCCTCCGGCACGGTCGTCGAGGTGGGCCTGCGGGTGACGAAGCTGCGCGGCGACAACGGCGAGATCTGGTACGTGCGCAATGGCGAGGTCAAGCGGATCGGCAATCTCAGCCAGGGCTGGGCGACGGCCGTGGTGGACGTCCAGGTGGGCGTGGGCGAGGACATGGACCGGGCGCGTGCGGTGATCGTGGAGACCGCGGACGCCATGGGCAAGGAAGACCCGTGGGACGAGTTCCTGTGGGAGCCGGTGCAGATGCTCGGCCTGGAGTCGGTGGGCTCGGAATTCGTGGTGCTCCAGGTGCAGGCCAGGACGATGCCCGGACAGGCGGCGCCGGTGGCGCGGGAGCTGCGCTGGCGGATCAAGCGGGCCTTCGACCGGGAGGGCATCGTGATCGCCGGCGGCGCCCCCGCCGCGACGGTGACCGACCCCGCGGCGGTGGCCGCCGAGGGCGCGCCGGTCGCCGACGGCGCCGAGGAGAACGGCCCGGCGCCCGCGCAGCGCGCCGCGTCCGTACCGCCGCCGGCCGCCGGCGAGCACTGAGGGCGCACGCCCGCGCTGAGGCGCGCGGCGCCCCGGCTTCACCCGTGGGGGGCCGTCTACGGACGGGCCCCCCACGGGTAGATAACGACTTGGCCGCACGGCCTTCTGCACCCCTTGACGCTCCCCTGACGCCGGGCCTACCTTTCGTTTTGCCAATAGGAAACTTTCCTAACAGTGAACTGAGGGAGGATGGCGCGCATGGCTGGCACACCTGGCACACCTGGTACGCCGCGCGTCCTGCGCGCCATGAACGACCGCGCCGCCCTCGACCTCCTGCTGGAGCACGGCACGCTCTCCCGGACCCGGATCGGCAAGCTCACCGGCCTCTCCAAGCCCACCGCCTCGCAGCTGCTGGCCCGTCTGGAGGCGGCGGGGCTGGTGCTGGCCACCGGCACCACCGCGGGCCGCCCGGGGCCGAACGCGCAGCTCTACTCGGTCAACCCGGCCGCCGCCCATGTCGCGGGCCTCGACGTGACCACGGAGCGCATCAGGGCCGCGGTCGCCGACATCACCGGACGCACCGTCGGCTCCTTCCGGCTGCCCACCCCGCACCACCGGGCCGGCAGCGCGGTCGAGCAGGTCGTCCAGGCACTGGACGGCGCGGCGAAGGCCGCCGGCCTCAGCCGCTCCGACCTGCACCGCGGCGTCATCGGCACCCCCGGCGCCTTCGACCCGAGCACCGGGCGGCTGCGCTATGCCAGCCACCTGCCCGGCTGGCACTCCCCCGCGCTGCTCGACGAGCTGGCCGCCGCCCTGCCGATGCCGCTGGAGTACGACAACGACGTCAACCTCGCCGCCGTCGCCGAGCAGCGGATCGGCGCGGCCCGCGGCCACGACGACTTCGTCCTGCTGTGGAACGAGGAGGGCATCGGAGCCGCCCTGATGATCGGCGGCCGCCTGCACCGCGGATGGACCGGCGGCGCCGGCGAGGTCGGCTTCCTGCCGGTGCCCGGCACCCCGCTGGTCCGCAACGTGACCAGGACCAACAACGGCGGCTTCCAGGAGCTGGCCGGCTGCAACGCGGTGCTGCGGCACGCGAGGGAGCTGGGCATCGGCATCCCCGACGCCCCGCTGCCGGACGCCGCCGCCACGGTACTGGGCGAGGCCGCCGCCGCCCACGGCGAGTCCGAGCCGGGCGGCACGGGTCCGTACGCGGAACTGCTCGCCCGCTGCGCCACCGGCATGGCGGTCGGCCTGGCCTCCGTGGTGGCCGTGCTCGACCCGGAGCTGATCGTGCTGGCCGGCGACGTCGCCGTCGCGGGCGGCGAGCCGCTGCGCGCCCTCATCCAGTCGGAGCTGGCCGAACTGGCCGTGCCCCGGCCGCGGCTGGTGCTCGGCACCGTCCAGATGCACCCCGTCCTGAGCGGCGCGCTGGAAAGCGCGCTCGCCACCACCCGCGACGAGGTGTTCGACACCTCCCGCTGACCGCACCACCCCCACCACCCGGCGGAACGGCACCCGAGCGCCGCTCCGACGGCACCGCACACCCTCGCCCACCCTCGTACCCCGGAGGTAAAGAGCAGTGTCCCGTATACGCAAGGCGGCAGCCGCCGTGGCGGCGAGCGCCGCGATCACCCTGCTCGCGAGCGCGTGCACCGGCCAGAGCACCACCTCGGCCGGCGACGACGCCAGCAAGGACGTCACCATCACCTTCTGGCACGGCTGGTCGGCGCCCAACGAGCTGAAGGCGATCAACGACAACGTCGCCAGGTTCGAGAAGGCGCACCCCAACATCCACGTCAAGGTGCAGGGCAACATCACCGATGACAAGATCAACCAGGCGCTGCGGGCGGGCGGTTCGAAGGCCCCGGACGTCGTGTCCTCCTTCACCACCGACAACGTCGGCCAGTTCTGCTCGTCGGGCACCTTCGCCGACCTCGCGCCCTTCCTGCAGAAGTCGAACATCGACCCGGCCGCGACCTTCCCCAAGCCGATGCTGGAATACACCCAGTTCGAGGGCAAGCGCTGCTCGCTGCCGCTGCTGGGCGACGCGTACGGGCTGTACTACAACACCAAGGAATTCGCCGCGGCCGGCATCGCGTCGCCGCCGAAGACCCTCAGCGAGTTCAAGCAGGACGCGGTCAAACTGACGAAGTCCAGCGGCGACTCCTACTCCCAGCTCGGCTTCATGCCGGACTTCCACGGCTACGAGTCCACGCCGATGCACATCGCCGCGCAGTGGGGCGTCAAGTACTTCGACGCCGCCGGCAAGTCGCAGGTCGCCGAGGACCCCGGATTCGCCGCGATGTTCACCTGGCAGCAGGACATGGTCAAGGCGCTCGGCGGCTTCTCCAAGCTGGAGAAGTACCGCTCCGGCTTCGGTGACGAATTCGGCGCCAAGAACCCGCTGCAGACCGGCCAGGTCGCCATGGGCATCGACGGCGAGTGGCGCGCGGGCATGGCCAAGGACGCCGGCATGAACGACCTGGCCGTGGCGCCCTTCCCGGTGCCCGACGACCAGGCGGACACCTACGGCAAGGGCTACCTGTCCGGCACGATCATCGGCATCGCCAACACCAGTGCCAAGAAGAACGCGGCCTGGGAGCTGGTGAAGTTCATGGCCACCGACACCGACGCGGTCGTCTCCTTCGCCAACGCGATCCACAACGTGCCCTCGACGCTGGCCGCGCTCAAGTCGCCGAACCTCGACCCCGACCCGTCCTTCAAGACCTTCCTGGACATCGCGCAGAACCCGAACAGCACCACCACCCCGCCGAGCGTCAACGGCGGCGCCTACCAGGTGACGCTGCAGGACTTCGGCTACGCCTACGAGTCGGGCAAGTCCAAGGACCTCGCCAGCGGGCTGAAGGGCGTCGACACGCAGGTCGACAAGGACATCGCGCAGGCCAAGTGATGAGCGCCGCCGTCCACCCCCTGCTGAGGGCCAGACGCCGCAAGGCGGCGCTGCGCAACCTCGCCTTCCTGTCGCCCTGGATCATCGGCTTCAGCGTCTTCTTCGCCTACCCGCTGCTTTCCACCGTCTACTTCTCCTTCATGCACTACAACGGGGTGAATCCGCCGACCTGGACCGGCACCAAGAACTGGTCCTACGTCTTCAAGGACTACCCGCTGTTCTGGCCGGCCCTGCGCAACACCCTGTGGCTGGTCCTGGTGATGGTCACGCTCCGGGTCGTCTTCGGCCTGGGCGTGGGCCTGCTGATCACCAGGATCAGGACCGGCGCCGGGCTGTTCCGCACCGCCTTCTACCTGCCCTACCTGGCCCCGCCGGTCGCCGCGACGATGGCCTTCGTCTTCCTGCTCAACCCCGGCACCGGCCCGGTCAACCACATCCTGGGCGACATCGGCATCCCCACCCCCGGGTGGTTCACCGACCCGAGCTGGTCCAAGCCGGCGCTCACCATCCTGGCGGTGTGGGGCATCGGCGACCTGATGGTCATCTTCATGGCCGCGCTGCTCGACGTGCCCAAGGAGCAGTACGAGGCCGCCGAGCTGGACGGCGCGGGATCGTGGGCGCGGTTCCGCTACGTCACGCTGCCGAACATCTCGCCGATCGTGATGTTCGCGGTGGTCACCGGGGTCATCCAGACCATGCAGTACTACACGCAGCCGCTGGTGGCGGGAAAGGTCGCCTCCGGGATCATCGGCAATTCGGGCCAGCAGTTCGAGCCCGGCTACCCGGACAAGTCGACCCTGACCCTGCCCCAGCTGGTCTACGAGCGTGGCTTCCAGCGCTTCGACTACGGCTCCGCGTGCGTCATCGCCCTGGTGCTCTTCGTGCTGGCGATGGCCTTCACCGCACTGCTCATGCGCCGGCGCAACGGCTTCCTGTCGGCGGAGGACTGATTCCCATGACCCAAGCGCTTCTCGACCCCGTCTCCGCACCCGCCCGCCCCGCCGACACGCGCGCCCGGCGCACCGCCCGCCGCAAGGCACGGCTGCACTGGATCGCCGTGCACTCGCTCGGCCTGGCGGCCGCCGCCTTCTTCGTGCTGCCCTTCGTCTTCGTCTTCCTCACCGCGGTGATGAGCGACAACCAGGCCCTCACCAGGGACCTGTGGCCGCACTCCTGGCAGTGGTCCAACTTCCGCACCGTGTGGGACACCCCGGGCTTCCTCACCTGGTGGCGCAACACCCTGGTCTACGCCGTGTCCGGCACCGTGCTCACCGTGGTGTCCTCGCTGCCGGTGGCCTACGCGCTGGCCAAATTCCGCTTCCGCGGCCGCAACCTGGTCATGGTGCTGGTCATCTCCACGATGATGCTGCCGCCCCAGGTGATCATCATCCCGATGTACCTGTTCTGGACCAAGCAGCTCGGCATGGACGGCACCCTGTGGCCGCTGATCATCCCGATGGCCTTCGGCGACGCCTTCACCATCTTCCTGCTGCGCCAGTTCCTGCTGACCATCCCCAAGGAGTACACCGAGGCGGCCAGGGTGGACGGCTGCGGTGAACTGCGCACCCTGGTCACGGTGATCGTGCCGATGATCCGCCCGGCCATCGCCGCGGTCGCGCTCTTCCAGTTCTTCTACTGCTGGAACGACTACTTCGGTCCGCAGATCTACGCCAGTTCCAACCCGGCCGCCTGGACACTGAGTTACGGGCTGGAGTCCTTCAAGGGGGCACACCACACCAACTGGAACCTGACAATGGCCGCGACCGTCCTGGTGATGGCGCCGGTGATCGCGGTCTTCTTCTTCGCGCAAAAGGCCTTCATCGAAGGCGTGACCCTGACGGGAGTCAAGGGATGAAACTGGCAGTCGTGGGCGGCGGGTCCACGTACACCCCCGAGCTGATCGACGGGTTCGCGCGGCTGCGCGACACCCTGCCCGTCGAGGAGCTGGCGCTGATCGACCCGGACGCGCACCGTCTGGACCTGGTCGGCGGGCTGGCCCGGCGGATCTTCGCCAAGCAGGGCCACCCCGGCCGTATCGTCACCACCTCCGACCTGGAGGCGGGCGTGGCAGGCGCCGACGCGGTGCTGCTGCAGCTGCGGGTCGGCGGCCAGGCCGCGCGCAACCAGGACGAGACGTGGCCGCTGGAATGCGGCTGCGTCGGCCAGGAGACCACCGGCGCGGGCGGCCTCGCGAAGGCGATGCGTACGGTGCCGGTGGTGCTGGACATCGCCGAGCGGGTCAGGCGGGCCGCGCCGGACGCCTGGATCATCGACTTCACCAACCCCGTCGGCATCGTCACCCGGGCGCTGCTCCAGGCCGGGCACAAGAGCGTCGGGCTGTGCAATGTGGCGATCGGCTTCCAGCGCCGCTTCGCCGAGAAGCTCGGCGTGGCGCCCGACCAGGTGCATCTCGACCACGTCGGGCTCAACCACCTGACCTGGGAGCGCGGGGTGCGCATCGGCGGCCCCGACGGCGAGGACGTGCTGCCCAAGCTGCTCGCCGAGCACGGCGACGCCATCGCCGCGGATCTGCACCTGCCGCGCCCGGTCCTCGACCGGCTCGGCGTCGTCCCCTCCTACTACCTGCGCTATTTCTACGCGCACGACGAGGTGGTGCGCGAGCTGCGGACCGCGCCCTCGCGGGCCTCGCAGGTCGCCGCGATGGAGAGGGAACTGCTGGAGATGTACGGCGACCCGGCTCTCGACGAGAAGCCGGCGCTGCTGGCCAAGCGCGGCGGCGCCTTCTACTCGGAGGCGGCCGTGGACCTCGCCTCGTCCCTGCTGCGGGCGGCCCACGTTCCCACGTCCGGCGACATCCAGGTCGTCAACACGTACAACAACGGCACCCTGCCCTTCCTGCCGGACGACGCCGTCATCGAGGTGCCCGCCACGGTGAACGGCGACGGCGCCGAGCCGCTGCCGGTCGCGCCGGTGGAGCCGCTCTACGCCGGGCTGATCGCCAACGTGACCGCCTACGAGGACCTGGCGCTGGACGCCGCCCTGCGCGGCGGCAGGGACCGGGTCTTCACCGCGCTGCTCGCCCACCCGCTGATCGGGCAGTACGACCTGGCCGAGCAGCTGACCGACCGTCTCATCGCGCACAACCGGGAGCACTTCGCGTGGGCCTGAACACCCCCCAGAGCCTTCGGCCTGGGAGGGCCCCCCAGCCGCCGCTCGTCCCCGGCGGCGTGCTCGCCATCGACGCGGGCAACAGCAAGACCGACGTGGCGCTCGTGGCCGCCGACGGGCGGGTGCTCGGCGCCGCCCGCGGCGGCGGCTTCCAGCCGCCCGTGGTCGGTGTCGGCCCCGCCGTCGCCGCGGTGGCCGAGATCGTGGCACGGGCGGCGGCGGACGCCGGGCTCGACACCCGGGAGGGCGCGGGCGGCGGACGGCCGCTGGCCGCGTACACCTCGGCGTGCCTGGCCAACGCCGACCTGCCCGTCGAGGAGCAGCGCCTGGAGGCGGCCGTGCACGCCCGCGGCTGGGCGCACACCACCCGGGTCGCCAACGACACCTTCGCGATCCTGCGGGCCGGCGTCGACGAGCCGCGCGGTGTGGCGGTGGTGTGCGGCGCGGGCATCAACTGCGTCGGCATGCTGCCGGACGGACGCACCGCCAGGTTCCCGGCGATCGGCAAGATATCCGGTGACTGGGGCGGCGGTTCCGGACTGGCCGACGAGGCGCTGTGGTACGCCGCCAGGGCCGAGGACGGCCGCGGCGAACCGACCGACCTGGCCCGTACGCTGCCCGCGCACTTCGGCCTCGGGTCGATGTACGCGCTGATCGAGGCGCTGCACCTGGAGGTGCTGCCGGCCGAGCGGAAGTACGAGCTGACGCCGGTGCTCTTCGCGACCTCGGACGCCGGCGACCCGGTGGCGAGGACGATCCTGGCGCGGCAGGCCGAGGAGATCGCGGCGCTCGCCGTGGTGGCGCTCGGCCGCCTCGACCTGCTCGGCGAGGAGGCGGACGTGGTGCTCGGCGGCGGGGTGATGGCCGCCCGCAACCCGTATCTGATGGACACTCTCGCCGAGCGGCTCACCGCCCGCGCCCCCAAGGCGCGGACCAAGGTGGTGACCGCGCCGCCGGTGCTGGGCGCGGCCCTGCTGGGCCTCGACCAGCTGGCGGCGCCGCCGCAGGCGCACGCCACACTGCGGGCGCACTACGGCTGAGCCGTCGTCAGGAGCGATCGGGGCCGCGGCGGAACCGAACCCGCGCGGGGGGCGTGTGACCAGTCGGAGGCGGGTGGTGACCGGTCAAGATCACACGCCCGCTGGAGGTATGGCCTCGGCTGCGGCCATACTGCTGCCTGACAAGCGTGACTTCCGCATGGCGGCAAGTCGGACCCGGGGGAGGGTATGTGACGCACACGCCGACCGGGAGCGCGGGCCCTGACGTGCGCATCGGAGCGGGAGTGCCCGCTCCGCGCGGCACCGTGCCCGCGCCACCGCCGGGCGCTCCGGGACCGGGCCGGCGGCGTGCCTGGGCGGAGTCGGCCGCCCGGCTGCGGGCCGCGGCCACCACCGAGCCCGGCCGGCTGCGGATCATCGGCGCCGCGCTCGCGGTGCTGGTGGTGGCCTTCGGCGCGACCACCGCGTTGCAGGTCACCGACCGTTCCACCGCGGCGGACAACGTCGTCAAGCACAGCGCCCCGCTCAGCGCGACGGCCGCGGAGATCTACCGCTCGCTCGCCGACGCGGACGCCACCGTCACCGGCGGCTTCCTGGTCGGCGGCGAGCAGCCCAAGGATGTCTCGGACCGCTACGAGAAGGACATCACCCACGCCTCCAAGCTGATCACCGAGGCCGCGGCCAACAGCGAGGGCTCCCCGCAGGCCCGCGCGCAGATATCCGCGCTCAACTGGCAGCTGCCCAAGTACGTCGAGCTGGTGACCGCCGCACAGACCAACAACCGGCAGGGCCTGCCGGTCGGCGGCGCCTACCTGCGCTATGCCAACAGCCAGATGCGCATGCCCGGCGGCCTGCTGGCCTCGGCCGACCGGCTCTACCAGATCGAGAACGACCGCCTCGGCCGCGACTACGTCCACGCCAAGGCACTGCCCTACGTGTCCTGGGGGCTGGGCGTGGTCGCGCTCGGCGCCCTGTTGTGGGCGCAGCGCCGCCATTACCGGCGGACCAACCGGGTGTTCAACCAGGGCATGCTGGCGGCCAGTGCCGCATCCGCGGTGGTGCTGCTGTGGCTCGTCGCCGGGCACACCGTGGCACGCGCGGAGCTGGAGAACTCCGCCGCGCACGGCGCCCGCTCGATGCAGGTGCTCAACAACGCGCGGATCAGCGTCCTGCAGGCCCGCGGCGACGAGAACCTGACCCTGGTGGCCCGCGGTTCCGGCGACGACTACGAGACCAACTTCACCACCGGCATGAGCCTGCTCGCCGGCAAGGACCCCAAGGGCGTGGGCGGCGAGCTGGCCGAGGCGCTGCAACTGGCGGACGACTCGGCGGGCAGCGATCCCGTCAACGCGGCGATCACCGGCGTGCAGACCTGGCGGGCCCGGCACACCGCCGAGCGCAAGAGCGACAAGGACGGGGACTACACCACGGCCGTCGCCAAGGTCATCGGCGGCAAGGACAGCAGCGGCAAGACGGTGGACCAGACGACCGGCTCCTGCTTCGACGCGGTCGACGCGAACCTGCAGAAGGCGGTCGCGCACGAACAGGACGAGTTCAAGGCCGCCGCGGACAGCGGCCGCGGCGCCCTGACGCTGCTGCCGTACGGCGCGGCGGCCCTCGCGGTGATCGCCGCGGCGGGCGCGCTGCTCGGCATCGGCCGCCGGCTGTCGGAATACCGGTGACCGGGATGCCGGAGACACCGCGTACGGACGCGGCGGGAGCGGGAAGGAGACGGACGGTGGGCGGACATCGGCGCGGCTGGGGCGGAGTCGCAGGGATGGCGGCGGCCTGCGCACTGGCCCTCCTCGGCGCACTCGTCCCGCTGCGGGACGACCCGGCGCCCGTGTCCGCGGGGCGCCCCGGCCAGGTGGCCAGGGCCCAGTACGCGGCGGTGCAGGACGACTCGGACACCTGCTCGCAGCCCGAGCGCAGCCTCGACCCCTACCAGGGCAGCACCTCGGGCGCCGCGGTGGCCCGGATCAGGGAATACGGCAAGCTGAAGGTCGGCGTCGACCAGAACAGCTACCTGTGGGGCTTCCGCGACCCGGCCACCGGCGACCTCGCCGGCTTCGACATCGACCTCGTCAAGGCCATAGCCAAGGACATCCTGGGCGACGAGAACGCGGTGCAGTACCTGACGGTGCCCACCGCGGACCGGATCAAGGACATCAAGGCCGGCACGGTCGACATGGTGGTCCGCACGATGACGATCAACTGCGAGCGGATCAAGGACGTCGCCTTCTCCACCGCCTACTTCACCGCCGGCCAGCAGATCCTGACCTCGGACAACTCCTCGATCACCGGCTTCGACGACTCCCTCAAGGGCAGGACCGTCTGCACCGCGACGGGTTCGACGGGTGAGAAGAAACTGCAGAGCGACGACCACGGCGCCAAGGTGATGCTCGTCGCCAACCAGCTCGACTGCCTGGTGCGGCTCCAACTCCACCTGGCCGACGCGGTCTTCACCGACAACGCGCTCGGTGCGGGACAGGCCGCCCAGGACCCGACGGTGCACCTGGTGGGGAAGACCGTCACCGACGAGCCGTACGGTGTGGCCATGAAACTGACCGACACCGACCTGGTGCGGCGGGTCAACAAGGTGCTCAACGCCTATCGTGCCGACGGTTCGTGGCAGGCCTCGTACCACCACTGGCTGGAGGACGACCTGCCGGGCATCAAGCCGCCCACGCCGTTGTACAAATAGGGCAGGGGTCTGGTGGGAAGAGAGGGCGTGATGGCGGTCGCTGGACCATCCGGGCCGGTGATGGGACGCGAGGACGTCGACCGTGCCCTGGCACGGCTCGCCACCGAGTACGAGGCGATCGAGTCCTCGCTGCTCTCCCTCCAGGACCATTCGGGCCGCCGGCTCCTCGAAGGCGCCGAGCTGACCGGCGTCACCAAGGAGCGCTGGGCGCAGACCGACGCGGCGATCACCGCGCTGTGGACGCACTTCGAGGCGTACACCGACGCCCTGACCACCGCCCGGGAGATCCGCTCCCGCCGCCGCTGGCCGACCCAGACCGAGCTGCGGCAGCTCACCGAGCTGCTGCGCGGCGCGGGCGTCAGCGTGACCGGCGCGGCCGTCCCCGACGCCGCCCGCTCGCTGACCGGACCCGCCCGGCTGACCGAGCGGTTCACCCTGGAGCAGCTGCTCGCCCGGATGAACAGCTGGTACGAGCAGGCGATGGAGACGGTCGCCGCCGCCGACTCCGTATGGTCGGCGCTGCCCGCCAGGATCGACCTGCTGGCCGCCGAGACGCAGCGGGTGCGCTCGCTCGCCGACTCGGTGGGGGTGCGCCCGGGGGCGCACCCGTCGGGCGACGAACTGGAGGCGCTGGTCGCGGAGCTGACCGAGCTGCGCGCGCAGAGCGTGTCCGATCCGCTGGCCTTCTGGCGGGCCAGGCCCACACCCGGCCGCCCCGACACCTCGCGCTACGAGCAGGCCGGCCGGCAGCTGGACGGCATCCGCCGCGAGGTCGAGGCGGTGATGCACGTCAGGGACGACGCGAAGCACCGGCTCGGGCGGCTGCGCGATGTGCTGTCCCGCGCGGACCGCACCCTGACCGAGGCGCGCAGCGCCCGTGTGGAGGTGCTCTCGAAGATCCTCGCCTCCGATGTGCCCGCCGTCAGCGGCCCTGCGTCCGTCCTGCACGAACGGCTCGCGATGGCCGAGGAATTCACCAGGTCCGCGCAGTGGCACCGGCTCTCGCCGCTGCTCGACAGCCTGGAGGAGCACGCCGACGACGAGTTGCTGCGGGCCAGGGAGTCGCTGACGGCGGTGACCGCCCCGCTGGCGGTGCGCGCCGAGCTGCGCGGCCGGCTCGACGCCTACCGCGCGAAGGTCGCCAGGCTCGGCATGGCCGAGGACCCGCTGCTGATCGAACGCTACGACCAGGCGCGGCGGTTGCTGTGGAGCGCGCCCTGCGACCTGGCGGCGGCGGAGCGGACCGTGCAGCGCTACCAGCAGGCGGTGGCCGAGAGCGGCGCCCAGCACCCGCCGCAGGACCGGCGGTGACCGGCGGTGCGCGCGGGTGTCCCCCGCTGTTCCCGCGGCATTCGCAACCGTCGCGTACGGTACGACCGTCGTAGCGGGTACGGACCCGGTCCTGCCGGTCGGGACGGGGCCGTGAGGGGCTGCGCGACGGCGCCGGACCCGGGTCCGGCCGCGGTGGCACACCAGGGGAAAGGCTGAGGGGGACACAGTGAGCAAGTGCCAACGGCCGGGTTGCGGCGGGACCTTGGAGGACATGGGCGGCGGCGACCTGTACTGCGACACCTGCGGCCTCGCGCCGCTGCCGGCCGCCGCCGCGCCGCCCGTGCCCGGCCCGTCCGCCGCGCAGCCGCCGCGCGCGCCGGGCGCCGACTCGGGGCGTACGTCCACCTCCACCTCCTCGCGGTCCTCCAAGTCGTCCTCCCGGGCCTCGCGGCGCTCGGTGTCGGGCCGGCTCTCGCAGGCCCTGACGGGGTCCGCCACCGGCCGCTCGGTGTCGGTGCGCAGCAGCCGCAGCGGCTCGTCGGGCACCGGGCGCGGCAAACTCGGCGCCGGCCTGGTCAGCGTCCCCACCGTGCCCCGGCCCGACCCGGCCGCCGCGGTGCTGGCCAACCCCGAGGTGCCGGAGCGCAAACGCTTCTGCAGCAAAGGCGACTGCGGGGCGCCGGTGGGCCGCAGCCGCGGCGACCGCCCGGGGCGCACCGAGGGCTTCTGCACCAAGTGCGGGCACCCGTACTCCTTCTCGCCCAAGCTGCGCCCCGGCGACGTGGTGCACGGGCAGTACCACGTGGTGGGCTGCCTGGCGCACGGCGGGCTCGGCTGGATCTACCTGGCGGTGGACCGCGCGGTCTCCGACCGCTGGGTGGTGCTCAAGGGCCTGCTGGACACCGGCGACGAGGACGCGCTCGCCGCGGCGGTCTCCGAGCGGCGCTTCCTGGCCGAGATCGAGCACCCCAACATCGTCCGGATCTACAACTTCGTCGAGCACCTGGACCAGCGCACCGGCACCCTCGACGGCTACATCGTGATGGCCTACGTCGGCGGCAAGTCGCTCAAGGAGATCGCCAACGAGCGCCGCACCCCCGAGGGCAGGCGTGCCCCGCTGCCGGTCGCGCAGGCCATCGCCTTCGCCATCGAGGCGCTGGAGGCGCTCGGCCACCTGCACAGCCGCAACCTTCTCTACTGCGACTTCAAGGTCGACAACGCGATCCAGACCGAGGACCGGCTCGAACTCATCGACATGGGCGCGGTCCGCCGCATGGACGACACCGAGTCGGCGATCTACGGCACGGTCGGCTACCAGGCCCCCGAGGTCGCCGAGGTCGGCCCGTCGGTCGCCTCCGACCTCTACACCGTCGCCCGCACCCTCGCGGTGCTGACCTTCGACTTCCAGGGCTACACGAACGTCTTCGTCGACAGCCTGCCCGACCCGGGCAACATCGAGGTCTTCTCCCGCTACGAGTCCTTCTACCGGCTGCTGGTGCGGGCCACCGACCCCGACCCCGGCAAGCGGTTCGCCTCCGCCGAGGAGATGTCCGACCAGCTGCTCGGGGTGCTGCGGGAGATCGTCGCCCTGGAGACCGGGGTGCAGCGGCCCGCCCTGTCCACCCTTTTCGGCCCGGAACTGCGGGTGGTGGACACCGAGCTGGTCCGCGCGGTGGCCGGTGACACCTCGGCGCTCGGCGCCGACCGGGCGCTGGAGAAGGCGGCCAGACGCCGCGACAAGGCCGGCGCGCAGTCCGCCGCACAAGGCGGGGCGAACGGCGCGGGCCCGAACGGCTCGGCAATAGGCCAAGGCTCGGCGATAGGAGCCGGCTCGGCAATGGGCCCCGGGCTGCCGGCCGGCGCGGTGCCGGCGCAACTTCCGGGCCCCGGCGGCTATCCGGCCGCGGCGGCCGCCCCGTCGTGGGGGCAGCCGCCGCTCCCGGTGGTCGCCCGGCTCGACACCACCGCGGCCGTCCTCGCGCTGCCCGTGCCGCACGTCGACCCCGGCGACCCCAACGCGGGCTTCCTGGCGGGTCTTTCCGCCGCGGCCCCCGGCGAGATGGTCACCGCCCTGCAGTCGGCGACGGTCGACTCGGTCGAGCGGCGGCTGCGCGAGGTCCGCGCCCGGCTCGAACTCGGCGACGCCCAGGGCGCCCAGCACGTGCTCGGCTCGCTCGCCGACCCCGACGACCACGCGGACTGGCGGGTGGTGTGGCACCGCGGCCTCGTCGCGCTGTGCACCGGCGACCACGAGACGGCCGCGCTGAGCTTCGACGCGGTCTACGACGCCTTCCCCGGCGAGCCCGCGCCGAAGCTGGCGCTGGGCGTGTGCGCCGAGGTGCTGCGCCAGCTGGACAATGCCGCGGAATATTACCGGCTGGTGTGGATCGGCGACCACAGCTACGTCAGCGCCGCCTTCGGCCTGGCCCGGGTGCTGCTCGCGTCCGGCGACCGGGCGGGCGCGGTCGCCGCGCTGGAGTCGGTGCCGGAGTCGTCCATCCACTACACGGCCGCGCGGGTCGCCGCCATCAGGGCCCGGCTGCGGGACCGTTCGCCGCACGAGCCGCTGCTGACCGACCTGCGGGCCGCGGGACTCCAGGTCGAGTCGCTGCAGCGGCAGGGCCTGGACTCCGACCGGCGCGAGCAGTTGGCCACCGAGGTGCTGGGCAGCGCACTGGACTGGGTGCTCGCCGGCCGTGTCGGGGAGCACACCGCGGCGCCCGCGGGCGTACCGTCGTCGGCATCCGGCGCCCAGGTCGTGCTCGGCGCCGACATGACCGAGCGGGGCCTGCGGTTCGGCCTCGAACGCTCGTACCGGGTCCTGGCAAGGCTCGCCCAGCAGGGCAGTACGAGGATCGAACTGGTGGAACGCGCCAACCGCTTCCGCCCCAGGACGTGGGTGTAACCAGATGCCACCACTCCCCGAGTCGGCGCGGGCGACACAGTCCGTCACGCCGTCCCTGTGCCCCGACTGCGCCGACCCGCTGGACGCGGACGACCGCTACTGCGGGAGCTGCGGTCTCGACCTGACCGCACCGCCGTCGGCTGCCGCGGTACCGCCCGCTCCCGCGGCGCCGCCGGCTGCCGCGCCGGCCGCCGACATGGAGGGCCCGGCGACGGACGCCTTCGTCCTGGCACCGCCCAAGCCGGCCAGGGCGCCCGCGGCGGACGACGGCGACACCCTCGCGCTCGGCGTCCCGCTGCCCGGCGCCCGGGTGTCCGACCCGCGCGAGGAGGAGCCCCCTGTGCCCGAGGGACCGGTGTGTGTGGCGTGCGGGCTGGGCGGGGTGGACGACGACGGCTACTGCGAGCACTGCGGCCACGCCCAGCCGCGCCAGCGCGACCACCAGGAGCAGGAGTTGGAAGGTGTGGCGGCGGTCAGCGACCGCGGCCTGCGGCACCACCGCAACGAGGACGCCTTCGCGCTGGCCACGGCCTGCCTGCCGGACGGCAGCCCCGCGGTGGCCGCGGTGGTGTGCGACGGCGTGTCCACCGCCTACCGCCCCGACGACGCCTCGGCGGCCGCGTCCGTCGCCGGCCGCGAGTCGCTGCTCGCGTCGCTGGAGCGCGGCACCCCGGCGGAGGACGCGATGCGCGCGGCCCTGATGTCGGCCTTCGAGGCGGTGACCGCGCTGGCCGCCGAGGAGGAGCCGCCGGGCGGTGTCCCGCACCACAACGCCCCGGCCTGCACGTGCGTCAGCGCGGTCGTGACGGGACCGGTCTTCACGGTGGGCTGGATCGGCGACAGCCGCGCGTACTGGATCCCCGACGACCGTACGCTGCCCGCCGCGCGGCTGACCGAGGACGACTCGTGGGCGGCCAGGATGGTCGCGGCGGGCCTGATGTCGGAGGCGGAGGCGTACGCCGACGAGCGGGCGCACGCGATCACCGGCTGGCTGGGCGCGGACGCCATCGAGGTCGACCCGCATGTGGCCGCCTTCCGGCCGGAGGGCCCCGGGGTGATCGTGGTGTGCACCGACGGGCTGTGGAATTACGCCGAGTCGCCCGCCGAGATGGCCGAGGCGATTCCGGTCGACGCGCGCAGCCGCCCGCTGCACAGCGCGCGCACCCTGCTGGGTGTCGCGCTGGACGGCGGCGGCCACGACAACGTAACGGTCGCGGTGCTGCCGTTCCCGGCCGCCGTGTCCCGGGCAGGATTCCCACCCGCGTAGCTTCCGGAAAAGCTGGGCGGGGCTGTGAAAGGGCTTTAAGGAGCGCAGGAAGCGATGGCCATTCTCTCGAAGTCGAACGTGCCGCTGTTCTCGGTCGACGTTTATCAGAACGAATACCTGCCGGAGGGCGGCCGTGAGGTCAACGCCATCGTGACGGTCACCTCGACCGGCGGCGGCACCACCGGCGGCCACCCGATGCCGGGCGCCCCCGCCGGCGGGGGCGGCGCGGCGGACGCCGGTGTGGTGATCATGGTCGACTGCTCGGGTTCGATGGAGTATCCGCCGACCAAGATGCGCAACGCGCGGGACGCGACGGCCGTCGCGATCGACGCCATACGCGACGGCGTCGCCTTCGCCGTCATCGGCGGCACCCATGTGGCGCGCGAGGTCTATCCGGCCAACGGCGGCCTGGCGGTGGCCGGTCCCGAGACCCGCGCCCAGGCCAAGCAGGCGCTGCGGCGGCTCACCGCCGGCGGCGGCACCGCGATCGGCACCTGGCTGCGGCTGGCCGACAAGCTGCTGTCGTCGGGCGACGCGGCGATACGCCACGGGATCCTGCTGACCGACGGCCGCAACGAGCACGAGAAGCCGGAGGAGCTGCAGTCCGCCCTCGACACCTGCGCGGGCCGCTTCACCTGCGACGCCCGCGGTGTGGGCACCGACTGGGAGGTCAAGGAGCTGACCGGGATCGCCTCCGCGCTGCTCGGCTCGGCGGACATCGTCGCCGACCCCGCGGGCCTGGCGGCCGACTTCCAGGCCATGATGGAGAAGGCGATGGGCAAGGAGATCGCCGACGTCAGCCTGCGGCTGTGGACCCCGCAGGGCTCCGAGATCGCCTTCGTCAAGCAGGTCGCCCCGGCCGTGGAGGACCTGACCGCCCGCCGCACCGAGGCGGGACCGCGGGCCGGCGACTACCCGACCGGTTCGTGGGGCGACGAGTCCCGCGACTACCACGTGTGCGTGCGGGTGCCCGATGCCGGCGTCGGCCAGGAGATGCTCGCCGCCCGGCTGTCGCTGGTGCTGCCGCAGCCCGACGGCACCCCGCAGGTGCTGGCGCAGGGCCTGGTGCGGGCGCTGTGGACCGACGACATGGCGGCGTCCACCCGGATCAACCCGCAGGTCGCGCACTACACGGGCCAGGCGGAGCTGGCCCAGGTCATCCAGCAGGGCCTGGAGGCGCGCAAGTCCGGTGACATGGACGGCGCGACGGCCAAACTGGGCCGCGCGGTGCAGCTGGCCAGCGCCTCGGGCAACGAGGACACGGCGAAGCTGCTGGCGAAGGTGGTCGACGTCGTCGACGCGGCGAGCGGTACTGTGCGGCTCAAGGCCCGCGTCGCCGACGCCGACGAGATGACCCTGGAGACACGGTCGACGAAGACCGTGCGGGTGAAGAAATAGCGCAGGAGGGACGCCGGTGGGCGGCGTCACGCAGTAGCTTCGCGCACAACCTGCGGATCCGCCCCGGGGGGCGGAGGGGGAGCCGGCACGATGCTTTGTCCTAACGGCCACGAGTCCACGGCCACCGACTGGTGCGAGACCTGCGGCATGCGGATGCCCGCGCCGCCGTCCTCGTCGTACAGCTCACGGCCCCCGTCGTCGGCGGCGTCCTCCTCCTCGACGCCGCCGGTCTCCCCGCAGCCTGCCTTCGGCTACGACCCGGCGGGCGCGGGGGGCCAGGGGTCCGGGCAGCTGTGCCCGGCGTGCGGGACGCCGCGGGAGGGCATGGCGCTCTTCTGCGAGGAGTGCCGCTACAACTTCCAGACGCATTCGGCCACCACCTTCGTCCCGCAGCCGCCGCACATCACCCCGACCGCACCGGACCGGCCGCCCTACCAGCGCTACGACTCGCAGCTGTCGCGGCCCTCCCGGGTCAACCGGCCCGCGGAGCCGCTGCCGTCGGAGTCGGTCACGGTGACCTCGGGCTCGGGCGACTTCCTGCTCGACCCGCCGAGCGCGGCGACGGCCGCCCCCGCGCCGCCGCACGGCCCCGCCTCGTCCCCGGCCGCGCCGCAGCCTGCGCCCGGCAGGGGCACCGCGTGGCTGGCGGTGATCGCCGCGGACCGGGAGTATTTCACCGCGGTGATGGCCCGCAGCGGCCCCGACGCGAGCGGCCTGTACTTCCCGGCCTTCTCCCCCGAGTTCGAGCTGCCGCTGACCGGCCACCAGATCACCATCGGCCGGCAGCGGCACAGCACGCGCGAGGCTCCCGACATCGACCTGTCCCGCGCCCCGGAGGACCCCGGGGTCTCCCACAAGCACGCGGTGCTGGTCCAGCAGCCCGACGGCTCCTGGTCGGTGGTCGACCAGGACTCGACCAACGGCACGACGGTCAACCTCGCCGAGGACCCGATCCCCGCCTACACCCCGATCCCGCTGGCCGAGGGCGACCGCGTCCACGTCGGCGCCTGGACGACCATCACCATCCGCCGGATCTGACCGCGCCCGACCGACTTCGTCCGGTTCCGCCGCTCATGCCGGGGCGGCCGGCACCGGCCAGGTGTCGGGCCCGTCCGGACTGTCGAGCCAGACCCACTGGCGGCGGCCCTCGACGGTCAGCCCGAAGCGGTGACGTGCCGGGTGCCGGTCGTGCAGCGAGGGCTCGCCGCCCACCGCGGGCGGCGGCATGCCGGCCCCCCGGCCGCGCAGCGGCACGAAATACGCCGGTGTGGGAAGGAAGCGCCCCTCGGCCTTGCCGTGCCCCAGCACGGTCAGCAGCACCAGCCCGGTCGCGAAGGGCGCCAGGATCCGCGCGCCCGGCCGGCACTGCCCGATCCAGGCCGGCGGCACCGCGGGCAGCTCGCAGGTCGCGATCACCCGGTCGTACGGCGCCCCCGCCGGGAAGCCGAGCGCCCCGTCGCCGGTGACGACGGTCACCGACAGGGCCTCGGCGGTGCCGTAGGCGGCCAGGTGCTCGCGTGCCGAGGCGGCGATCGCGGCGTCCAGGTCGACGGTCGTCACCGCGCCCGTCCCGCCGAGCCGGTGTGCGAGCAGCGCCGCGTTGTAGCCGGTGCCCGCGCCGATCTCCAGCACCCGCTGGCCCTCGCGGACGTCGAGCGCCTCGCACATCAGCGCCATCAGCGACGGCTGGCTGCTTGAGGAGACCAGCTCGCCGGCCGCGACATGGGTGGCGATCGGCTGGTCGCAGTAGGCGCCCGTCAGCCAGCGCAGCCGCCGCCGCGCGTCGGGGTCGTCCGCGGTATAGCGCCCGTATCCGGCGTCGGCGACGCCTCGGTAGTACTCCGGCACGAACAGGTGCCGCGGCACCTCCGCGAAGGCGGCCCGCCATGCCGGGTCGGTGAGCCCGCCGCCGGAGACGATGCGGCGCACCATCCGGTGCCGCAGCGCGGTCGCCGCCACCCGGAAGCGCTGGTCCTGACCCGACCCGGCCATGCCTCCATCCTGCCCCCGCGGCAGGGGTCCTACGACCCGGGTCCTCGGCCGGGCCGTCTGCGACCATGGTGGTGTGACTGACATCCCGCACGGCACGGTCGAGCAGCAGACGTTCTACGAGCTGGTCGGTGGCGAGGACACCTTCCGCCGGCTCGTACACCGCTTCTACCAGGGCGTGGCGGACGACCCCGACCTGCGCGCGATGTATCCCGAGGAGGACCTCGGCCCGGCGGAGGAGCGGCTGCGGCTGTTCCTGTCGCAGTACTGGGGCGGCCCGCGGACGTACAGCGACGAGCGCGGCCACCCGCGGCTGCGGATGCGCCACGCGCCCTTCCAGGTCGACAGAAGCGCACACGACGCCTGGCTGCGCCACATGCGCGCGGCGGTCGACGAGCTGGACCTGGCGCCCGAACACGAGCGGCAACTGTGGGACTACCTGGTGTATGCCGCCGCCTCGATGGTGAACACCCCCGGCTGAGCGGGCGCTCATTCGCGGTCGGTCACGATCGTATTGCGACAATCCTCGACATGTTTCGGCCCGCCCCCTTTTGTTGAGAGCATCCGATCATGACAGGACAGGGGCAGCACGGGTGACCGGATTCGTACTGCTGCGCGTCCGCGCCCACCGGCTGCTGCTGGCTGCCGCCCTGCTCACCGTGGTGCTGACCACCTGCGTGCTGGCGACCCTGGCCTCCTACACCGGCGCGATAGGCGACGCCGCCCTGCGCCGCACCCTCCAGCACCAGGCTGCCGACAAGTCGACCTTCGACGTCAAGGCGTCCCTGACCGGCAAGGACCCGGCGGCTCTCGACAAGGCGATACGCGGCGAGTTGGACCGGGCCTTCGGCACGCTGCCCTCGCAGGTCAGCGCCAGCACCAGGTCCGGCCCCTACGGTCTGCCCCTGGCGCTGCGTCCGGCGAGCCCGGCCAAGGACACCGCCCCTGATCTGACCCTGCTGGAGACCTTCGACCGGGCGCGGCTGGAACTCGTCGGCGGGAGCTGGCCGGCCGCCGCCGCCAAGGGCGCGGACACCGTCGACGTGGCAGTGCCGGAGACCGTCTCAAGGGCGCTGCACATTGCCGCGGGCCGGCGCATCACGCTGGCCGACCGGCTCGGCGGGCCGCCGCTGCGGATCGTGGTCACCGGTGTCTACCGCCCCGCCGACCTCGACTCGCCCTACTGGCAGCTCGACCCGCTCGCCGGGCGCGGCGTCCACACCCTCGCCTTCACCACCTACGGGCCGCTGCTCGCCGACCCCGGCACCTTCGCCTCCGGGCGGGTCACCGCCGACGAGATGTCCTGGCAGGCAACCGGCGACTTCCGCGGCGCGAGCGCCGGCCGTATCGACACCCTCCAAGCGGCCGTGCAGGACACCACCGCGCGGCTGAAGGCCGACAAGGCCACCGGCGCGGCACAGGCCACCACCGCACTGCCCGACCTGCTCGACGGCCTGCGCCGCAGCCTGCTGGTGACCCGCTCCACGCTGCTCATCGGCGCCTTCCAGCTGATCATCCTCGCCGCCTTCGCCCTGCTGCTGGTCGCCCAACTGCTCGCCGAGGAAAGGGCCGGCGAGACGGCGCTGCTGCGCGCCCGCGGCGGCTCGCGCGGCCGGGTGGCCCGGCTCGCCGCCGGTGAGGCCGCGCTCCTGGCACTGCCCGCGGCAGTGGTCGCGCCACTGCTCGCAGGACCGGTCACCCGGCTGCTGGCGGGCACCGGCGCCATGGCCCGCACCGGGATCACCCTCGACGGCGGCAGCGCGGGCGGCGCCTGGCTGGTGGCCGGCGCCGCCGCGCTGGCCTGCGCGCTCGCGGTGGTCGTGCCCGCGCTGCGCTCCACCGCCACCACCGCGCGCACCCGGCGCGGCGGCCTGCCGGGCGTGCTGCAGGCCGGCGCCGACCTCGCCCTGCTGGTGATCGCCGGCGTCGCGTACTGGCAGCTCCAGCGCCGGGCCTCGGGCAGCGGCGCGCTGAATTCCGACAGGTCGGGCGGCCTCGGCATCGACCCCGTGCTGGTGGCCGCGCCCGCGCTGTGCCTGCTGGCCGGCACCGTGCTGGTGCTGCGGCTGCTGCCGCCCGCGGCCCGGCTCGGCGAGCGCCGCGCCGCCCGCGGCAGCGGCCTCGCCCTGGCGCTGGCCGGATGGCAGCTGGCCCGCCGCCCCCGGCGCGGCGCCGCGGCCGCGCTGCTGCTGGTGCTGGCTGTGGCGATGGGCATGTTCTCCATCGGGCAGGGCGCCAGTTGGGACCGCTCGCAGCGCGACCAGGCCGACTTCGCCGTGGGCGCCGACCTGCGGGTGACCGGCATGACGACGCCGCCCTTCGGCCAGGCCGGCATCTTCACCGCAGTGCCCGGCGTCACCGCGGCCGCGCCCGCCGCCCGCGAGAGCCTGCTGCTGCCGGGCGACCAGCACGCCACCGTCCTGGTCGTGGACACCGCGAAGGCCGCGGGCGCGATGCGCCTCAGGTCCGACCTGACCGACGGCCGCCCGCTGCCCGCGCTGCTGGCACCGCTGCGTACCGCACCCGACGACCGGGGCCTCGCGATCGACGCCGCAGCCCGCCAGGTGGCCTTCCGGGCCACCCTGACGGCCATTGCGGCCCATGGCCGGCCCGCGGGCGCCGACGACCGGCCGGACCACATCACCGTCTCCGTGGTGGACGCCGAGGGCGTGCCGTACGACTTCGCGCTCGGCGACCTGCCGCCGGACGGCCGCCCGCACACCCTGACCCTCGACCTGGCCACCGCCGCGGGCAAGGGCACCCCCGCGGGCCCGCTGCGGCTGGTGAGGGTCGAGTCCTCCTACCAGGTGCCCGCCCCGTCCGAGAGCCGGGTCCTCACCCTCGCCTCCGCCCAGGCCACCCTGGCGGACGGCACGGTGGCGGCACTGCGGGCACCGGACGGCGGGGCCTGGGGCGCCACGGCGGACTTCGACGACAGCTCGCTCGGCGACATCCCCGGCACCGTCCCCCCCAGCGCCGACGACGCCCGGGTCGGCGGCGCCGCGCTGCTGTCCTTCGGCTACGGGACCGGCAATCTCCCCGGCGCCACCGACGCTTTCCAGGAGAACGGCGGAACAGTGCGGGTGAGCCCCCACGCCCCGGCGCCCCCACGGCTCAAGGCAGTGGCCACCGAGGGCTACCTGCGGGCGGTCGGCGCCAAGGTCGGCGACACCGTCCAGGTGCAACTCGGCGATGTGACGGCGCCGGTGGTCGTCAGCTCGGCGGTGCGGGCCCTGCCGGGCACCGACCCGGCCGGCGAGGCGGGCGCGCTGCTGCTCGACCTGCGGGCCGTCAACCGGGTACTGGCCGCCGCCGACACCCTGCCGGTCCAGCCCACGGAATGGTGGCTGGGCACCGCGCCGGGCGCCGCGAGCCGCGCCGCGGCCGCGCTGCGCGCCCGTACCGACGTGGACACCGTGCTCGACCGCGCCGAGACGGCGGCGGGCCTGCGCGCCGACCCGCTGGGCGCGGGCCCGCAGTCGGCGCTGCCCGCCGCGGTGATCGCGGCGGCGGTACTGGCCGCGGTCGGCTTCGCGGTCGGCGCGATGGGCGCGGCCCGCGAGCGCCGCACCGAATTCGCGGTGCTGCGGGCGCTGGGGGCACCACGCCGGAAACTCGCCCGGATGCTGGCCGCCGAGCAGGGCCTGCTCGTCGTCGTCTCGCTCGCCGTGGGCCTGGCGCTCGGCACCTTCCTGACCCGGCTGATCACCCCGCTGATCGTGCTGACCGGGCAGGCCACCCGCCCCGTCCCGCCGCTGGTGATCGAGCTGCCGCTGGGCCGGCTCGCCGAACTGCTCGCCGTGCTCCTCGCCGCCCCGCTGCTGGTCCTCGTCGCCACCGCGGCGCGGCACGGCGAACCCGCGGCGGCGCTGCGCCACCAGGCGGAGGACTGAAATGCCCATCACCGACTCCTGGCTGCGGACCCGGCTGCGCGCCGCCCCCGTGAGCGCGCTCGCGCTGGCCGCCCTGGTCCTGGTCACCGCCTTCCTCACCGCGGCCCTGCCGCGGGCCGTCGACCGCTACGAGGACCTGGCGCTGCGGCAGGCCGTCACGGACGCCGCCCCCCGGGACCGCGGCGTGTCGCTGTCCGACGACTACGCCACCGCGGACGACCCGGCGGGCGAGGACAAGCTCGACCCCACGGCCCTGGACGGCGTGGAGCGGGACTTCCGCAGCCTGCTCAGCCCGCCGCTGCGCATCTCCCCCGCCGAGGTCGTGCAGGGCGTGCGGTCCGGCGCCGAGGCCGAGGTCCCCGACCCTGAGCTGCCCCGGACCTCAGACCACGCGCCGGGCGCCGACCTGGTGGCGCAGGCGGGCCTGGCCGGCCATGTGAAGGTGGTCGCGGGCGCGCTGCCCCGGCCCGAGCGCGCGGGTCCCGCCGCCCTGGCCTTCGAGGGCGTGGTCGCCGAGAAGACCGCGCGGGTGCTGCACCTGAAGGTGGGCCAGACCGTCCACCTGGTGAAATTCGGCGCGAACCCGCTCTCGGTCACGATCAGCGGCATCGTGGCCCCGCGGGACCCGGCGGCCGGCTACTGGACCATGGACGACGACATGCTCGCCCCGCTGGTCAGCTACCCGCCGCACCTGCCGATCGAGCCGCCCCGCACGTACTGGCACTTCACCGTCCTGATCGACCCCAGCGCGGCCCGCTCCATCCCGCTGCTCGGCACGGGCGCGTCGATGTACTGGCACCACCCGCTGGACACCACTCGGCTCACCGCTCACGACGCGCCCGCCCTGAGCGCGGAATTGGCCGCACTCGGCAACGGTCCGCTGGCGACGCGGCTGGCCACGTCCAGCAACTCACCGTCACTGCACACCGTGGCCGGGGTCGGCTCGGTCCTCTACGCCTTCACGGCCGACCGCACCGCCTCGCAGCCGCTGGTGCTCATCGCGGCCTTCGGGGTGGGCACCACGGCCCTCGCGGTGCTGCTGATGGCGGCGGGCCTGGCCGCGGACCGCAGGCGCGGCGAAATCTCGCTGCTGCGCTCCCGCGGCGGCTCGCTGCGCGGCATCCTCCTGCGGCTGGTCGCCGAGACCGCCGCGGCGGCGGTGCCCGCCGGGGCCGCCGGCACCATGCTCGCGCTGCTGGTGCTGCCCACAGGGCGCTCCGCGACCGCGCTTGCGCTCGGCGCCCTGGTCACCGCCGCGGGGACGCTGGCGATGCCGCTACGGGCCACCCTGGCCGTACGGCGGCCCCGGCCCGCCGAGCGCGAGGACCTGGTGGCGCTGCGGCCCTCCCGGCGGCGGCTGGTGCTCGAACTGACCGTGACCGTGCTGGTGGCCGCCGCGGTGGCCGCCCTGCGGCGGCGCGGGACCGCCGACGGCGCCGACCCCTTCCTCGCCGCCGCGCCCGTACTGGTCGCGGTGGCCGCCGCGCTGGTGCTGCTGCGGCTCTACCCGCTGCCCCTGCGCCGGCTGGCACGCCCCGCGGCAAGGCTGCGGGGCGCGGTGACGCACCTCGGGCTCGCCAGGGCCGGGCGGGCCTCCTCCGGCGGGCAGCTGCCGCTGCTGGCGCTGCTGGTGGCGCTGACGGTGGCGTCCTTCGGCGGCTCGGTGCTGGCCGGGATCAGCCACGGCAGGGACCGGGCCGCCGCGGCCGCGGTCGGCGCCGACGCCCGGGTCGACTCGATCTACCCGCTGGACGCCAAGCTGCCCGCCCAGGTCGCGAAGGTGCGGGGCGTCGGCGAGGTGGCCGCCGTCCGGATCGAACCGCACACCGCCAACCAGGACATCCAGGCGAATTTCGACCTGCTGATCGTCGACGACCCCGCCGTCTACGCGCGCATCACCCGCTCGGTGGGCATGCCCGCCTTCCCCGCGGACGCGCTCGGCGCCAAGGTCGCCGCGGGCTCGCAGGCCCCGCTGCCCGCCGTCGTCTCACCGAGGATCGCCGACCTTCTCGACGGCGCCAAGAAGCCGGTCGACACCGGTGTCGGCGTCAGCGACATCCGGCCGGCGGCGACCCTGCCGGCCACCCCCGCCGTCGGCGACGGCGACTTCGTGATCATCTCCGGGCGGCAGCTCCACGCGCAGCACCCCCGGCTCGCCGCGTATCCGCAGTACGGCGGCCCCACCCTGCTGCTGGCCGGCGCCGCGCCCGGGGCGCACATCGACGCGGCGGCGCTGCGCAAGGCCACCGCGGGGAGCAGCAGCCCGGCCACGGTGCGGCTGCGCAGCGAGAAGCGGGCGGAGCTGTCCGACAGCCCACTGCAGAGCGGCGCCCGCACCCTCTACCTGGCGGCGGTCGCGGCCGGCGCCGGCTACAGCGTGCTGGCCCTGCTGCTGTCGCTGATGGCCGCCGCGCCCGGCCGGCTGGCGCTGCTGGCCAGGCTGCGCACCCTGGGGATGCCGCAGCGGCAGTCCCGGCGGCTGGTGCTGCTCGAAATGCTGCCGCAGGTGCTGCTCGCCGCCGTGGGCGGGGTCCTGGTGGGCCTCGCGGTCGTCCCGCTGCTCGGCCCCGGCATCGACCTGCACGCCCTCACCTTCGGCAGCGCCGCGACCACGCGGATGCCGCCCCCTTCCACCGGGATCGGCCTGCGCGCCGACCCCTGGTCCCTCGCCCTTCCCTCGGCCGCCCTGCTGCTCCTCGCCTGCGCGGTGCTGCTGGGGCAGGCCTGGGTGAGCGGGCGGCGCAGAGAAAGCACCGAGTTGAGAGCGGGTGACCGGACGACATGAGCGGACACGGGACGACGGAGGAGCCGGGCTCGGACGCTCCGGCGGGTGCTGCGGCGCGTTCCGCTGCGGGCAGGGCCCCTGCCCCGGCGAGCCTCGCGGAGCTGGAACGGCAGGTCGCGGAACTCCGCGACGGGCCCGCTTACGGCCAGGACTCGCTGATCAGCTGCGACCGGTTGGTGCGGATCTTCACCGCCGACGGCGTGGAGGTGCAGGCCCTGCAGGGCCTCGACCTGCTCGTCGGCAAGGGCGAGCTGATGGCGCTGGTCGGGGCGTCGGGCAGCGGCAAGTCCACCCTGCTCAACATCCTGGCCGGGCTCGACGTCCCCACCGCGGGCGCGGCCTCGGTCGGCGGCTACGACCTGCTGGCCATGGACGCCAAGTCCCGGCTCCGCTACCGCCGGGAAGTCGTCGGCTTCATCTGGCAGCAGACCTCGCGCAACCTGCTGCCGTATCTGACGTCCGCGCAGAACGTCGTGCTGCCCATGCAGTTGTCCGGCCGCGGCGGGCTGCGGCACAAGCGGCAGCGCGCGGCCCGCGCCGCCGAACTGCTCGGCATCCTCGGCGTCTCCCACTGCCACGACCGGCGTCCGGGCCAGATGTCCGGCGGCGAGCAGCAGCGGGCCGCCATCGCGGTCGCCCTGGCCAACGACCCGGCCGTGGTCCTCGCCGACGAGCCCACCGGCGAGCTGGACTCCGTCACCGCCGAGCAGGTCTTCGGTGCCTTCCGCACCGCCAACGAGCAGCTCGGCACCACCGTCGTGGTCGTGACCCACGACCAGTCCGTCGCCGACGCGGTGCACCGCACGGTCGCCATCAGGGACGGCCGTACGGCCTCCGAGGTCGTCCGGCGCACCGAGATCGACGAGCACGGCCAGGAGTCGGTGGTGGCCCGCGAATACGCCACCGTCGACCGGGCCGGCCGGCTCCAGCTCCCCCGGGACTACGCGGAGGCCCTGGCGATCCGCCGCCGCGTCCTGCTGGAACTCCAGCAGGACCACATCACCGTGCGCCCGGACGACCACCCCGAGCAGCGGCAGGACTGAGCGAGGCCCCGGCCGTCCCGGGCCGGGGCGGGTCTGTCAGGGCCCCGGGGTGTCCCGCTCAGGCCGGGGAGAAGCTCAGGCCCGCGGCAGGCGACTCGCGCCGTACCGCCACCGAGCCGTAACCGGTGCGCAGCCGCGTCCACGGTCCCGCCGCGAGCAACGCCACGGCGTCGTCACCGTCGCCGCGCAGGAAGCCCAGCGCATGGGCCGCGTGGATCACCCGCAAGGTGGTGCCCTGGTAGGGCCGGGTCCACAGCTCCTCCGCGAGCGCGTCGAGCGCCGCCCGGGTCCGCTCCTGCTGCGGCAGCTCCTCGGTGCGGGCCCGGAATTCCGCGACCGCCTCGGCCGCCGCCTTCCGCACCTGCCCCGGGTCGAACTCCGCCGTCCGCCGCCACCCGCCGCGCGGCGGCAGCAGCCCGGCCCACGCAGGGCCGGTCACGGACGGCGGCAGCTCGAAGCCCCCGGCCGCCGCGGAGACCGCTTCGAGCAGCTGCCCGGCAGACACCGTGGCGTCCACCGCAGCGGCCACCGCCTCGTCGCCGCGCACCGCGGTGCTGCGCACGGCGAGCACTCCGCCGAAGGGCGGGTGCCCGAAGACCCCGAGCGCCGGTTCGCCGGCCGCCGAGCGCAACCGGACCACGGCCGCCTTGTCCCAGCGCACCAGCCGCCCGAGGAAGGCGGCCAGGTCGGCCGCCTCCCCCGCGGTGTCGCCGCGGTCGCCGTGCCCCAGGACCAGCCGGACTGCGGTCATACGGCGAAGGACCCGTCCTCGTCGCGGTATTTCTCCAGGAAGGCCCGCTCCTCTGCGGTGATCCGCCGGGGCCGGGACAGGGCCAGGTTGTAGGGCACCACGACGGTCGAGGCCCGCGCGTAGACCGTCGCCTCGTCCTTCACCTCGTAGCGGACCGTCATGGACGCCGCCGAGATGTCGGTCACCCACGTCTCGATGTCCACCGGCTCGTGCCGGTGCACCAGCGGCCGCAGGTAGTCGATCTCGTGCCGTGCCACCACGGAGCCGCCGGTGAAGGACGCGCTTCCCTCACCCGGCGCCAGGCGGAACATGAAGTCGATCCTGGCCTCCTCCAGATACCGCAGGAAGACCACGTTGTTGACGTGCCCGAAGGCGTCCATGTCCGCCCAGCGCAGCGGGCAGCGGAAGAGATGCCGCGCCATCAGCCGCGCGTCAGCTTCTTGTACGTGGCACGGTGCGGGCGGGCCGCGTCAGGGCCGAGCCGCTCGACCTTGTTCTTCTCGTAGGACTCGAAGTTGCCCTCGAACCAGAACCACTTCGAATTGCCCTCGTAGGCCAGGATGTGGGTGGCCACCCGGTCCAGGAACCACCGGTCGTGGGAGACGACCACAGCGGCGCCGGGGAATTCCAGCAGCGCGTTCTCCAGCGACGACAGCGTCTCGACGTCGAGGTCGTTGGTCGGCTCGTCGAGGAGCAGCAGGTTGCCGCCCTGCTTGAGGGTGAGGGCCAGGTTCAGCCGGTTGCGCTCACCGCCGGACAGCACGCCCGACGGCTTCTGCTGGTCGGGGCCCTTGAAGCCGAAGGCCGACACATACGCGCGCGACGGCATCTCGACCTGGCCGACGTTGATGTAGTCCAGGCCGTCGGAGACGACCTCCCACAGCGTCTTCTTCGGGTCGATGTTGGCGCGGTTCTGGTCGACGTAGGAGATCTTCACCGTCTCGCCGACCTTGATGACGCCGGAGTCGGCCTCCTCCAGGCCCTGGAGCATCTTGAACAGCGTGGTCTTGCCGGCGCCGTTGGGGCCGATGACGCCGACGATGCCGTTGCGCGGCAGGGTGAAGGACAGGTCGTCGATCAGCACCTTGTCGCCGAACGCCTTGGACAGGTGCTCGACCTCGACCACGATGGCGCCCAGTCGCGGGCCCGGCGGGATCTGGATCTCCTCGAAGTCCAGCTTCCGCATCTTGTCGGCCTCGGCCGCCATCTCCTCGTAGCGGGCGAGCCGCGCCTTGGACTTGGCCTGCCGGCCCTTGGCGTTGGAGCGGACCCACTCCAGCTCTTCCTTGAGCCGCTTCTGCCGCTTGGCGTCCTTCTGGCCCTCGACCTTGAGCCGGGAGGCCTTGTTCTCCAGGTAGGTGGAGTAGTTGCCCTCGTACGGGATCGCGCGGCCGCGGTCCAGCTCCAGGATCCACTGCGCCACATTGTCCAGGAAGTACCTGTCGTGGGTGACGGCGACGACGGTGCCGGCGTATTTGGCCAGGTGCTGCTCCAGCCACTGCACGGACTCGGCGTCCAGGTGGTTGGTGGGCTCGTCGAGCAGCAGCAGGTCGGGCGCTTCGAGCAGCAGCTTGCACAGCGCCACCCGGCGCTTCTCGCCGCCGGACAGCGTGGTCACCTGCCAGTCGCCGGGCGGGCAGCCCAGCGCGTCCATCGCCTGCTCGAGCTGCGCGTCCAGGTCCCAGGCGTTGGAGTGGTCGAGCTTCTCCTGGAGCTTGCCCATCTCGTCGAGCAGCGCGTCGGAGTAGTCCGTCGCCATCAGTTCCGCGATCTCGTTGAACCGGTCCAGCTGCGCCTTGACCTCGGCGACGCCGTCCTGCACGTTCTCCAGGACCGTCTTGGACTCGTCCAGCGTCGGCTCCTGCAGCAGCATGCCGACGCTGAAACCGGGCGACAGGAAGGCGTCACCGTTGGACGGCTGCTCAAGCCCCGCCATGATCTTGAGCACGGTGGACTTGCCGGCACCGTTGGGACCGACCACACCGATCTTCGCGCCCGGCAGGAAGCTCAGCGTCACGTCATCGAGGATGACCTTGTCGCCGTGCGCCTTGCGCGTCTTGCGCATCGTGTAGATGTACTCAGCCAAGAGAAACCGTCCGGCAGATCGAGAAGGGCCAATGTGCGGCTCCGCCGCGTGAGGGCAGATACACCCCATCTTGCCAGCCGTCCACCCTTGCGGGCGAATGCGTTGCCCTCCGCCCCCGCCCGGCCCTCTGACCTGCGCTCCCCCTCCGCGCTGCCCGCGCCCGCCTGCCGTCCGGGCGATGACCTGGACGAACCGGGGCCCGTGCTCGGGACCGGTACGGCAAGCTGGAGTGCCGCAACCTGTGAGACGGCCTTGACCGGGAGGACGACGTGTTGGAGCACGAGGGACTCGGTCAGGAGCAGGCCAACGCGGCAGAGCGCGTGCCGGACCCCTCGGCTCGGCCGCACCCGGGCAGCCTGCCGGCCGCCGGTGTGCTGGAGGTTCCTTCCCGCTCGGCTGCCGGCGCGGGCACCGTGCTCTCCATGCAGCGCATGGCCGGCAACGCCGCGGTGACGAGGTGGCTTTCCGCCGCCGGTCCGGGGAGCGGTCGGCGGCTCGACGGCCACGTGGTGCAGCGCGACGACGACAGCGCCGTCGTCGACACATGGTCGGGCAGCCCGCCCGACGCCGAGCAGGAGTCCGCCGACGCCGGTGAAGGGATGACGCCGGACCTCTTCGAGGGGATGTTCGACCCCGACACCCTCGCCCAGGAGATCGCCGACGCCGACGACTCCGATCTGGGCGCAGCCGACCTGGTGCCCGACACGCCCCGGACGACCGACGGTCAGGACTCGGCGCCCACCGCCCAGGCCCTGTCGCTTCAGCGGGACCCGCCGGCGAACATCGACCCCGCCCAGAAGCAGACGAAGCCGGGCGGCACGGGCGACGTGCTGAAGGCCGTCTCCTCACTGCCCGAGGTCTTTCCTCAGCTCAAGCTGGGACTCGCGCAGGTCAAGCACATGGCGCTGACCGACTGGAAGATGCTGGTCAACGATCCCGTCGCCCTGTCGGTTTCCATACCCATCAGCGTGATGATCGCAGCCGGCGTCGTCGTCGGAGTCGAAAGCAGTCCCGACATGCGCAGGACGCTCAACCCCCAGATATTCGGCAAGGACTTCCCTGTCCCCGTACCCGACTCCGTGAGGGGCGTAAAGCTCCCGGGTCTCTCCGTCAAGATCATGGGTACCGGTGCCGAAGCCAACGGGCTGGTATTCACCCTCGACTTCGGCAAGGTCCTCGGGTGGAAGGCACCGAAGGCCCTCGGCCAAGGGGACACCGCCGGCGGCATTCAGCAGTAGGCGTCCCCGCTGACGGCGGGAGGGCCGCGGTGCGGCTGGAGGCCCGGAGGCCCTGGAGGCCGACCACCAGGCCGCTGACGTGCTTCTTATAACACCACCCACCGATGATCTACCTGAGGGTGGGGCCCGATGGACTTCGAGACAGCAGACTTCTCCGGCGCCACCGAATACTTCGCGGGCCCCGGCAGCGCCTACTGGTCGGACCTGGCATACGTCATCGGCCATCTGCGTCTCCAACCGAGCGGCGAGGACGGCATGACGGGGAATCCCAACTTCGGCCCCAAGGCGACGAATCGGATCCTGACCGAGCAGGCGGCTCTTCTCGGGTGGGAGAAGATCCCCGTACCGGACAGTCCGAAGGCCGCCTTCGGCCTCGACTGGGACGCGGGCAGGGGTGCCGTGCTGGTGGAGTGGCAGTTCTCCAACTACCCGTTCCTCTGGAACAACATCATCCGGAGCCAGGTGGCCGTCCACAGGTCGCTCCTGCTGCAGGGAATGGACTCCGTCCCCCAGGCGCTCGTCGTCGTCACGAAGAGCGGGTGTCCCCCGGCCTCGCGGAGCACGCTGTATTTCGAGCAGGCGAAGGCCCAGTTGGGAATGGCGGCGGAGGCCCTCGACCTGGACATCGCGGTCCGCCTGGTCGGACTGACGATTCCCGCCGGCTGCGCCACCGTGGACGCGGACTGGAACACCTACCCCGGCCGCACGGCCAGGAAGGTGCCGACGAGCACCCCGCGGGATCTCGATGTGACGTGGAGCCACCGTTCCAGGAGCGGTCAGCCGGTCGCCAAAATCCACGTCGCCACCGCGGATGCGCTCCCCGGACTCTGAGCCGCGCCGCCCCGGCTGCCGCGGCGCCCCCGGCTGCCGGGCTTGCCGGCTAGTCGAACAGGCTCGGGGCAACGACCGCGCTGCCCTGCTCGGGCAGGCTGGGCAGCCCGTCGGACAGGCCGCGAACGCGCTCCCCGAAAGCGCCTTCCTCGATCGTCAGCCGGCTTTCCAGTGCTTCCAGGTGGTGCTGCTCGTCAAACCGCTTCGACCTCTCACGAGGCGTCGCCGACTTCCCGACCTGCACCTGGAAGCGAAAACCCTCCACTGACTCCCCGGTCCGCTGCGCGTAGTCCCGCAGCGTCTTCAGGTTCGGGAAGACACCGTCCTCGTCCGGCATACCGGACAGCCGCTGAAGCGCGATCGCGTGGTAGCCGGGATCGAGCTCCGCGCCCAGGTAGTTCCGGTCGTGATCGCGCGCCACGACCGCCACCGTCCCCGTACCCATGTAGGGGTCGAGCACCACGTCGCCCGGCTTCGTCGTGGCCAGCAGCATCCGGGACACCATGTCCTCGGGGAACTGAGCCGGATGGACGGTCTGCTCCTCGTGGTTGTGCTTCACGTTCTGGAAGAGCCAGATGTCGCCCGGGTTCTTCCCGAGCGGATTGCAGGTGAGCTCCCCCTTGTTCTCACCGCGCCACGACTTCTTGTTCTGGTATTTCTGCGGCACCCGGATCTCGTCGAGGTTGAACTTGTACTCCTCCCCCCTGGAGAACCACAGGATCGTCTCGTGCCGCGCGGAGAACTTGTTCTTGGCGTGCAGGCCGTGGGGGCGCACCCAGACAATGCGATTGCGCGGGATCAGGCCGAAATCCTCCAGGATGGGGAAGAAACGCACATCCAGCGGGATGTGCACCCCCCGGTCCGCGTAGACGCCCACCTGCCAGAAGATCGAGCCGGTGTCCTTGAGTACGCGCGCGCACTCGCCGAGGACCAGCTTTTGTATGTCCAGGTACGCGGAAAGCTCGGCCCGCGACTCGTAGGACTTCCCGATGTTGTAAGGCGGCGAGGAAATGATCGTGTCGACGCTCTTGTCAGGGAGTGTGCGCAGCCACTCGAAGCAGTCGCCAAGGTGGATCTGGTCCAACGTCGCTACGGGTGCGGTTCCGTCGTCCACGGATCGTCATCCTTCGCCAATGGCTGCTTCCCTGATCGCCACAGTGTAGGCGGGGGCGTCGAGGCTAAGCCGAAGGACCACGCGATGGCCGGCCGGTCCCGGCGCCTGGTGCTGGGCGCCGGGACCGGGCGGGATCACTCCGCGGAAGTGGTGTTCTTCTTGCGGCGGAGGAAGAACACCGCACCGCCGCCGAGGACGACCAGGGCGATGGCTATCCCGGCGATCATCGGCGTCGCATTGCTGCTGCCGGTCGCCGCCAGGTTGTCACTGCTGCCGGCCGGGCTCGGCTGGTTCGCCGGAGCGGTCGGCGGGGCGGTGGCGCTCCTGCAGTCCAGCACGCCCTCGAACGACTTCACGGACTTGTCGGGCAGCGTGACGTCGATCTTGTAGTGCTGGTCCTCGGCGACCGGGACGGTGACCGTCCGCGACGCGCCGGGGGCGACGGTGTAGTCCTTGCCGCCCAGGGTGAAGGTCAGGTCCTCGTCGCCCTTGTCGGCCGCCGTGACGTCCACGCCGCCCTTCGCGCAGTCCACCGCGGCGCTCACCGCGGGTATCGGGCCCTTCTTCGCCCACGTGGCCGTGGCCTGCGCGGTCAGCGGGGTGCTGTCGGAGCCGGCCAGGATCTGGGTCTGGCTCGCCACGTTGTCATCGCCGAAGCCGGTGAAGGCGCGGCCGACCGGCACCGTGGTGGTAGCGGTCACCTTCACGGCGGCGCTGCCGTCCTTGGCGCCCGCGGGGACGTGGAAGTAGAGCTTGCTGCCGTCCTTCGCGGTGGTCACCGGCTTGCCGTCGGCGTCCACCAGCTTGACGCCGGCGGCGTCGGGGGCGATCTCCGCCGCGGCGGAGGTCGCGTTGGTGTGCACGGTCACCGGGCCGATGCGGTCACCGGACTTGCCCGAGACCGAGGGCGGGTCCAGGGTCAGCGACGCGTCGGGCTCGGCGACGGCGACCGCCGTGTCGGACAGGTAGTCGGCCAGCTGCTCGGCCGCCGGGTCGTTCGCCTTGGCCGTCGGGTCGTCCGAGAGGCGCCAGATGGCGACCTGGGTGCCCGCCGCGGCGGTCCCCTTGCTCAGCGGCCCGGCCCCGGCCGTCTTCGCGAGCGCGTCGAGGTCGTCGACCTGCGGGAAGGAGTGGTTCAGTATCCACGCGATCTTCCCCGCCTTGGCACGGTCCTTGCCCTGCTGGTAAAGCGACGTCGCGCTCCAGGGCACCTCCTGATAACGCGCTTTCGGCTTCGTCGAGTTGAAGAGGTCGATGCAGTAGGTGTAAATGCTCTTGCCGCCGCCGAGGTCCATCTTGAACAGGCCGGCGGTCTCGTTGCCGTTGGTCTTGCCGTCCTTGGTGGCGACCGTGGCGACATCCGCGAGATCACTCTGGATGCCGTCGAGAACGGCCGTCGCACCGCTGGCCGACCCGGTCGTGTCGTCCGCGGCCGCGCTTCCCGCGCCGGCGAAGGCGCTCGCCGCGAGCAGGCCGGTGGCGATACCGGCCGCCGCGAGGCGGGCAGCGCTCCGCCTGTAGGTGTCGAACATGGATTTCCCCTCCGGGCGAGGCGGGTCGGTGGAAAGAGGGTCGCCTCGCCTGCAGCTCCGAGCCCCCGTGTGTCAGTGCCGGAATCATAGGAACCACGCGCAACACGAGCACCGAAAGGGTCACCGCCCACCCTTTTCGCATCCCAATCGTTACTCGTGTGCGCGCTTGTTTCCGTGATTGTCGACAAGTCCCCCGGCTCATTTGGTCCGTGGAAATACCGTTGAATACGGATACTCCACGGAATCAGGGCACGGCCACCGCTGCGACCGGCGGCGGAGCCGCCGGTTCCGGCAGGTTCGCCGACGGTGCCGACGTCCGGCTGAACCGCGCGACACCGCGCGCCAGGTCGTGCCCGACGGCCACCGCCTCGATCTCCGCCGCCGTATACCGGCGCCCGTCCCGCTCGTCCTCACGGATCTTCAGCCGACCCTGGACCAGCAGCGGTTCGCCCAGCCCCACCGATTCCTTGACGTGGCCCGCGAGCGTGCGCCAGGCACGCACCGTGTAGAAGCTGGTCGCGCCGTCCGTCCACGCCCCGCGCTCGGAGTCCCAGCGGCGCGCGGTGGTCGCCAGCCGGAAGCGGGTGACCCCCACACCGGTGGCGGTGGTGTACATCTCGGGCTCCGTCGCCACATTTCCGACGACGGTCACCAGGGTCTCGTTCATCGCACAGTCCTCGCTTTCCACGGCGCCCCGGGGTGGGACGCACTGAGGACATCGTGCCCCATATTCGGACGGTCAAGGAAAGACCATCTCGAATCTGTGGATAACCTTCCGACTGTGGATAACCCGTCACCCGGACGAGTGGGAATGGGAATTCACCGGGCGGGAATCGCGCGCGTGCGGCGCGCGCGGGGAGGTACCTGCCACCACGGCGAACTGCTCGCGCACCTCGCGGTAGCGCATCAGCTCGGCCGCGACCGGTTCGAGCACCCTGGCCCGGCCGCAGTCCGCGGCCGCGTCCCGCAGCCGGCGCTCGGCGGCCTGGCCGTACCGGCGGGCCGGGCCGCGGGCGGCGATCCGGCAGCCGGCGGAGACCAGCGGGCCGCCCAGCCCGCCGGCCACGGCCATCACGACCGGCACCCACCAGGTGAGCTGGATAGAGCCGAACGCGATCGCGCTCAGGCACACCGCGCCCGCGACCGCCAGCGCCATCAGCAGCCACTGCACCACGTGCGCGGCCGACCACCAGCCGGGCCGCTCGGGCGACCCGGGCCCGGCGCGCCCGGCGGCGACGTCCAGGGCCGACGGCAGGCCCTCACCGCCGCGCCGGGCCGCGTCACGCACCGCCTGTGCCCAGGGCGCCGGCAGGCCGCGGGCGGCGTCGGCGGACAGGCCGCGTACCGCCTCCCCGACCAGCGGCCGGGATGCCACCGGCCCGGTGGAGCCGGCCGGGCCACCTGGGCCGTTCCGCCGTACGGGTGAAGTCGGCGTCTCGCGCGATCCGGGGGAACCCGGGCCCGCGGCGGTCCGTTCTCCCCTCAGCCGCCCCCACGGTGTGCCGCACGCCGCACGGGCGGCACCCGCCCAGTCCCGTTCCGCCGACTGACCCGCTCCGGCCGCTCCCACCGCGTCCGCCAGCCGGTCGACGAATTCCTCCCGCGCCGGATCGGTGAGCCCGGCGCCGCCCTCTCCGACATAGAGCGGGTGCAGCCGGCTCGCCGTGCGGTCCATGTCGGCAGCCAGCCGGCGGCCGGCCGCGGTGCCTTCGGCGACGATCTGGACCAGCACAGCGCGCAGGTCGGGCACGCCGTGCCCGGTGAGCGCCGAGGCGGCCAGCACCACGGCGCCTGCGTCGCCGTGCTCGCCCACCGCGAGGCCGTCCTCGTCCAGCAGCCTGCGCAGGTCGTCGAGCACCAGGTCCGCCGAGTCCCCCGGCAGCCTGTCGACCTGGTTGAGCACCAGCACCGTCACATCGGCATGCCCGGAAAGGGGGCGCAGATAGCGTTCGTGCAGCGCCGCGTCGGCGTATTTCTCGGGGTCGAGCACCCAGACGACGACATCGACCAGTTCCAGCAGCCGGTCCACCTGCGCGCGGTGGCCGGGGGCGGCGGAGTCGTGGTCGGGCAGGTCGATCAGCACGAGCCCGTCCAGGCTCGCCCCATCGGCTGGAGCCCCTTCGCAGCAGTCACCGCCGAAATCGTCAAGCCTTGAACCAGCCGGACAGCAGTGGTCATCGACCGGGATACCGGCAGCGCCGCCGAAGCCATCGGCCGCCGCTGCCGCGCTCCGCGGATCCGTATCGTCCAAAAGGCCCTGGCCGCCCTCGCCGGGGGCAGCCCCGGCGACGGAGGAGTCCCGGAATCCCCCGGTGCCGGGGTCCGTGCCCCCCGCGCCGGTGTCCACGCGACTCGCACCCTCGGCCGGGGCGGGGATCCGCGCGCTCCGCCGGGCGTAGCGGTCCTGCGGGGCGATGCCGAGGCGGTCCAGCAGTCCGGCGGCACCGTCGGGGTGCCAGGCGCAGGCGATCGGGCGGGCCGTGGTGGGCCGGCGCATACCGGTCTCGGACAGCGGAAGTCCGGCCAGGGCGTTGAAGAGCGCCGACTTTCCGCTGCCCGTCGCGCCGGCCAGGGCCACGACGGTGTGGTCGAGGGAGAGCCGCCGCCGCTCGCCGAGGCGTTCGAGCAGCCGGCCGGTCTCGGCGAGGGCGTCGGGGCTGATCCGGGTCCTGGACAGGCCGAGCAGTTCGCCGAGCGCGTCCACCCGCGCGCTCAGCGGATCAGCCGAGGCGGCGGCGCCGACCGGGACTCCCGGCTGCCCCGCGGTCCCGGGCCCGGAGGCAGGTGCGGGGGCCGGGCCGGTGAAGGCGGTGGCGGGGCGGCCGCCGCCCGCCTGCTGGGACTTGGCCGACGGGTCGGTGGTGGTCGAGCGCACCGGGGTCACCGCTCCTTCTGCAGTAGGGACAGCGCGGAGATCAGCGAGGCCTGCTGCCCGGCTGTGACGTCGAGGGCGTCGACCGGGGAGAGCCTGCGGTCGCGTTCGCCGTCGAGCAGCCCGGCGACGGCGTCGGCGAGCCGGTCGCGCGCCGCGTCGCGCATCCCCAGGGCCGCCTGGGCACCGACGGTCTCGGCCAGCCGCTCCCCCGCGGTGCGCCCGCGCCGGCCGCCGAGCAGCGCGGTGGCCAGCAGGGCGGCGACGTCCTCCGGGTCGGCGGCGGGGCGTTCGGTGTCGTGGGCCGCCCGCAGCCGGGCGTGGGTGAGGTCGGCCAGGGCGCGGCGCCAGCGGCGTACGCCCTTGTCGATACGGGCGGCGACGGCCACCCGGTCGCGGTCGGGGCGGGATGCGCCGTCGTCGAGCAGGGCGGCGCCTGCCGGGTCGCGCTGCCAGCTGTCGGCGATCCGCTCGTCCGCGGCGTCGGTCTCGGTGCGCAGCAGCGCGGCCAGCTCCTCGGCCAGCGCGTGCTGCAGGGTGTCGGGGCCGCAGGCGGGATAGCCCTGCCAGTGGGCCAGTGCCTCGCCTGCGAGGGGGGTGCCGGCGCGGACGGCCGCTTCGATGTGCCCGGCGGCCAGTTCGTAGGCGTCCTCCGCGGCGCGGGCCAGCCGCAGGGCCGCGGCGTGCTGGGCGGCGGAGGCGGAGGCGAGGGCGGGCAGGCGGCTGCGCAGCGAGTCGAGGACGCCCGTGGCCGTACGCCGGGCTGCGTGCTGGCGGGCGGCCGGGTCCTGGGCGCAGTGCGTGAGCCACTCGCGCAGCCCGGCGACGGTGGTCTGCGGCAACAGGCCCCCGCCACCGGCGGACTCGGGCAGTTCGGGAATGGTGAAGCGGGGCACGTCCCCCAAGCCCGCCTTGGTCAGCAGGGCGGCATAGTGCCTGCTGACGTCGTCGGCGATCTGGTGCGGGACGCGGTCCAGGACGGTCGCGAGGGTGACGTCGTATTCCTTGGCGGTCCGCAGCAGGTGCCAGGGCAGCGCGTCGGCGTAGCGGGAGGCGGTGGTGACCAGGATCCAGATGTCGGCCGCGCAGATCAGTTCGGCGGCGAGTTCGCGGTTGCGGGTGACGAGGGAGTCGATGTCGGGGGCGTCGAGGAGGGCGAGGCCGCGCGGGAGGGAGTCGTCGCACTCCAGCCGGAGTTCGGCACGGGCGGGCTCGCTGCGGTCGGGGGCGTCGTCGTCGCCCCTGACCCGCTGGCGTACGGCCCAGGCGCGGGTCAGGCCGGGCAGCACCCGCGGATCGGCGAACCAGGCGCGGTCCTCCGGGTGGCAGACCAGCACCGGAGTGCGGGTGGTAGGCCGAAGGACACCGGATTCGCTGACACGACGGCTGATAAGTGAGTTGACAAGCGTCGACTTGCCCGCACCTGTTGATCCGCCGACCACCGCGAGCAGCGGCGCCTCGGGGGCGGTCAGCCGGGGTACGAGGTAGTCGTCCAGCTGGGTCAGCAGTTCCTGGCGGGTGCGGCGGGCCCGGTCGGCTCCGGGCAAGGGGAAGGGAAAGCACGCGGCCTCGACGCGGTCACGCAGCGCGGACAGCGCGTCGATCAACTCTGGCCGTACGTCCAAGATCGCCACGTCGGCAGAATGCCCCATATTGGAGCATTTACGAAGCGCATTTCGGGTAATTGGCCCCATTCAGCCCGGATAACGCCCGACCGGCGGCGGCCGGCCGGGTCCCGGCGGCCGGGTCGGCGACCGCCGCGCAAGGCCTACGGAACGGTCGCGCAATGGTCACAAGATGGACAACGCGAGGCCGGGAAACCGCCCGCCGACAGTGTCGGATGATGCTCAGGGGCCAGAACGAGCCACCGGCATAACGAGTGCACAACAGCAGTGTTGCGACCCGTCAAAAGCGATGCGACTTCCGCGCCTGCCTGCGATTATCGGACCGCTTCACCGAACCTACACAACGTGTCACGCGGCTGAAGCAGACGGCAGCACGGACGCGGCGCCCTATCCTTGACCTCGGTACAGGTCACGGAACCAGCCAGGGGCGAAGACAGCCGCGGCCACTGTCCGGCCCCCGTAGCTCAGCGGATAGAGCAGGCGCCTTCTAAGCGCTTGGCCGCAGGTTCGAGTCCTGCCGGGGGCGCACACACCCTCCCACCTGCCAGCATTCCTCCGGAGCAGGTGGAGCCCGCGCAGGCGCGGGGCGTATCGGCCAAGCGCCCCCCGATCCGCCGACCCCCGGCCGTACCGCTTCGCCGCGGGCCGCCGAAAGACGGATGGCCTGGAATGTAGCGGGGTCCGCGTAGCGACCGTGTAAGGACCGCTCACCCCCGGCCGGCACTCTCCGTACGCCCCACCCGGCATTTCTTACGGAGCCGGGACGGTGAGGCGATAAGCCCGTTTTGCACCGACAGTGGCATGATGCGCGAGTTAGCGTGGCGATCAGTCCGGCTTCACCTTCCACGCCGCCAACTCCCCTTTTCTATAGGGAAGTTGGCGGTCTCCTCGGCATGCCGGGCGCCTCCGAGAAGCCTCCTGACCCGCAAGAGGAGAACAGCATGTCGTCCAACACCCGCAACACCCGCCCGGGCCGTACCGCCCGCGCGGCCCGCGCAGCCGCCGTCGGTGCCGTCGCGATCGCAGCGGCCGCCGCCGTCGCCGCCCCCGCGGCGGGCGCGGCCACACCGCGGCAGGCGACCGCGCGGGACAGCGCCCCCGTCTTCGTCCAGAGCGACAACCCCACCGCGAACACGGTGGTGGCCTACCACCGCAACGCCGACGGTTCACTCGGCCGCCACGAGGCCTACCCCACCGGCGGCCGGGGCGGCGTCCTCGACGGCTCGGTCGTGGACCACCTCGCCTCGCAGGGCTCGCTCAGCTACGACTGCGAGCACCAGTTGCTCTACGCGGTCAACGCCGGAAGTGACACCGTCACCGTCTTCGCGGTGCACGGCGACCGCCTGCAGCGCCTCCAGGTGCTCCCCTCCGGCGGCGACTTCCCGGTCGGCGTCGCCGCGCACGGCGACCAGGTGTACGTACTGAACGCCCGCGGCGGCGGCTCGGTCCAGGGCTTTGTGCGCGACGGCCGGCGGCTGGTCCCGGCCCCCGGCCGGCACCGCGACCTCCACCTCGCCGCCGCCTCGCCGGAATTCACCCACACCCCCGGCCAGGTCGGCTTCACGCCGGACGGCTCGAAGCTGATCGTCACCACCAAGGCCGGGGCGAACACCATCGACGTCTTCCCGCTGAGCGCGTCCGGCGCCCCTGCCGCCCACGCCGTGGTCACCTCGACCCCCGACGCGGTCCCGTTCGGCTTCACCTTCGACCGCGCGGGTCGGCTCCAGGTCACCGAAGCGGGGCCGAACGCGGTGGCCACCTTCACGGTCCGCCGCGACGGCACCCTGCGCCAGGTCGGCCAGGTGGAAACGGGGCAGATGGCGACCTGCTGGGTGGTCGCGACCGGCGACCACCTCTACGCGTCCAACGCGGGCAGCGCCACCCTGTCCGGCTACCGGGTGGAGCCGCGTGGCCCGCTCACCCCGCTCGGCAACACCCCGACCCACGACGGCACGGTGGACGCCGCAGCCTCCTCCGACGGCCGCGACATCTACGTGCAGACCGGCGCCCAGGGCATCGTGGACGAATTCCGCGTCGGCCGCGACGGCTCGCTCACCCTGATCGGATCGGTCACCGTACCCGGCGCGGTCGGCGGCGAAGGCATCGCCGCCGGCTGACGGACGGGAAAGTTGTAATGCACCCGCAGCCTCGCCACTCCCGCCCGCCACACTGGTCGATGAGGGGGGCGAGGTTTTGCGGAAGTCGTACGAGTCTCTTATGGGGTTGTGAGATGGTGTGCGCCGTAGTCACCTCTGCCGGACCGCAGGTAAGGCGGCCTGAAAAGAGACGGCCGCCCGGCAGTCGTGCCGCGGCCATGGGGTAGTTTGCTCTCTCCGCGTGCTATCGATGCGAGGATCGTTTGCGTATGGATTCCACACTCCCCGGGGCCACGTCGGCCGCGTCGGCGGCGCGGCGGCGCAGGCGGCTGACCCACAGGATCAGGGACGGGTTGCGTGATCTGAGCGTCCAGTTGGCACTGCTGAACCACCAGATCGGTATGCATCTCGATTTGCGCGACGCCGATCTCGAATGCCTGGACCTGATCAGCCGCTACGGCCCGATCGGCCCGACGGCGCTCGCCAAGCGCGCCGGAATGCACCCGGCGACCCTGACCGGCGTCCTCGACCGGCTGGAGCGCGGCAACTGGGTGGTGCGCACGCCGAATCCGACCGACCGGCGCGCCGTGCTGGTGCAGGTCGTCAAGGAGCGAGCGGCCGAGGTCACCTATCTCCTGTCCGGGCTGAACACCGCGGTCGACGGGATCTGCGCGGAATACGACGACGACGAACTGGTGCTGATCGCCGACTTCCTGCTGCGCACAGCACGTGCCGGACGGATCGCCACCGACGAGCTGGCCGACAGCTGACGCACCAAGCCCCGCGGTCGGCGCTGATGTCACATTTCGCCGTGGGCCGCCATCTCAGTTGACAGTTGCGTCAACGAGGAGGCCATGGATGTCCGACGACCCCGCCGAGCTGCCCGACGACACGGCCACCTCGGTTTTCGCGAGACACCGTGAAGTGCTGTTCTCCGTGGTCTACAGCATGACCGGCAGCGTCTCGGACACCGAGGACGTACTCCAGGACACCTGGCTGGCCTGGGTACGCGGCGGCCGTCGTCATCAGGCGGCGGACGGGGACGGCGGCGGCGAGAACGGCGACGGCCGGCAGGGCGGCGGCCACCCCTGCGGGTATCTGCTGCGGATCGCCGTCGGGCGCGCGCTGGCCCGGCAGTCCGGCATCAGCCTCAGCCGCGCGGCCTATGCCGGCCCCTGGCTGCCCGAGCCGGTGGCGACCGACCCGGGGCCCCAGGCGGCGGACAGCCCGCCGTCCGAGTCCGCCTCGATGGCGCTGCTGGTGGTGATGGAGACGCTGCCGCCGCTGGAGCGGGCCGTCTTCGTACTGAACGAGGTCTTCGGCTATCCGCACACCGAGATCGCCCGGATCCTCGACCGCCACCCCGGCACGGTCCGGCAGCTCGCGCACCGGGCCCGCGAGCACGTGCAGGCGCGGCGCCCGCGCTATCCGGCGGATCCGCGGATCCGGCAACTGCTGACCGAGCGCTTCATCGCCGCCGCGATGGCCGGCGACCAGGCGGCGCTGCTGGAACTGCTCGCACCGGAGGTGACGATGTGGACCGACGGCGGCGGCAGGGCCCGCTCCGCTCTGCGGCCGGTGACCGGCCGGGAGCGCGTCGCCAGGTTCCTCGGCGGCTACGCGGCGTCGCACCCGCCGCACGGCCTGGACGTACGCCACCGGGCCGTCAACGGCGACCCGTCCGCCGTCGTCTTCTCCGGCGACTCGCCCTACGCCGTACTGGTGATGGACCTCAGCGCCCCGGGTGACCAGGTCACCGGCATCCACCTGGTCACCAACCCCGACAAGCTGTCCCGGGTCGCCCGGCAGCCGGGTCCCCGCGAGGACCGCCGCTGACCGTGCGGGACGGCGGGGCGGGCCTTCAGCCGGTCGCGGGGGCCAGCCGCTCGCGCAGGAATTCCACCACCCGCTCGCGGGCGGCGAGCGCGGGATGCCCGGGGGTCTCCCTGACCTCGGCGGTCAGTACGGAGTGCGCGGAGCTCTTGAAGTCGCCCGCATTCCCCTTGGCCGAGTCCAGCTCGATCACTTCGAAGGCGTCGCCGAGGCTGCGGCGCAGGGTCTCGAAACGGCTGCGGGTGGCGCCCTTGTCCTCGCTGAACCGCAGGCCGAGCAGGCACAGGCCGGACTCCCGGGTCCGGGCCACCACCGTGGCCAGTTCCTTGGGGGACACGCCCGGGTCCGCGGCCCGCCTGCCGCCGACCGGGAAAGGCAGCGCGGGCTGGCTGAGCACCGGGGCGAGCACCACGTCGTCCACGGCGGCGGCCAGGGCGAAGCCGCCGGTGAAGCACATCCCGATGACGCCGACACCGGGACCCGGGGTGCGGGCCGCGACATCCCGGGCCAGCGCCCTGAGGTAGTCGGCGAAGGGGCGCTGCGCACCGGTGGCGAAGGCCCGGAATTCGGCGGACACGCACAGCTTGGCGACGGTGGAGAGGGTGTACCCGGCGGTCGACTTGCGGCCGGCCACACCGAAGGGCGACGGGATCACGACGGTGAAGCCCTTCTCGACCAGATGGTCCGCCAGGCCCAGCACCTCGGGCGTCATGCCGGGGATCTCGGGGACGACCACCACCCCGGGCCCCTCGCCCTTCTCATAGACGTCGTGGGTTAAGCCGGCGCCGGTGAAGGGGCTGCTGCGCCAACCGGTCAGATCGGAGGTGGGTGCCGAGCCGGTCATCTGAGGATCTCCTCGGTGGTCGGGTCGCCCGCGGTGCGAGCACGGTGGAGGCCCCGGACGGCTGCGAGACGCCGTGCCCGCCGGGTGCGCCGGGGTCGTGCGCGCGCCTCCATCCTTCCCATCCGGCGGAAGGCCACGCCCGCGCAACCGCGATTCGTCCCCCGAACGGATGTCCGGCGCCGGCACCGCGAGGGCACCTGACGTCATGAGCGATTCTGCTCATTCAAGGCTGGTTTCGCGCATTACTGCTCACCTACACTGCACGGGACGCCCCGTCCCGGGGCCGGTCGGCACCGCCTCTCCCGTATCGAGGAGCACCGCATGCCCGTCTCGTTGACCACCGCCGAGATCACCTCCCAGCCCGACTGCTGGCTGCGCGCGGCCGGCATGGCCGCCAAGGCCGCCGACCGGCTGCCGCGGCAGGGCGAGCGCGTGGCGGTCATCGGCTGCGGCACGTCCTGGTTCATGGCCCAGTCCTACGCGGCGCTGCGCGAGCAGGCCGGGCACGGCACCACGGACGCCTTCGCCGCGTCCGAATTCCCCTTCGGCCGCGACTACGACCGCGTGCTGGCGATCACCCGCTCGGGCACCACCACCGAGGTGCTGCGGGCCGGCACCCGCCTGCGCTCCGCCGGCGTCCCGGTCGTCGCGGTCACCGCCGACCCGGACACGCCGGTCCGGGACGCCGCCGACGCCCTGGTCGTGCTGGACTTCGCGGACGAACGCTCCGTCGTGCAGACCAGATTCGCCACCACGGCGCTCGCGCTGCTCCGCGCCCATCTGGGCCACGACCTCACCGCCGCCGTCGCCGACGCCCGCACCGCCGTGACCGCCGACCTGCCCGAGGCGCTGCCGGCCGCCGAGCAGACCACCTTCCTCGGCACCGGCTGGACCTACGGGCTCGCCCAGGAGGCGGCGCTCAAGATGCGCGAGGCCGCGGGCGCCTGGACCGAGAGCTATCCGGCGATGGAATACCGCCACGGCCCGATCAGCATCACCGGGCCCGGCCGTACGGTCTGGGCCTTCGGCCCGCTGCCGGCCGGGCTGGCGGACGATGTCGCCGCGGTCGGCGGCACCCTGGAGTCCCGTCCGGACCTGGACCCGCTGGCCGATCTGGTGCGCGCCCAGCGGCTCGCCGTCGCCGTCGCCGAGCGCGGCGGCCTGGACCCGGACCGCCCGCGCAATCTGACCCGCTCGGTCGTCCTGGGCTGACCCGGCCCCGCCGCCTCCCACGAATCCGAGGGACCGCATGACCGCCACCACCACCGCCGACCTCGTCACCGCGGCCCGCACGGCCGGCCACGGAGTCGCCGCCTTCAACGTCATCACCCTGGAGCACGCGGAGGCGATCACCGCCGCCGCCGAGGCCGCCGGGCTGCCGGTGATCCTGCAGATCAGCGAGAACGCGGTGGCCTTCCACAGCGGCCGGCCGGCGCCGGTGATCGCCGCCGCGGTCGCCCTCGCCGGTGCCGCCGCCGTACCCGTCGCCGTGCACCTGGACCACGTCCAGGACGAGGACCTGCTGCGGGCCGGCGTCGCCGCCGGGGTGTCCTCCGTCATGTACGACGCCTCGACGCTGGCCTATGACCAGAACGTACGCGCCACGGCCCGGATCGCCGCCTGGGCGCACTCCCACGGGGTGTGGGTGGAGGCCGAACTGGGCACGGTCGGCGGCAAGGACGGCGCCCACGCCCCGGGTGTGCGCACCGACCCGGACCAGGCCGCCGCCTTCACCGCCGCGACCGGCGTGGACGCGCTCGCGGTCGCGGTCGGCAGTTCGCATGCGATGACCCTGCGCACCGCCCGTCTCGACCACGCCCTGATCGCCCGACTGCGGGCATCCGTCGCCGTACCGCTGGTGCTGCACGGCTCCTCGGGCGTGCCCGACGACGAACTGCGGCAGGCGGTCACGGCCGGCATGGTGAAGATCAACATAGGCACCGCGCTCAATATCGCCTTCACCTCCGCCGTCCGCGGCCACCTCTCCGCCGACCCGGTCGTGGTCGATCCGCGCCGCTATCTGCGACCGGCACGGGACGCCATGACCGCCACCGCCCGGCACCTCCTCCAGGTCGTCTCCCACGGCACCTCCGCTGCCTGACCGCACTGTCACCCGTTCGCTACTTTTGTCACCGTTACGCAGGTGCCGTGTCACAGAAGATCAACAGGCCCATGCGGCTTTCCCTGACACGTCGTTGACCGGACGAGTGTGCTGACGGACAGTCACAAACGCTCGGAGGTATCCGACATGACGGACCGGACCCTGTGGTCGTACGCGGAGATCGCGGCACATATCCGCGTGCAGGTCGACACTGTGCGCTCCTACCGCAAGCACGGGCACTTGCCCGATCCCGACCGTGTGGAAGGGGGCAAGCCCTACTGGTACGCGGACACGATCAGGACCTGGAGTGCCAGGCGGCCGGGGAACCGCGGCCGCCGGGACCCGGACTGACCGTCAGTTCCTGCTCGCGGGCTCGGGGTCCCGCCGCTCACCGGAGCGCGGGGCCCCGACTGCCGTCCCGGGCATCCGCGGGCCGCCGCCCTCGGATATGCCGAACCGGTCGTGGAATCGGCGCAGCACCGGCGGCGCCCACCAGGTGGCCCCGCCCGTCAGCCGCATCACCGCAGGCACCAGGAGCGTGCGGATCACCATCGCGTCCATCAGCACCGCCAGGGCGATCCCCAGTCCCAGCATCTTGGTGTTGGCCACCCGGGACATCCCGACGCCGACCATCACCACGGCCAGGATGATCGCGGCGGCCGTGATCAGGCCCCCCGTTCTGCGCAGCCCGAAGACGATGGACCCCTGGTGGTCACCGGTCCTGTCGTACTCCTCCTTGATCCGGGACAGCAGGAAGACCCCGTAGTCCATGGACAGGCCGAAGGCCACGCAGAACATCAGCACCGGCAGTGTCGTCTCGATGCTGCCGGTCGCGGTGAAGCCCAGCAGTCCGGACAGATGGCCGTCCTGGAAGACCCAGACCACCGCGCCGAACATCGCCGTCAGGCTGAGGGCATTGAGCAGCACCGCCTGCACCGGGACCACCACGCTGCCGGTCAGCAGGAACACCAGCAGCAGCGTGACTAGGCCGACGATGCCGGCCGCCCAGGGCAGTCGCCGCGCTATGGCGTGCTTGGTGTCGACCAGCACCGCGGCCTGCCCGGTGACCGAGGTGCGGAAGTCCGCGGGCACCGCACGGATCTCGCCGACCACGCGCTGCGGACCGGAGTCCACCGGAGAACCGTCGGGCACGACCGTCAGATAGGCGCTGCCGGCATCCCTGCCGACGACGGGACCCTCCACCCGGACCACCCCGGGCAGGGCCGCCACCTGGCGCCGGTAGTCGGCCAGCCGGGAGGCGTCGGCGCCCTCGGCGAGCACGGTGATCGCGCCGACCGGAGTGCCGGCGTAGTCCTGCCTGACCTGCTGCTGCACCGCATGGGCCTCGGCTGCGACCGGCAGCTGCCGGTCGTCCGCCGTCCCGAACTGCACCCGCAGGAACGGCAGGCCGAGCAGCAGCAGCGCGGCCACCGCTGCGATCGCGAAGGCCGGCGCCCGGCGCATCACCAGCCGGGCCAGCGCGGCATAGCGCGCGCCGGGCTCCGCGACGGTCCCGCCTGCCGGCCGGCCCCGGCGGCGCAGCAGCGCCCGCAGATCCAGCGCATTGACCCGGTTGCCGAGCAGCACCAGGGCGGCCGGCAGCACGATCAGTGCCGCGCCGGCGGCCAGCAGCACCACCGCGACGCCCGCATAAGCGAAGGAGCGCAGGAAATACTGCGGGAAGACCAGCATGGCCGACAGGGCGGCCGCCACGGTCAGCGCGGAGAAGAGCACCGTGCGGCCGGCCGTCCGCAGTGTCGTCGCCACCGCCGGTCGGGGTGCCGCGCCGGCCGCCAGCTCCTCGCGGAACCGGCGCACGATGAAGAGGGCGTAGTCGATCGCCAGACCGAGGCCGAGCGCGGTGGTCAGATTCTCCGCGAAGACCGACACGTCGGTGAATCCGGTGATGCCGCGCAGCACCGCGCTGGTGCCGAGGATCGCGATGACGCCGATGCCCAGCGGCAGCAGCGCGGCGACCGCACTGCCGAACACCATGACCAGCAGCACCAGGGTGATCGGCAGGGCGACCATCTCGGCCCGCACCAGATCCTGCTGGATGGTGGTCTGCATCTCGTGCAGCACCTCGGCGGTGCCGCCGACGGTCACCCGGACCGGTCCGTGGGTGCCGCGGTAGGCGGGGGCTATGCGCTTGACCTCGTCGGCCACGGCGTCGTCGTCCCCGCGCAGCCGGGCGGTGATCATCGCCGAGCCGCCGTCCTTGGCGCGCAGCACCGGCGCGCCGGCGTCCCAGTACGAACTCACACCGGTGACGTCGGGATCGGCGGCGAGCCTGCGGGCCAGCTGCCGCCCCTGGGCCGCGACGGCGGGGCTGTCGGGGTCCGCGCCCCGGGTGTCGACCAGCAGGACGAGATTGGGCTGGGAGCCGGGGAAGCGCTCGGCGAGTGCCGCGGTGGCGTAGGAGGACTGGGATCCGGGGGCCGCGAAGCCGCCGCTGGACAGCCGGTCGCCGACGCCGCTTCCGGCCGCGACGGTGAGTGCGGTGAAGAGCAGCGCCAGCAGCAGAGTCAGTCGCGGCCTGGCGGTCACGGCCCGCGTCCATCCCCCGACCGCACCTGTGCGGTTGACATCGGACATGACAGAGGTGTCCTCTCCCCCTAGAACGACATAAAATCACAAACACGAACGACCGCTCGCATTTCAAGAATGCGAGCGGGCACTCGCGTTTGTCAATCCCCCCTGGGAGTACACGTGTCCGAGGCGGACGAGAGGCCGAGGCGGCGCCAGGCGCGCGGCGAGCGGCGTATCAACCAGCTGCTCCAGGCCGCCGCCAGCGTGTTCTGCAAGCTGGGCTACACGGCCTCAAGCACCAACGCGATCGCGCGCGAGGCCGGCGTGTCACCGGGCACGCTCTACCAGTTCTTCCCGAACAAGGAAGCCATCGCCGTGGAGCTCGGCGGCCAGCTGATCAAGCAGATGGAGGAGGCGCACGGGCGCGTCTTCACCGCGGAGAACGCCCGGCTGCCACTCGACCAGCTCATCGACGCGGTCGCCGACCCCTTCGTCGAGTTCAACTGCGCCAACCCCGCCTTCCTCGCCCTGATCAAGGGGCCCGACGCACCGGGCAAGGTCGCCGAGGAGCACGACACGCTCCACGCCACACTCCTCGACGGCGTGTCCGGGCTGCTGGCCCTGCGGCAGCCGTCGCTGTCGACCGTCGAGCGCACGCTGATCGCCGAGATGTCCTTCGCGATGTTCAAGGCCGCGCTCGACCTGATCGTGCAGAGCGACGGTGAGGAGCGCACCGCCTACGCCGGCGAGATGAAGGGCATGCTCTTCCGCTATCTCGCGCCCTACGTCGGCACCGGGCCGGTCACGGCCGACGGGACGGCCGCCCCCGCGGGGGCGGCCTGAGCTACTTCTCGCGCCCTGCCGAGGGGCAGCTGAACGGCTCGTCGTGGCCGTCCCTGGACCGCGCGGGCGGTCCGATCGCCGGTCGGCCGCCCTTCCCCGGCGGTGCGGTCGAGCGGACGGCCGACGGCCTGCTCTCACCGGCGAAGGAGGCCGCCACCACGGCCGAGGGTCGCGCCGCACCGCCGCCCTGACGGCGCTCCCTGGCCCGTGAGGCCCATTGGGCCAGGGTGCCGATCGCGGCGACCAGCAGGGAGATGCCGAGCCCCAGGGACAGCGCGTAGAACGAATTCGACGCGGCACGGCCGCTGATGTAGCCGGCTCCGACCGAGTACGAGGCCCAGACCGCCTCGGCCACGCCCGCGCCGACCGCGTAGCGGCGCGCTGGATAGCGCATGATGCCCGCCGCGAGACCGCCGATGATCCGGCCGCTCGGCAGGAACCGCACTCCGATGATGAAGGGCACACCGTGGCGCTGGATGCGCAGCGCGGTCCACCTCAGCAGTGCCTCGCGGCGCGGCCTGCGGTGCATGCGGTTCAGCACGCGGGAGCTGAGCGCCTGCCCTATCCGGCGGATCACGAGGTCGCCGAAGACCGCGCTGCCGGCCACGACGAGCAGCACCAGCGCGAGGTTCAGATGCCCTTCTGCGGCCATGACGCCGCCGGTCACGAGCAGCACTGAGTTGGGTACGAGCGGCGGGGCCGTGGTCGCGCCCAGCAGCGCGTACGCCCAGACGACGTGGCCACCTCTCAGGTACTCGGCGAGCCCGGAGGTGAAGTCAAGTGACGACACACTCAGTGCAACGTCCATCCCACCGCCCCTCTTCCCCTCCCCTTTATCCAACGCTGACAGCGGCGGGCAGGGACGGCAAGCGGGTTAACCGCGCTTCAGCCGATTCACCGGAAAGCTCATCCTGAGGGCCCAGCGGGGCTACTCCTCAGGTAGTACGGCCAACTGCGGGCCACCGCCCGGGGGATGCACCGTGCCGGACGGTGCTCCCGGCGGCCGGGGCGTCAGCGGCCGAGGAGTTCGCCGCCGTTGCACTGCAGGATCTCGCCGGTGATGAAGCCCGCCTCCGGCGAGGCGAGGAAGAGCACCGCGGCGGCGACGTCCGCAGGGCGGCCGACCCGCCCGACGAGGGTCCGGCCCGCCCGCCGGGTCAGCTCCGCGTCATTGAGCCGCGAGCCGAAGAATTCGGTGCCGGCGACCGTGCCGGGCGCCACGATGTTGCAGGTCACCCCCTGCGGGCCGAGTTGTGCGGCGAGCGAGTGGTTCCAGGCGTGCAGGGCGGCCTTCGAGGCGCCGTACGAGCCGCCGCCGCGCAGCGCGGCCACCGAGGTCACCGTCACGACCCGGCCGCTGTCGGTGCTGAAGCGGTCACGGAGCGACTCGGTGATCAGGACCGCGGTGAGCACATTGCGCTCGAAGTCCCCGCGCCAGCGCGCCAGCATCCCGTGCGGGCCCGCACCGACCGCCAGCTCGCGGCTGCCCGCGTTGTTCACCAGCACGTCCACCCGGTCGGGCAGCTGCGACAGCGCGGCCTCGACGTCGTCGGGGTCCGCCAGGTCGCAGACCACCGGTGTGATGTCCAGCCCGTGCTCCGCCCGGATCTCCTCGACGGTCGCGTGCAGCACCTCGCGGCGGCGGCCGACGATCGTGACCCGGTGACCGTCCGCGGCGAAGCGCAGCGAGACGGCCCGCCCGATGCCCGTGCCGCCACCGGTCACGACGATATTGCGCACCGCTGCCGCGCTCTGTGCCATCTGCTCCGCCCCTCAAGAAGAGACAGCACGCTACGGGATCCCCCCGAACCGGCCGCGAGCGGGGTAGCCTGCGGAAACAGCCTTCGCGAAGAGACGTAGATCACATAGCGGGGAACGTAACCATTACAGTGGTTGGCGGGTCTTATGTCTTGAGCGCCGCGCTCCCGGTGGAGCCGGTGGGGGGCTGTAGGACGGACCGTCTTGGGGGACGGTCCGGAAGGCGTCGCCGGGGCGATACCCGGGGAGCTTGAGCGGCCCTCCCGGGCCGTTTTCGTCCCGGCAACGGCGCAGTCGCCACAAGCGCCCGGGCGGACCCGTGGGGGGATCCGTTCCGGGGAACGGGGAGCGCCCCGTGCCGGACCCGTGGGGGGATCCAGCGCGGGGCGCTTCCTTATGTGCTGCCGGTCGCCTGCGGGCCGGGGCGGCGCGCAGGCGACCGGCTCTGTCAGCGGGCCTCGACCGAGACGTAGTCGCGGATCTCGACACCCGTGTAGATCTGCCGCGGGCGGCCGATCCGGGAGCCGGGCTCCTTGATCATCTCGTGCCACTGGGCGATCCAGCCGGGCAGCCGGCCGATGGCGAACAGCACGGTGAACATGCTGGTCGGGAAGCCCATCGCGCGGTAGATCAGACCTGTGTAGAAGTCCACGTTCGGGTAGAGCTTGCGGGAGACGAAGTAGTCGTCGCTGAGCGCGTGCTCCTCCAGCTTCAGGGCGATGTCCAGCAGCTCGTCGGACTTGCCCAGCGCGGAGAGGACATCGTGCGCCGCGGCCTTGATGATCTTCGCCCGGGGGTCGAAGTTCTTGTAGACGCGGTGCCCGAAGCCCATCAGCTTGACGCCGTCCTCCTTGTTCTTCACCTTGCGGATGAAGGAGTCCACGTCGCCGCCGCTCGCCTGGATGCCTTCGAGCATCTCGAGCACCGACTGGTTGGCCCCGCCGTGCAGCGGGCCCCACAGCGCGCTGATGCCGGCCGAGATCGAGGCGAACTGGTTCGCCTGCGAGGAGCCCACCAGGCGGACCGTGGAGGTCGAGCAGTTCTGCTCGTGGTCCGCGTGCAGGATGAACAGCTTGTCCAGCGCGCTGACCACGACCGGGTCGAGCTGGTACTCCTCGGCCGGCACGGAGAAGGTCATCCGCAGGAAGTTCTCGACATAGCCGAGGTCGTTGCGCGGGTAGACCACCGGCTGGCCGACGGACTTCTTGTACGCGTACGCCGCGATCGTCGGCAGCTTGGCGAGCAGCCGGATCGTGGACAGGTGGCGCTGCTCGGGGTCGAACGGGTTGTGGCTGTCCTGGTAGAACGTCGACAGCGCGCTGACCACGGACGACAGCATCGCCATCGGGTGGGCGTCGCGCGGGAAGCCGTCGTAGAACCGTTTGACGTCTTCGTGCAGAAGGGTGTGCTGGGTGATCTCGCCCTTGAATTCCGCCAGCTCGTCGACCGTCGGCAGTTCGCCGTTGATCAGCAGGTAGGCGGTCTCAAGGAAGGTGCCGCGCTCGGCGACCTGCTCGATCGGATAACCGCGGTAGCGAAGGATGCCCTCTTCGCCATCGAGGAACGTGATCGCGGACTTGTAGGCCGCGGTGTTGCCGTAACCGCTGTCGAGCGTCACCAGGCCCGTATCGGCGCGCAGCCTGCCGATGTCGAAGCCCTTGTCGCCGACCGTGCTGTCAACCACCGGGTAACTGTGCTCGCTGTCCCCATACCGCAGTACTACAGAGTTGTCGCTCACGTCATTCCCTCACCGACGGTTTTGCCTCTTCTTCGAGGTGCCCTGACTACGTCCACTGTCCCCCATTTGGCACGCACGCGTGCACTCGGGGTCGGCCATCGGGCCGAAAAGTGGCACGCAGTGCCTATTTTGCGCCTCCGGAGAGCCGGTGGTCGAGGGCTGTGAAGCGCCGGCCGGCCGACACGGTGCGCACCGCCTGCCCGATCGCCCGCCGCGAGCCGACCAGGACCACCAGGCGCTTCGCCCTGGTCACAGCCGTATAGAGCAGGTTGCGCTGGAGCATCATCCACGCCCCTGTGGTGACGGGGATCACCACCGCCGGATACTCGCTGCCCTGCGAGCGGTGGATGGTCACCGCGTAGGCGTGGGCCAGCTCGTCCAGCTCGTCGAAGTCGTACCCGATCTCCTCGTCCTCGTCGGTGTGCACGGTGAGCCGCTGCTCGACGGCGTCCAGGGCGGTGACCACACCCACGGTGCCGTTGAAGACGCCGTTGGCGCCCTTGTCATAGTTGTTCCGGATCTGCGTGACCTTGTCGCCCACCCGGAACGTCCGGCCGCCGAATCTGCGCTCCGGCAGATCGGGGCGCGCCGGGGTGACGGCCTGCTGGAGCAGGCCGTTGAGCGCACCGGCGCCTGCGGGGCCGCGGTGCATGGGGGTCAGCACCTGGACGTCCCGCCTGGGGTCGAGGCCGAATTTGGCGGGGATACGTCGGGCGACCACGTCCACGGTGAGCCGGCCCGCCTCCTCGGAGTCCTCCTCGGCGAAGAGGAAGAAGTCGGGCAGGCCCTGGGTGACCGGCGGCAGCCCGGAATTGATCCGGTGGGCGTTGGTGACCACCCCGGACTGCTGCGCCTGGCGGAAGATCCGGGTCAGCCGCACCGCGGGCACCGGGCTGTCCGCCGCCAGCAGGTCGCGCAGCACCTCGCCGGCCCCGACGCTCGGCAACTGGTCCACGTCCCCCACGAACAGCAGGTGAGCGCCCGGCGGCACCGCCTTGACCAGCTTGTTCGCCAGCAGCAGGTCCAGCATGGAGGCCTCGTCGACCACCACCAGGTCCGCGTCGAGCGGTCGGTCCCTGTCGTACGCGGCGTCCCCGCCGGGCTTCAGTTCCAGCAGCCGGTGCACCGTGGACGCCTCGGCGCCGGTCAGCTCCGACAGCCTTTTCGCAGCCCGCCCGGTGGGTGCCGCAAGCACCACCTTGGCCTTCTTCGCTCGGGCCAGCGTGACCACGGAGCGCACCGTGAAGGACTTGCCGCAGCCGGGGCCGCCGGTGAGGACGGCGACCTTCTCGGTCAGCGCCAGCCGGACCGCCTGCTGCTGCTCGGGGGCGAGATCGGCGCCGGTCCGGCCGGCCAGCCAGCTCAGCGCCTTGTCCCACTCGACGTCCCTGAAGGCCGGCAGCCGGTCCTCGGGGCCGTGCAGCAGCCGCTTCACCTGCGCCGCGAGCGATATCTCGGCGCGGTGGAAGGGCACCAGATAGACCGCGGTGACCGGCTCGCCGTCCCCGTCGGGGGCGGGCACGCTCTCCCGGACCACGCCCTCCTCCTCGGCCAGCTCGCCCAGGCAGTCGATCACCAGGCCGGTGTCCACCTGGAGCAGCTTGACCGCGTCGGCGATCAGCCGCTCCTGCGGCAGGAAGCAGTTTCCGCTGTCGGTCGCCTGCGACAGCGCATACTGCAGCCCGGCCTTCGCCCGCTCGGGGCTGTCGTGCGGTATCCCGACGGCCTGGGCGATCCGGTCCGCGGTCAGGAAGCCGATGCCCCACACCTCGGCGGCCAGGCGGTACGGCTGGTTCTTCACGACCGAGATCGACGCGTCGCCGTAGCCCTTGTAGATCCGCACCGCGATGGATGTGGACACCCCCACGCCCTGCAGGAAGACCATCACCTCCTTGATCGCCTTCTGCTCCTCCCAGGCGGCGGCGATCAGCTTGGTGCGCTTCGGCCCGAGGCCCGGCACCTCGACCAGGCGCTTCGGCTCACCCTCGATGACGTCCAGGGTGCCGGTGCCGAAGTGGTCCACGATGCGCTCGGCGATGCGCGGCCCGATGCCCTTGATCAGCCCCGAGCCCAGATAGCGGCGTATGCCCTGGATGGTGGCCGGCAGGACGGTCGTGTAATTCTCCACGGTGAACTGCTTGCCGTACTGCGGATGCGAACCCCAGCGGCCGTGCATCCGCAGGGACTCGCCGGGCTGCGCGCCCAGCAGCGCCCCGACGACCGTCAGCAGGTCGTCGGAACCGCGCCCGGTGTCCACCCGCGCGACCGTGTATCCGCTGTCCTCGTTGGCGTAGGTGATCCGCTCCAGGACGCCTTCGAGCACCGCGAGTCCCGTGTCCGTCATGCCCGGCCTCCCTCCCCGAGTCGATCTGGTCCGAAGGTACCGGCCGCCACGGACACCGTGTCCCGGGCCTGTGGACAACTCCCGTCGCCGCGGCAGGCGAAGCGCTCGGCGGCCGGTGGGAGCGGGCGGGAACGCGGGAGAGGGGCCCGGCAGTCGCCGGGCCCCTCTCTCGTTCCCCCTGCTACCCCCGAAGCCCCCCTCGGGCGTATCCCCTACGGCTCCCTGAAACCCCTCCCGGGAGCCGTGATGCCATATACGACAGGCCACCTGCCGTCATGGTTGTCCTACGACCCCCAAATTTCTCAAGATTTTTTCAGCTGACGTGCAGGACGTACCGCTCGGCTACCTCCGCGAGGACCTCCGCGCCGTCCCGCGCCCACAGGGCGGGGTTGAAAATCTCCACCTCGACGGCTCCGTCGTAGCCGGCCGCGTCCACCCGCCGGCGCCATCCGCGCAGGTCGACGCAGCCGTCGCCGAGCTGGCCCCGGCCCAGCAGCACGCCCTCGGGCAGCGGGGTGACCCAGTCGGCCAGCTGGAAGCAGGCGATCCTGGCGCCCTCGCCCGCGCGGACGGTGTGCGCGGGCGCCAGGTCGTCCCACCACAGGTGGTAGGTGTCCACGACGACACCGACCTGCTCTGCGGGAAAACGCTCGGCAATGTCCAGCGCCTGGCCGAGGGTGGAGATCACGCACCGGTCGGACGCGTACATCGGGTGCAGCGGCTCCAGAGCCAGCCTCACCCCCCGCTCGGCGGCATAGGGCGCCAGAACCGCGAGCGCGTCGGCGACCCGCTCCCTGGCCGCGGCGATGTCCCGGTCGCCGTCCGGCAGTCCGCCGGACACCAGGACGAGGGTGCCGGTGTGCAGGGCCGCCGCCTCGTCGATCGCCGCGCGGTTGTCGTCGAGCGCCCTGGCCCGCTCCCGCGGGTCCCGCGCGGTGAAGAAGCCGCCGCGGCACAACGACGTCACGGTGAGCCCGTGCTCCCGCATCAGGCGGGCGGTGCGGTCCACGCCGTATTCCTGGACGGGCGCCCGCCACAGGCCGACCGAGCCGATCCCGGCGGCGGCGCATCCCACGGCCAGTTCGGGCAGCGACCACTGCTTGACGGTCTCCTGGTTGATGCTCAGCCGCGTGAGGTCCCGCGGCGCGGTGTCGGTCATGCGTCCACCCCGTGCAGAGCCAGCAGCCCGCGCATCCGGGCCTCGGCGAGCCCGGGGTCGGGGAAGAGCCCCACCTGGTCGGCCAGTTCGTACGCCCGCGCCAGGTGCGGCAGCGAGCGCGCCGACTGGAGCCCGCCGACCATGGTGAAGTGCCGCTGGTGGCCGGCCAGCCAGGCGAGCAGCACGACACCGGTCTTGTAGAAGCGCGTCGGGGCGCAGAAAAGGTGCCGGGACAGCTCCACCGTCGGGTCGAGGAGCTGCCGGAAGCCGTCGGTGTCCCCGGTGTCCAGAGTGCTGACCGCCGCCGCGGCCAGCGGTGCGAGCGGGTCGAAGATGCCGAGCAGGGCGTGGCTGAAGCCCTCCGCGTCACCGGCGATCAGTTCGGGGTAGTTGAAGTCGTCGCCGGTGTAGCAGCGCACCCCCTCGGGCAGGCGGCGCCGCAGCTCCACCTCGCGCCGGGCGTCGAGCAGCGAGATCTTCACGCCGTCCACCTTGTCGGGGTGGGCCGCGATCACGTCGAGGAAGGCCTCGGTAGCCGCGTCGAGATCGTCGCTGCCCCAATACCCCGCGAGGGCGGAGTCGAACATCGGGCCGAGCCAGTGCAGGATCACCCGATCGGATGACTGCCGCAGCAGGTGCCCGTAGACGTCGAGGTAGTCCTCGGGGCCCTTGGCGATCGCCGCAAGCGCCCGTGAGGCCATCAGCACGGCCTGGGAGCCGGCCGACTCGACCACCGCGAGCTGCTCCTCGTAAGCGGCGGTCACTTCGGCGAGGGTGGCCGCGGGCCCGGTCAGCTGGTCGGTGCCGACCCCGCAGGCGATCCGTCCGCCGGCGGACCGCGCTTCCGCGGACGACCTGCGGATCAGCTCGGCAGCCACCGGCCAGTCCAGGCCCATGCCGCGCTGGGCGGTGTCCATGGCCTCGGCGACGCCGAGTCCGTGGGCCCACAGGTGGCGGCGGAAGGCCAGCGTGGCGTCCCAGTCCACAGCGGCCGGTTCGTCGGCGGCGGTCCGCAGCGGGTCGGCGACCACATGGGCGGCGGAATACACCACGCGGCTGCGCAGCGGCAGATCCGTCGCCAGGTCCACGGGTCGCGAGCGCGGCGCATAGCCGCGGAGAACGCCCGACGCGTCGGGCAGCCGGATGGTCACAGCGACAGCTCCGGGACGTCGAAGCGGCGGCCCTCGGCGGAGGACCTCAGGCCGAGTTCGGCGAGCTGGACACCGCGCGCGCCGGCGGTCAGGTCCCAGCGCCAGGGCTCGTCCAGGACGACATGGCGCAGGAAGAGCTCCCACTGGGCCTTGAAGCCGTTGTCGAACTCGGTGTTGTCGGGGACTTCCTGCCACTGGTCGCGGAAGGACTCCGTGGCGGGCAGATCCGGATTCCACACCGGCTTCGGCGTGGCCGACCGGTGCTGGACGCGGCAATTGCGCAGCCCGGCCACCGCTGAGCCATGGGTGCCGTCCACCTGGAATTCGACCAGCTCGTCCCGGTTGACGCGGACCGTCCAGGAGGAGTTGATCTGTGCGACCGCGCCCCCGTCCAGCTCGAAGATGCCGTAGGCGGCGTCGTCCGCGGTGGCGTCGTAAGGCTTGCCGCGCTCGTCCCAGCGCTGCGGCACATGGGTGGTGGCCAGGGCCTGCACCGTACGCACCCGGCCGAAGGTCTCATGCAGGACGTAATCCCAGTGCGGGAACATGTCAGCGACGATGCCGCCGCCGTCCTCGGACCGGTAATTCCACGACGGCCGCTGCGCGCTCTGCCAGTCGCCCTCGAAGACCCAGTAGCCGAACTCGCCGCGGATGGACAGGATGCGGCCGAAGAAGCCGCCGTCGACCAGCCGCTTGAGCTTCTGCAGGCCCGGCAGGAAGAGCTTGTCCTGCACCACGCCGTGCTTGACGCCCGCGGCGACGGCGAGCCGCGCGAGCTCCAGGGCGCCGTCCAGCGAGGTGGCGGTGGGCTTCTCGCAGTAGATGTGCTTGCCCGCCGCGATCGCCTGGCGCACCGCGGACTCGCGGGCCGAGGTGACCTGGGCGTCGAAGTAGATGTCGACCGACCGGTCGGCGAGCACCGCGTCGAGGTCGGTCGACCAGTGCTCGATGCCGTGCTGCTCGGCGATGGCCTTCAGCGCGTGCTCCCGCCTGCCCACCAGGACCGGTTCGGGCCACAGCGTGGTGCCGTCGCCCAGGTCGAGCCCGCCCTGCTGTTGCAGGCTGAGGATCGAGCGGACCAAGTGCTGCCGGTATCCCATGCGTCCGGTGACGCCGTTCATGGCGATCCGCACAGTCCTTCGTGTCACGTGGGGTCCTCTTCTCGGTGGTTCGGCGGGCCCGGCATGCGGAGCCCGTGGCGGCAGACCGATGGCGAGCGCCGCAGAAAGGCGTACAGCAAGCGCTTTCTTTCGGTTTCACGCTAACCCGCCGGTCTTGCTTCGGGCAAGGGTCGACCGATGCGGAGGAAAGCGCTTGCTGTCAGTGGGGCGCACGCTCGCGATGACGCCGAACGGCCGGGATGAGAGCATGACCGCGGAATCCACAGGACCCGCGGATAACGGAGGAGGACCGCAGCGAGATGGCAGTGACACTGGCCGATGTCGCGGCACGCGCCGGGGTGTCGTCCGCCACGGTCTCCCGGGTGCTCAACGGCAACTACCCGGTGGCGGGCAGCACCCGCGAGCGCGTCCAGCGCGCGGTGGCGGAGCTGGACTACGTCGTCAACGGCCAGGCACGGGCGCTCGCCGCGGCAACCTCGGACCTGGTCGGGGTGCTGGTGAACGACGTCGCCGACCCCTTCTTCGGCCTCATCGCGAGCGCGCTGCAGGCCGAGGTCGGCGTGGGCGCGGCCGAACCCGGCGGAAAGCTCACCGTGGTCTGCAACACCGGCGGGTCGCCCGAGGCCGAACTCACCTACCTCACCCTGCTGGAGCGCCAGCGGGCCGCCGGAGTGGTGCTGACCGGCGGCGCCGTCGACAGCCCCGCGCACAGCGCGGCCGTCCTCGCCCGGCTCGCCCGGCTGGCCGCCTCCGGCACCCGGATCGTGCTGTGCGGCCGGCCGGCGCTGACCCTGCCGGGCGACAGCGGCCCGCTGACCACGCTGGCCTTCGACAACCACGGCGGCGCCCGACGGCTGACGGAGCATCTGCTCTCGCTCGGCCACCGCAGGATCGGCTACGTGACCGGTCCCCAGGAACGCAGCACCACCGGGCACCGGTTGGCCGGCCACCGGGCGGCGCTCGCCGGACACGGCATGGGTCCGGGCACCGACGCGGGGGCGGACGCGGACCAGTTGATCGTGCACGGCGGCTACGACCGCGGCGCCGGCTTCGACGCGACGCTCGAACTGCTGCGCAGGGACGTGGGGGTGACGGCGATCGTGGCCGCCAACGACACCGTCGCCCTCGGCGTGTGCGCCGCGCTGCGCGACCGCGGCCTGAGCATCCCTGGCGACGTGTCGGTGGCCGGCTTCGACGACCTGCCGTTCAGTGCGGACGCCTCCCCGGCGCTCACCACGGTCCGCATCCCCTTGCAGGAGGCGGGCGCTCGGGCCGGCCGGCTGGTGATGGGGCGGATCGCCCCGCCACCCGGCGGGGTGGCCACGATCACGACGGAGCTGATGGTCCGGGGGTCCACGGCGCCGCCCGCGACCGCACGTTCCTGAAGTTATCCACAGGCTGGAACACCCCTCTTCCGCCCGGGACCGCCGCCGATCTACCTTTGACTCAGTCAAGGGTCGACACGGGGCAGAACGGGGGACGGACCATGGCCGTCAAGGAGATCCGCGAGTTCAACCGCTTTTACACCAACCTCATCGGGGCGCTCGACTACAGCCGCCACCTGCACACACCGTTCACGCTCACCGAGGCGCGGGTGCTGTACGAGCTGGCGCACGGCCGCCGTACGGACGCGGCGGACCTGCGGGTCGAGTTGTCGCTCGACGCCGGGCACCTCAGCCGGATGCTCGCCGGATTCGAGGAGCAGCAGCTCGTCACCCGGGGACCCTCGGAGCGGGACGCGCGGCGGCAGCGGATAGAGCTGACCCCGCGCGGGCGGGAGGCCGCGAGCCTGCTGGAGGAGCGGTCGGAGGAGGCCGTGGGTTCGCTCGTGGGGCGGATAGCGCCGGACGACCGGCCGCGGCTGACCGCCGCCATGCGGACCGTGCGGGACATACTGCGCGACGGCAGGCGGGGCGGTCCCACCGCCGACCGCCTTACCCTGCGCGGACCGCGCCCGGGCGATCTGGGCTGGGCCGTGGAGCGCAACGCGGCGGTCTACGCGGCGGAATTCGGGTGGAACGAGGAGTACGAGGCACTGGTCGCGCGGATCGTGGCGGATTTCGCCGCCACCCGTGATCCGGAGCGCGAGGCCCTGTGGATAGCGGAATTCGACGGGCGCCGGGCCGGCTGCGTCTTCTGCGTGCGCGACGAGGCGCCGGGGACCGCGCGGCTGCGGCTGCTGCTGGTAGACCCGGCCGCACGCGGGCACGGCATAGGCGGGCGGCTGGTCGAGGAGTGCATATCCTTCGCCCGATCGGCGGACTACACCGAACTCGTACTGTGGACCAACGACGTGCTCGCCGACGCCCGGTCGATCTACCAGCGGGCGGGATTCGAACTCGTAGGCAGCCGCCCACACCACAGCTTCGGCAAGGACCTGGTGGGGCAGGACTGGCGGCTGGCGCTGTAGCCGGCGGGCCGGGTGCCGGGGCCGGCGCGGGGTGCGGCGGCGGGTGGATCACGGTTGACCTGGTCCGATCGGGTGCCTAGTGTCCGGCGAATGAAACTCGCCTTCTCCACCCTCGGTGTTCCCGATCTGCCCGTCGAGCAGGTGGCCCGGCTCGCGGCGGACAACGGCTTCCACGGAGTCGAGCTGCGCGCGAGCCCGGAGGGCCCGGTGCACACCGGGCTGTCCGCGGATGAACGCGCCGACGTGGCGGCACAGTTCGGCAAGGCAGGGGTCGAGATCCTGACGGTGGCCGCCTACGCCGAGGTGGCTGCCGCCGGGGACGACGGCCCGGTGCTCGAAGAGATCGGCGCCGCCATGACGCTGGCTCACGACCTGGGGGCCTCGTTCGTCCGGGTCTTCCCCGGCGGCGGCGACCTCGGGATGGACGAGGCCGACGCGCTGGCGGCACGGCGGCTCGCCGCGGCGGCGCCGGTGGCGGAGGACCTGGGGGTGCGCGTGCTGCTGGAGACCCACGACTCGCACCGCACCGGCGCGGACGTGGCGCGGGTGCTCGGCAGGGTGGGGCACATCGGCGCCGGCGGCCTGTGGGACGTCATGCACACCTGGCTGGCGGGCGAGCAGCCGTCGGCGACCTACCCGGTGCTGGCGCCCTATCTCGGCTACCTCCAGGTCAAGGACATCGCCTCGGCCGCCGACACGACCCCGCTGCCGCTGGGTGCCGGGGTGCTGCCGCTGGCGGAGACCGTCGAGGTGCTCAGCCGCGCCGAGTGGGACGGCTGGCTGTGCTGGGAGTACGAGAAGCGGTGGTATCCGCAGGCCGCGGAGTTGCCGGCGCTGCTGGGGCCCGCCCGGGAGCACCTGACCCGGCTGCTCACCGAGTCCGCCTGACCCGACGCGGGCCGGGCGGCGGCAGGCGGGCAGCGAGCGGGAGGGACGGGCAGGGCGCGGGAGGGCGGAAGGAGGGACGCATGCTCGATCTGGGGCGCCTGAAGGCGCTGCACGCAGTGCACACGCACGGCTCCATCGGTGCCGCGGCCACCGCGCTCGGCTACACGCCCTCGGCGGTGTCGCAGCAGATCTCGAAGCTGGAGCGGGAGACGCACACGGTGCTGCTGGAGCGCCAGGGCCGCGGGGTGGCGCTGACCGACGCCGCGCATCTGCTGGTCTCCACTGCCGAGCGGCTGCTGTCGATCGTGGAGGAGGCGGAGGTCGCGCTGGAGGAGCAGCGGGGCAGGCCGTCAGGGCGGCTGACACTGGCCGCCTTCCCGACCGCGGCCTGCGGGCTGCTGCCGCCGGTCCTGGCGGAGTTGGCGGCGAAGCACCCGGCGCTGGACCTGCGGCTCGTCGAGGTGGACGCCCACCTGTCGGTGGACCTGGTGGCGCGCGGGGTGGTGGATCTGGCGGTGGCGCACGACTGGGACATCGCCCCGCTTCCGGCGCCCGAGGGCGTGGAGCGGGCGGTCGTCGGCGACGACCGGTGCGATGTGCTGGTGCCGGCCGGCCACCGGCTGGCGGACCGGGACGGCCTGCGGCGCTCCGACGTGGCGCGGGAGCGGTGGATCTGCCAGCCGCCCGGCTCGGTCTGCCACGACTGGCTGGTCAGGACGCTGCGGGAGGCCGGGACCGAGCCGGACATGGCCTACCAGGTCGGCGAATACCGCACGCAGGTGGCGCTGGTGGAGGCCGGTCTCGGTATCGCGCTGGTGCCCAGGCTCGGGCGCGGGGAGATACCGGCGGGGGTGCGGGTGCTGCGGTTGGAGCCGGCTCCCGTGCGGCGGCTGTACGCGCTGTGGCGGGCGGGCGCTTCGCGCAGGCCGTCGATCGAGGTGGCGGTGGACACGCTGCGGGCACACTGGCCGGCTGCGCGCTGAAGGGGCCCCGGCGGTCGATGATCGGGGCATGCCCTCACCACACCGCAGCACCGGCGACAGCGCGGACCGCCGGCCGCCGGATCGCAACACGTACCGCCCGCCGTCCGGCGGCGCCGCGGAACCGGTCGGGCCCGGCGACCGTCCCATCGGCATGGCATTGACGATGACGGTGCGCAGGGTGGTCCCGGTCGCGCTGCTGGCCGTGTCGCTCGCGGTGCTGGGCGCGGGGTGCGGTGAGCGGTCCGGCAGCGGCTGGTCGGACGGGGCGCCCGGTTCCTCACCGGGTCCGGCGAGCGCATCACGCACCGCGGAGCCGGGAGGCGGGGCGGAAGCGGACCGGGTGGTCTTCTTCTCCGCGGCGCCGAAGGGCCCGACGGACGGTCACCAGGTGCTGCACGACCGGGCCGAGGTCGAGCGGTATGCCGCGGCGTTCGGAGCGCAGGACCCGCAGGCGCGTACGCGCATCGTGGCCGCGGGGCGTACCACCGACTTCGGCCGGCAGGTGCTGGTCGGCTGGACGGCGACGACGGGCTGCAGCGCGGCCACCGCGGCGGCGCTCAGCGTGTCGGGCAACCGGCTCGAACTGCGGGTCAGCCAGCCGGAGCCGCCGCCGGAGTGCCTGGTGGCCTTCCGGGTGTCGGTGGTCTTCCAGGTGGCGAGGGAGCGCATCCCGGCGCAGCCTGTCTTCGGCTGACAGTCCGTCGGCTCCCGACCGGAACGACCGGTACCGCGACATGGGCGCGCGAAGGTTCGACCAGGCCATTGACTGGCGAAAACTTCCACGCTATCCGTGTACATCTGGAAATTACTTTCACCGTGCTTTCGCCGTGTGCACTCTCCTCCGTCCAGAAGGAGTCCGTCTTGCACCACCACCCATCCCGCCGCAGTGTCCTCACCGCAGCCGCGGCCGGCTCCGTCGTCATGGCCGGAGCGGCGCCTTCCGCCGCGGCCGGCGCCGGCTCCAGGCCCAGCGCCGCGGACCGCCGCAGAATCCGCGCGATCATCCAGCGGATGAGCCTGGAGGAGAAGGTCGGCCAGCTGTTCGTCATGCGGATCTACGGGGCGTCGGCGACCGACCCCGACCCCGCGGACGTGGCCGCCAACCAGAGCGAGATCGGCGTCTCGAACGCCGCGGAGCTGCTCGCGACCTACCACGTCGGCGGCATCATCTACTTCGCGTGGGCCCACAACACGCAGAACCCGCACCAGGTCGCCGACCTGTCCAACGGCATCCAGCGGGCCGCGCTCTCGCACGGCACCCCCGTGCCGCTGCTGATCTCCACCGACCAGGAACAGGGCGCGGTCGCCAGGATCGGCGCACCGGCCACCCTCTTCGGCGGCGGCATGGCGCTCGGCGCCGACGGCAGCCCCGCGGACGCACGGACGGCCGCCCGGGTGATCGGCACCGAACTGGCCGCCATGGGCGTCAACCAGAACTACTCCCCCGTCTCCGACGTCAACATCAACCCGGCGAATCCGGTGATCGGGGTGCGCTCCTTCGGCGGCGACCCCACCGCGGTCGCCGCACTGGCCGCGGCGCAGGTCAAGGGCTATCAGAGCGCCGGAATCGCCTCCACCGCCAAGCACTTCCCCGGGCACGGCGACACCGGCACCGACAGCCACTTCTCGCTGCCGGTCATCACCCATTCGCTGGAGCAGTGGCAGACGATCGACGCCCCGCCCTTCCGCGCGGCGATCGCGGCCGGCATCGACTCGATCATGACCGCGCACCTCCTGGTGCCGGCCCTGGACGACTCGGGCGACCCGGCCACGCTGTCCCACCCGATCCTCACCGGTGTGCTGCGCGAGCAGCTGGGCTACGACGGTGTCGTGGTCACGGACGCGCTCGACATGGCGGGGGTGCGGGAGAAGTACGGCGACGACCGGGTGCCGGTGCTCGCCCTCAAGGCGGGCGTCGACCAGCTGCTCAACCCGCCGCTGCTCGGCGTCGCCTACCAGGGCGTCATGGACGCCGTGGCGTCGGGCGAGCTGACCGAGGAGCGCATCGAGGTCTCGCTGGAGCGCATCCTCGCGCTCAAATTCCGCAAGGGCCTCTTCCGCAACCCCTATGTCACACACGCCGGGGTGGACCGGGCCGTCGGCACGCGCGCGCATCTGGCGACCGCCGACCGGATCACCGACCGCGGCATCACCCTGCTCGCCAACGACGGGGCCGCGCTGCCGCTGCCGCGCCGCTCGCACCGCGATCTGCTGGTGGTCGGCGCCGATCCGGCGGCGCCGTCCGGGACCGGCGGTCCGCCGACCGCGGTGCTGGCCAAGGCGCTCACCGACCTCGGCCATCCGGCGCAGGCGCTGTCCACCGGCACCGCGCCGGCTCAAGCGGTGATCGACCGGGCGGTGGCGGCCGCCGCGGGCAAGGACGCGGTGATCGTCTGCACCTACAACGTGACGTCCGCCGCGCCCGCGCAGATCGCGCTGGTCGCCGCGCTCACCGCCGCGTCGGTGCCGGTCGTCACCGTCGCCATCCGCAACCCGTACGACATCGCCTATCTGCCGCCGGTGGCCGCGTCACTGGCCACCTACGGCTGGACCGACGTGTCGATGCGCGCCGCGGCCCGGGTGATCGCCGGAAAGGCGGCACCGGCCGGCCGGCTGCCCGTCGCGGTGCCGCGCGCCGACGATCCGGCGACGGCGCTCTACCCGATCGGCTACGGCCTGGACTACTAGGACCGCGGACGGCGGGGTGCGGGCGGACGGCGCCTCAGGCGGCCGCCGCCCGCACCTCGCCGGTGAAGGTGCGCCACAGGTCGGCATAGCGCCCGTCACGAGCCAGCAGCGCCTCGTGCGTACCGTCCTCGATCACCTTCCCGTGGTCGAGGACGACCACCCGGTCGGCGCGGGCCGCGGTGCTCAGCCGGTGGGCGACCACGAGCGTCGTACGGCGGGTCGCGAGCCGGTCTGCGGCCTGGTTGACCAGTGCCTCGGTGGCCAGGTCCAGCGCCGCGGTCGCCTCGTCCAGCAGCAGGATCGCGGGGTCCACCAGTTCGGCGCGGGCGAGCGCTATCAGCTGCCGCTGGCCCGCGGACAGATTGCGGCCGCGCTCGGCGACCTGGTGCAGATAGCCGCCGTCCAGGGTCGCGATCATCGCGTGCGCGCCGACCGCCCGGGCCGCGGCCTCCACTTCGGCGTCACTCGCCTCCGCCCTGCCGTAGGCGATGGCGTCGCGCACGGTGCCGGCGAAGAGGTACGGCTCCTGCGGGACGACGCCGAGCCGCTGCCGGTAGGCGGTCAGGTCGAGTTCGCGGATGTCGTCGCCGTCGACCAGCACCGCGCCGTCGGTCGGGTCGTAGAACCGCGCGACCATCTTCACCAGGGTGGACTTGCCCGCGCCGGTCTCGCCGACGAAGGCCACGGTCTGGCCCGCCGGTATCCGCAGGGAGATGCCGCCGAGGGCCTCGGCGCCCTCGGACTGCGGGCCGCCGTAGCGGAAGCGCAGGTCGCGGAAGGCGATCTCGCCGCGCAGCGGGCCGACCGGCCGGGCCTCGGGGGCGGCCGGAGTGGTGGTGGGCTCGCGCAGCAGCTCCCGGATCCGGCCGAGCGAGACGGACGCCTGCTGGTAGCCGTCGAAGACCTGCGAGAGCTGCTGTACGGGTGAGAAGAACAGGTCGATGTACAGCAGATACGCCACCAGCGCGCCGGCGGTCAGCGTGCCCGCACTGACCCGGTGGGCGCCGATGATCAGCACCAGCGCGGCCGCCACGCTGGACAGCAGCTGCACGAACGGGAAGTAGACCGAGATCAGGAACTGGCCGCGCACCCGTGCCTTGCGGTATTCGTCGCCGCGCTCGGCGAAGCGCTCGGCGCCGCGCCGCTGGCCGCGGAAGGCCTGGACGACGCGCAGCCCGGCGACATGCTCCTGGAGGTCGGCATTGACGACGGCGACCTTCTCCCTGGCCAGTTCGTACGCCCGCACCGACTTGCGGCGGAAGAACCAGGTGCCGACCACGAGGATCGGCAGGGTCGCGAAGACCACCAGTGCCAGCTCGACGTCGATGGCCAGCAGCGCGACCAGGATGCCGCCGAAGGTGAGCACGCTGACCAGCGCCGTGACCAGGCCGGTCTGCAGGAACGTGGACAGCGCGTCCACGTCGGTGGTCATCCGGGTCATGATGCGGCCGGTCAGCTCGCGCTCGTAGTAGTCGAGGCCGAGGCGGTGCAGGTGCGCGAAGATCTTGACCCGCAGCGTGTACAGCACCCGCTCGCCGGTGCGCCCGGTGAGCAGGGTGGAGCCCCACTCCACCGCCCATTGCAGCAGCACCAGGCCCAGGCCGAGCAGCGACGCCACCCAGACCGCGCCGAGCGCCTGGCGCCGGACACCGGCGTCGATGCCGTGCCGGATGAGCACCGGGAGCAGCAGTCCGGCGAGGGCGTCGACCGCGACCAGCAGCAAGCTGAGCAGTAGCGGGGTGCGGAAGCCGCGCAGCAGGCTGCGCAGGCCGAAGGCGTGGTCCGCCTGCTGCGCCCGCTCCTCGTCGATCTGCGGGGTGTCGAGGGCGGGCGGCAGCGCGGCCACCTTGGCGAGCAGCTCCGGGGTGGCGGGCATGCCCGCGAGCGCGCCGGCCATCGCGCCGGGACCGCCGCCGGGCCGCGGCGCCGCCGCTCCGCCCTGCGGGGCGCCGGCCGGGTCGTCCTCGTCGGCGGCACGGCGGTCGGCCGGCCACAGCTCGGGGGTGATGCCGCCGGCGAAAGCCCGGTCGCCCTCTCCCGGGTCGGCGATCGCGGGTGGCTCGCCGGCGCGGCCCAGGGCCCCTGCGGGGTCGATCTCGACCACGTCGGCGCCCAGCGCGTCCGGGTCGGTCAGCAGGGCGCGGTAGAGGGCGCTGCGCTCCTGCAGCTCGTCGTGCGTGCCGATGTCGGACAGCCGTCCGGCGTCGAGCACCGCGATCCGGTCGGCGAGCGCCAGCGTGGAGCGGCGGTGGGCGATGAGCAGTGTCGTACGGCCGCGCATGACCTCGCGCAGCGCGTCGAATATCTCGGCCTCCACCCGGGCGTCGACCGCGGACGTCGCGTCATCGAGCAGCAGCAGCCGGGGGTCGGTGAGGATGGCGCGGGCGAGCGCGACGCGCTGCCGCTGGCCGCCGGACAGGGTGAGGCCCTGCTCGCCGACCACCGTGTCGTAGCCGTCCGGGAGGTCGGCGATGAAGCCGTGCGCCTGGGCGGCGCGGGTGGCGGCGAGGATCTGCTCCTCGGTCGCGTCGGGGTGTCCGTAGGCGATGTTGGCGCGCACCGTGTCGGAGAACAGGAAGCTGTCCTCGGGCACCATGCCGATGACCGACCGCAGCGAGTCGAAGGTCAGCTCGCGCACATCGGTGCCGCCGACCAGGACGGCGCCGCCGGTGACGTCGTAGAGGCGGGGAAGCAGCAGCGAGACGGTCGACTTGCCCGAGCCGGAGGCGCCGACGACGGCGACCGTCTCGCCGGGGGCGACGGTCAGGTCGAAGCCGTCGAGGACGGGGCGGTCCTCGCTGTAGCCGAAGGTGACGTGGTCGAACTCGACGGTGGCGGCGGCGTCGGCGGGAAGCGCCTTGGTGCCCTCCTCCAGGGTCGGTTCGGTGTCGATCAGCTCGAAGACCCGCTCCACGCCGGCCCTGGCCTGCTGGCCGACGGTCAGCACCATGGTGAGCATCCGCACCGGGCCGGTGAGCTGGGCCAGGTAGGTGGAGAAGGCGACGAAGGTGCCCAGGGTGATCTGGCCGCGGGCGGCCATCCAGCCGCCGAGCGCCAGCATGCCGATCTGGCCGAGCGAGGGCACCGCCTGGAGCGCGGGGGTGTAGCGGGCGCTGAGCCGGACCGTACGCAGCCGCCCGGCGAAGAGCCTGCGGCTGACCTTGGCCAGCTTGCCCATCTCCTGCTGCTCCTGGCCGAAGCCCTTGACGACCCGCACGCCGGTGACGGACCCGTCGACGATGCCGGCGACGGCGCCCGCCTGCCCCTGGGCATACCAGGTCGCGGGGAAGAGCCGCCGGCGGGAGCGGTTGGCGATGAACCACAGCGCGGGCGCGACGGCCAGCGCGACCAGGGTGAGCAGCGGCGAGAGCAGCAGCATGACGACGAGCGAGAGCAGGAAGAGCAGCAGATTGCCGATGACCATGGGCAGCATGAACAGCAGCCCCTGGATCAGCTGCAGGTCGCTGGTGGCGCGGCCGACGACCTGTCCGGTGCTCAGCTCGTCCTGCCTGCGGCCGTCGAGCCGCATGATCGTGCCGAACATCTCGTTGCGCAGGTCGTACTGCACGTCGAGGGCGAGCCGTCCGCCGTAATACCGGCGCACATACGTCAGCCCGTAGACCACGACGGCGGCGGCGACCAGGGCGACCGCCCAGGGAGTGAGCGGCTTGTCGTGCTTGACGATCACGTCGTCGATGATCAGCTTGGGCACCAGCGGCACCAGGGCGGTGACCGCCATGCCCGCCAGCGAGGCGCCGAGCGACAGCAGCACGGCGCTCCTGTAGCGCCAGCTGTACGCCGCCAGCCGCCGGAGCCACCCCTGCTCCGGGCCGTCCTTCGCCGCCGTCACCGGCTTCGACCTCGTCACGCGGTCCTCCACCCCATCGTCTGCCGTCCGTCCCCTGTCGGCCTGTCGGCCTGCCGCTCCGAGGATGCAACGCGCCCGGCTGCACGTTTCATCCTCCTGCAACAATCCAACGACCAAGGTCGCAAGCGAGTGCGACATTGGTCCTAATCCCTTCGGGTGATCCGGTGCGGCGGGCAGGGGCCCCGGGGGCGACGGGCGGCGGACTCAGCGGGCGGCGGCGATCTGCCGGGCCATGATCGTGGTCAGCTCGTAGGCGGTGTGGGAGGCCGCGACCGAGGTGATCTCGGCGTGGTCGTAGGCCGGGGCGACCTCGACCACGTCGGCGGAGACCAGCCGGCAGCCGGCCAGGCCGCGCAGGATCTCCAGCAGCTCGCGCGAGGTGAGGCCGCCCGCCTCGGGGGTGCCGGTGCCGGGCGCGTGGGCGGGGTCGAGGACGTCGATGTCGACCGAGATGTAGAGCGGCCGGTCGCCGATGCGCTCCCTGAGCTGCTGGGCGACCTCGTCCACGCCGCGGCGCATGACGTCGGCGGAGGTCACGATCCCGAAGCCCATCCGCTCGTCGTCGTCCAGGTCCTTGCGCCCGTACAGCGGGCCGCGGGTGCCGACGTGGGACAGCGCCGAGGTGTCGAGGATGCCCTCCTCGACCGCCCGGCGGAAGGGCGTGCCGTGGGTGTAGGCGGCGCCGAAGTAGGTGTCCCAGGTGTCCAGGTGGGCGTCGAAGTGCAGCAGCGCCACCGGGCCGTGCCTGCGGGCGACGGCCCGCAGCAGGGGCAGCGCGATCGTGTGGTCGCCGCCGAGGGTCATCAGCCGGGCCCCGGTGCCGAGCAGGTCGTCGGCCGCCGCCTGCACGGTCTCCACGGCCTCGCCGATGTCGAACGGGTTCACCGCGATGTCGCCGGCGTCCGCGACCTGGGCGAGGGCGAAGGGCGAGGCGTCCTGGGCGGGGTTGTACGGCCGCAGCAGCCGGGAGGCCTCGCGGATCGCGTTGCCGCCGAAACGGGCGCCGGGGCGGTAGGACACCCCGCTGTCGAAGGGGACGCCGACCACGGCGACGTCGGCGGCGCCGACCTCGTCCAGACGGGGCAGGCGGGCGAAGGTCGCGGGGCCCGCGTAGCGCGGGACGCGCGAGGAGTCGACGGGGCCGCGCGGCTGTGCGCTGCTCATGGTGGCTGCCTTTCTGCGTGGCTTGTGCGGTGGCCGCCTGCCGCGGTGGTTTCCGCGGGGCACGGCCGTCCCGCCGCGTGCGCTGGTCGCGCGGTCCGCGTGCGGTGCGGGTCCGGCCGACCGTACGCCGTCGCCGGAAGTCCCCGAAATGTACGTTTCCGCACATCGGCCTGGTCTATTACGCCTCGGCGTCGATCCGCGGGAGGTCGCTCACGGGCGCGTCGGGGCGGGACAATGTCCCCATGCCCAAGGATCCCGCCGCTGCCGCGCCCACCCGCCGCGCCCTCGTCTCCCACCTGATACGCACCCGGATCGCCGGGGACGTCGCCACCAGCCGGGAGAACAACCTCGACCACTACCGGGAGCTGGCGGAGGGCAACCGCTACTACTGGTTCGGGCTCGACCTCGGCAGCCGGTGGACGGACCGGGACGCCGTTCTCGACCTGATGGCGGAGCGCTGCGGGGTGGTGCCCGACGCGGGGTACCGCAGCGGGCAGGACACGATAGACCCCGAGCTGACGGTGGACGCGCTGGACCGGATGGCCGTGGTGCTGCACAAGGCGGTGGAGAACCGCTCCCGGGTGCTGCTGGCCACCGGGCACCCGGCGGGCCTCTACGCGGTGCACCACGAGCTGGCCGCCGCGCTGCGGGCGGCGGGCTGCACCCTGGTCACGCCGGCCGAGCACCTCTACGCGGACGGCGGCGAGATCCGGCACCTTGCCGCGGTCTCCATGCTGCACCGGGCCGGCGGGCTGGTGCACACCCACTCGCCCGACCCGATGCGGGAGATCCTCGCGGCGCTGGAGCGGGACGGCCAGGCGCCGCCCGACCTGGTGGTCGCCGACCACGGCTGGGCCGGCTGCGCCGGCGGCCGCGGCATCGACACGGTCGGCTTCGCCGACTGCAACGACCCGGCGCTCTTCGTCGGCGAGGCCGAGGGCAGCCTGCTGGTGACGGTACCGCTGGACGACAACGTGCCGCCGCACCACTACGCGCCGATGACCGCCTACCTGCTGGCCGCGGCGGGCCTCCCGCAGCCCGCCTGACGCTGCGTCGAGGTCCGCGCGGACCTGACGTGCCCCCGATCCCTCGTTACGATCAGTGAAGGAGGTCGAGGAAGGCAGGCGGAGCCGTGGTTCAGCTGGCGGCGGAGCAGGCGGTCGTCAGGGAGCGGACCAGGCTGGCCCGCCGGATGCACGACACGGTGGCCCACCGCCTCAGCCTGATCGCCGTGCAGTCCGGCGCGCTCGAAGTGACGGCCGAGGGCCCGCAGGCGCGCGCCGCGGCCGGGGCCGTGAGGGAGCTGAGCCGGGACGCGCTGGAGGAGCTGCGGCGGATGGTCGGCCTGCTGCGGCTGTCGGCGACGTCGGGGCGGGAACTGGCCGCAGGCCCTGAGCTGGCAGGTATCCCGGCGCTGGTCGCCGCGGCGGGGCCGCGGACGCACGGCGAGCTGGACGGGGTGGCGGACGGCACGGACGACGACGGCGGCGCGCCGCCCGCCGAGGTGCAGCACGCCGCCTACCGCATCGTGCAGGAAGCGCTCACCAATGTGCGCAAGCACGCACCCGGCGCCAGGACCCGGGTGCTGGTCCGGCGGGCCGACGGGGACCTGCTGGTCGAGGTGCGCAACGGCCCCGGCGCGCAGGCGCCGCCGTGCGCGCTGCCGTCGGGCGGCCACGGGTTGGAGGGGCTGCGCGAGTGTGCGGTCCAGCTCGGCGGGGACTTCGCCGCGCTGCCGGTCGGCCCGGCCGCCGAGGCGGCCTGACCCGGGCGCCCCGCCGGCTCCGCCCCCGCGATCGCATCCGCCCGCGCCTCGATCCGCGCCCTCAGGCGCGCGGAATGCGGACCAGGCCCTCCTGGATCACCGAGACGGCCAGCCTGCCGTCCTGGGTGTAGATACGGGCCGAGGCCAGGCCCCGCCCGCCGGAGGCGGACGGGCTCTGCTGGTCGTAGAGCAGCCACTCGTCGGCGCGGAAGGGCCGGTGGAACCACATGGCATGGTCCAGGCTGGCGCCGACCACGTCGCCGACCGCCCAACCGCCGCGGCCGTGGGCGAGCAGCACCGAGTCCAGCAGCGTCATGTCCGAGACATACGTGGCCAGGCAGACGTGCAGCAGCGGGTCGTCGGCCAGCTTGCCGCGGGTGCGGAACCAGACCTGCGAGCGCGGTTCGCGGGCGGTGCCCGCGGTCAGGAACGGCGGGTCCTCGACATAGCGGAGGTCGACGGCGGCGCGGGCTTCGAGCAGCCGGTCGATCACGCTGGGGTCGGGGAATTTGTCGGCGTGGGCCGGCAGCAGCTCAGCCGCCTCGGGCAGCGTCTCGGGGTCGGGCGCTTGCGGCATCGGCTCCTGGTGCTCCAGACCCTCCTCGGCGGTCTGGAAGGAGGCGGAGAGGTGGAAGATCGGCTGGCCGTGCTGGACCGCCACCACCCGCCGGGTGGTGAAGGAGCGGCCGTCGCGGATGCGGTCGACCTGGTAGACGATCGGCGCCCCTGGATCGCCCGGGCGCAGGAAATACGCGTGCAGCGAGTGCGCGCCGCGCTCCTCGGGGACGGTGCGGCCGGCCGCGACCAGGGCCTGCGCGGCCACCTGGCCGCCGAAGACCCGCGGCACGACAGCCGTGCGGCTGACCCCGCGGAAGATGTCCTGCTCGATCCGCTCCAGGTCGAGCAGGTCGAGCAGGGCTTCAAGAGGCTCGTTCAGTTCGCTCACAGGCCCATCGACTTGGCGATGATCGACTTCATGACCTCGCTGGTGCCGCCGTAGATGCGGTTCACGCGGTTGTCGGCGTACAGGCGCGCGATCGGGTACTCGTTCATGTAACCGTACCCACCGTGCAGCTGCAGGCAGCGGTCGATCACCCGGGCGGCGACCTCGGTGCAGAACAGCTTCGCGGACGCGGCGTCCGCGGCCGTCAGCTCGCGCCGGTCGTGGGCGTCCAGCGCGCGGTCGACGACGGCCTCGGCGGCGTCCACCTCGGCCTTGCATGCGGCCAGCTCGAACTTGGTGTTCTGGAAGGACGCGACGGTCTTGCCGAAGACGGTCCGGTCCTGGACGTAAGCCTGGGCGAAGCGGATCGCCGCGGCGGCCTGCGCGTAGGCGCCGACCGCGATGGCCAGCCGCTCCTGGGGGAGGTTCTGGCCGAGGTAGGAGAAGCCCTTGCCCTCCTCGCCGAGCAGGTCGTCCAGCGGCACCTTGACGTCGGAGAAGGACAGCTCCGCGGTGTCGGAGGCCTTCAGGCCGAGCTTGTCGAGTTTGCGGCCGATCACGTAGCCCGCGGACTTCGTGTCGACCACGAAGAGGGAGATGCCCGCCCTGCGGTCCTCCGCGGTGGCCGGCGCGGTGCGGGCGCAGACGATGACGCGGTCGGCGTGGACACCGCCGGTGATGAAGGTCTTGGCGCCGTTGAGCACGTAGTGGGTGCCGTCGGCGGAGAGCTTGGCGGTGGTCTTCATCCCTGCCAGGTCCGAGCCGGTGCCCGGCTCGGTCATCGCGATGGCGAACATCGTCTCGCCGGTGGCGAAGCCGGGCAACCAGCGCTTCTTCTGCTCGTCGGTGGCGTAGGCCGTCACATACGGCAGGCACAGCCCGGTGTGCACGCTGCTGCCGCCGAAGCTGACTCCGGCGCGGGCGCACTCCTCGCTGAGGACGGCCTGGAACTTGAAGCTCTCCTCGCCGGCGCCGCCGAATTCCTCGGGCACCTCGATACCGAAGACGCCCAGCTCACCGAGCTTGTAGTAGAAGTCACGCGGAGCCTGCCCCGCGGCCAGCCACTCGTCGTACACGGGGACGACCTCGGCCTCGATGAAGGCGCGTATCGTCCCGCGGAATGCTTCGTGGTCCTCGTTGAACACCGTACGACGCACAGCGCGCCTCCCGTCGGCGAGTGGTGACTGACCGCTGCTCTCTGGTGATAAGCAAGCGCTCAGTAAGTTACCCGCCAGTCCGCGGTGCTGTCCAGGGCACCCAGGGCGCCCAGCGCCAGCCTGCGCAGCAGCTCCGACATCTCCCTGCGGCCCGGGAGGCTGGACTGGGCCCCCAGGTGGGGCGTCGAATTCAGCAGGCCGAAGACCGCGTGGACGGCGGCCCGCGCCTCGCGCTCCGTCGCGCCGGGATGGACGCGGGCGACCACGGCCACCCACTCCTCCACATACTGGCGCTGGAGCTGGCGGACCAGCTTGCGGTCGGACTCGCGCAGCCGGTCGAGCTCCCGGTCGTGCAGGGTGATCAGCGGGCGGTCGTCGATCGCGAACTCGATGTGGCCGCGGATCAGCGCGTCGAGCGCCGCCTCGGGATCCGCCGCCTCCGCCACCCGCCGCTTGCCCGCGGTCAGCAGCCGGCCGCTGATCCCGACCAGCAACTCGGCGAGCATGGCGTCCTTGCCCGCGAAGTGCCGGTAGAGCCCCGGGCCGCTGATGCCGACCGCGGCACCTATCTCGTCCACCCCCACACCGTGGAAGCCGCGCTCGGCGAACAGCCGCGCGGCCTCCCTGAGGATCTGGTCGCGGCGGCTGACCGCCGTGTTCGTCGAGTTCATGGGATCGAGTCTAGACAATCCTGTTAGCGAGCGTTAACGTGGTGTCATCAGTTAACGCTCGCTAACATCCTCATTCGCACCACCGGGGGGCCGAACCATGGCAGCACCCGCCCTGTCCAGCGCCGCGGATCCGGCGTCGGAGGCGTTTCGCGTCAACACGCAGGCACACACCGCGCTCAGCGCGGGCCTGCGCGACAAGCTGGCCGCCGCACGCCTAGGCGGCGGCGAGAAGGCCAGAGCCCGCCACACCGCACGCGGGAAGCTGCTGCCCAGGGACCGGGTGGACGGGCTGCTCGACCCCGGCTCCCCCTTCCTGGAGCTGGCGCCGCTGGCCGCGGACGGGATGTACGACGGGCAGGCGCCGGCCGCCGGGGTCATCGCCGGGATCGGCCGGGTCGCCGGGCGCGAGGTCGTCGTGGTCGCCAACGACGCCACCGTCAAGGGCGGCACCTATTACCCCATCACGGTGAAAAAGCATCTGCGCGCGCAGGAGGTCGCCCTCGACAACCGGCTGCCGTGCGTCTACCTGGTGGATTCCGGCGGCGCCTTCCTCCCCCGGCAGGACGAGGTCTTCCCCGACCGCGACCACTTCGGGCGGATCTTCTACAACCAGGCGACGATGTCGGCCCGCGGCATCCCGCAGATCGCCGCCGTGCTCGGCTCGTGCACCGCGGGCGGCGCCTACGTCCCGGCGATGAGCGACGAGGCGGTCATCGTGCGCAACCAGGGCACGATCTTCCTCGGCGGGCCGCCGCTGGTGAAGGCCGCCACCGGAGAGGTGGTCACCGCCGAGGAGCTGGGCGGCGGCGAGGTGCACTCCCGGATCTCCGGGGTCACCGACCATCTCGCCGAGGACGACGCGCACGCCCTGAGCATCGTCCGGGACATCGTCGCGACGCTGCCCGCCCGCGGCGCCCCGCCCTGGACGCTGCGGCCGGCGGAAGAGCCCGCGGTGGACCCCGCGGGGCTGTACGGAGCGGTGCCGGTCGACTCCCGCACCCCCTACGACGTGCGCGAGGTGATCGCCCGGCTGGTCGACGGCAGCCGGTTCGCCGAGTTCAAGGCGGAGTACGGCACGACCCTGGTCACCGGGTTCGCCCACCTCCAGGGCCACCCGGTGGGGATCGTGGCGAACAACGGCATCCTGTTCGCCGAATCGGCCCTCAAGGGCGCCCATTTCATCGAGCTGTGCGACCAGCGCGGCATCCCGCTGCTCTTCCTGCAGAACATCTCAGGATTCATGGTCGGCCGGCAGTACGAGGCGGGCGGCATCGCCAAGCACGGCGCCAAGATGGTCACCGCGGTGGCCTGCGCCCGGGTGCCCAAGCTCACAGTGGTGATCGGCGGGTCCTACGGCGCCGGCAACTACTCGATGTGCGGCCGGGCCTACAGCCCGCGCTTCCTGTGGATGTGGCCCAACGCCAAGATTTCGGTGATGGGCGGCGAGCAGGCCGCCTCTGTGCTGGCCACCGTCAAGCGCGACCAGCTCGCGGCGGCCGGCGAGAAGTGGAGCGAGGAGGCCGAGGAGGCCTTCAAGCAGCCGGTCCGCGAGCAGTACGAGACCCAGGGCAGCGCCTACTACGCCACCGCCAGGCTCTGGGACGACGGGGTGATCGACCCGCTGGAGACCCGCACCGTGCTGGGCCTCGCGCTCACCGCCTGCACCAACGCACCGCTGCCCACCGCCGATCCCGCCGCGCCCGGCTACGGCGTCTTCCGGATGTGAGGGCCGTGATGACCAGCAGCAAGTCCACCGCCACCGGCCAGGACGGCGCCACCGCCGCCGCGGGCGCCCCCTTCGGCACCGTCCTGGTCGCCAACCGCGGCGAGATCGCCGTCCGGATCATCCGCACCCTGCGCGAGCTGGGCGTGCGGTCGGCCGCCGCCTTCACCGAGGCCGACGCCGACGCCCGGCATGTGCGGGAGGCCGACACCGCGGTGCGGGTGGGGAGTTACCTGTCGGCTGCCGAGCAGGTGCGGGCCGCCGTGGCCGTCGGCGCCGGGGCCGTCCACCCCGGCTACGGCTTCCTCGCCGAGAATGCCGGCTTCGCCAGGGCCTGCGCCGAGGCGGGGCTGGTCTTCATCGGGCCGCCGGCCGACGCGATCGAGCTGATGGGCGACAAGATCCGGGCCAAGGAGACGGTGCGGGCCGCGGGTGTGCCGGTGGTGCCCGGCAGCACTGGAAGCGGGCTCACCGACGCGGAGTTGGCCGCGGCCGCCCGGGAGATCGGGCTGCCGGTGCTGCTCAAGCCGTCCGCGGGCGGCGGCGGCAAGGGCATGCGCCTGGTGCGGGACGAGGCGGCGCTGGCCGAGGAGATCGCCGCGGCCCGGCGCGAGGCCGTGGGGTCGTTCGGCGACGACACCCTGCTGGTCGAGCGCTGGATCGACCGGCCGCGGCACATCGAGATCCAGGTGCTGGCCGACGCCCACGGCCATGTGGTGCACCTGGGCGAGCGGGAGTGCTCGTTGCAGCGGCGGCACCAGAAGGTGATCGAGGAGGCGCCCTCGGTGCTGCTCGACCCGGCGACCCGGGCGGCGATGGGCGAGGCCGCGGTGCAGGCGGCCAGGTCCTGCGGCTACACCGGGGCGGGGACGGTGGAGTTCATCGTGCCGGGAGCCGACCCGTCGGCGTATTTCTTCATGGAGATGAACACCCGGCTGCAGGTCGAGCATCCGGTGACCGAGCTGGTCACCGGACTGGACCTGGTGGCCTGGCAGTTGCGGGTGGCGGCCGGCGAACCGCTGGACTTCGGCCAGCAGGACGTGACGCTCACCGGTCATGCGGTCGAGGCGCGGATCTGTGCGGAGACCGCCAGGGCAGGCGACGGCCGGATCGACTTCCTGCCCTCGGCGGGACCGGTGCTGGCGCTGCACGAACCGGCCGGGCGGCCGGGGGTGCGGGTGGACTCCGGCCTGCTGGCGGGCACCGAGGTCGGCACCGCCTACGACCCCATGCTGGCCAAGGTGATCGCCCACGGCCCCGACCGGGCCACGGCATTGCGGCGGCTGCGGGCGGCGCTGGCGGAGACGGTGGTGCTGGGGCTGGACACCAACACGGCCTTCCTGCGGCGGCTGCTCGGGCATCCGGCGGTAGTGGCGGGCGAGTTGGACACCGGGCTGATCGAGCGGGAGGCCGCCGCGCTGGTGCCGGACGGCGTGCCCGACGAGGTCTACGCGGCCGGGGCGCTGCTGCGGCAGGCGGCGCTGGCCCCGCCGCCGGGACCGGAGGGCTGGACCGATCCGTTCTCGGTGCCCAGCGGCTGGCGGCTCGGCGGCGAGGCGGCCTGGACCGTGCACCACCTGCGGGTGCCGGGCCACGAGCCGGTGGCGGTGCGGGTCAGGCAGGGCGAGGTGCGGATCGGGGACGGCCCCGCGACGGCGGCCACGGTCACCCTCGACGGGCCGCGGGCGCGGCTGCACACCGGCGGCCTGGTGCACACCTTCTTCCGGGCCGGCCAGTGGCTGGGCCGGGACGGCGAGAGCTGGTGGGTGCAGCCGTACGACCCGGTCGCCGCGGCCCTGCGGGGGGCCGCGCTGGGTGCGGGCGGCGGCGCGCTGACCGCGCCGATGCCGGGCACGGTCACCGTGGTGAAGGTCGCCAAGGGCGAGGACGTGGTGGCAGGGCAGAGCCTGCTGGTGGTGGAGGCGATGAAGATGGAGCACGTGATCACCGCCCCGCACGACGGGACGGTGACCGAGATCGACGTCAGCGCGGGTTCGACGGTGGCGATGGACCAGGTGCTGGCCGTGGTCACCCCCGCCGCGCAGCCTGGCGACGGCACGCAGGACCCGGCGGCCGGGCGGCCCGGGGAGGCGTCGTGACCGGGACGGGCGGCGGGCGGGAGAGCGGGGCCGGCGGCGCACCGGAGGTGCCGGAAGTGCTGGGCCTCGGGCTGCCGATGGCGGTCCCCGCGGACGGGCTGCCGCGGCAGGTGCGGATCCACGAGGTCGGCGCGCGGGACGGGTTGCAGAACGAGCAGCGGACCGTGCCGACCGCGGTGAAGGCGGAGTTCGTCCACCGGCTGGCCGAGGCCGGGCTGACGACGATCGAGGCGACCAGCTTCGTGCACCCCAAGTGGGTGCCCCAACTGGCCGACGCGGCCGAGCTGATGCCGCTGCTCGCCGACCTCACCGGGACCGGTGGCACGGATGCCGCCGGCCCGAACGGGCACGGCGACCGGGCGGTGCGGCTGCCGGTGCTGGTGCCCAACGAGCGGGGCCTGGACCGGGCGCTGGAGCTGGGTGTGCGGGAGATCGCGGTCTTCGGCAGTGCGACGGAGTCCTTCGCCCGCGCGAATCTCAACCGGACGGTGGACGAGTCGCTGGCGATGTTCGAGCCGGTGGTGGCACGGGCCAGGGCGGCGGGGGCGGCGGTCCGCGGCTATCTGTCGATGTGCTTCGGCGACCCGTGGGAGGGGCCGGTGCCGATCGGGCAGGTGGCGGCGGTGGCCCGCCGGCTGTACGGGATGGGCTGCACCGAGCTGAGCCTCGGCGACACCATCGGGGTGGCGACACCCGGCCAGGTCGCGGCGCTGCTGGACGAGTTGACCGGCGGCCCGGGCGGCACGCCGGGCATAGGCGGCGGGATCCCGGTGGAGCACCTCGCCGTGCACTTCCACGACACCTACGGGCAGGCGCTGTCCAACACGCTGGCCGCGCTGCAGCGGGGCGTCACCGTCGTGGACGCCTCCGCCGGCGGGCTCGGCGGCTGCCCGTACGCCAAGAGCGCCACCGGGAATCTCGCGACCGAAGACCTCGTGTGGATGCTGAACGGACTCGGCATCCGCACCGGGGTCGATCTCGACCGCCTCAGCGCCACAAGCGTCTGGATGGCGGAGCAGTTGGGGCGGCCCAGCCCGTCCCGTACCGTCCGCGCCCTCACCCACCGGGAGCAGTAGCCATGCCGATCGACCACCGCCTGTCCGAGGAGTACGAGGAGCTGCGCGCCACCGTCGCGGAGTTCGCCAGGGATGTGATCGCGCCGAAGATCGGCGGGTTCTACGAGCAGGACGAGTTCCCGTACGAGATCGTGCGGGAGATGGGGCGGATGGGGCTGTTCGGGCTGCCCTTCCCCGAGGAGTACGGCGGGATGGGCGGCGACTACTTCGCGCTGTGCCTGGTGCTCGAGGAGCTGGCCCGGGTGGACTCCTCGGTGGCGATCACCCTGGAGGCCGGGGTGTCGCTGGGCGCGATGCCGGTGTTCAGGTTCGGCACCGAGGAGCAGAAGCGGGAGTGGCTGCCACGGCTGTGCTCGGGCGAGATGCTGGGGGCGTTCGGGCTGACGGAGCCGGACTGCGGCTCGGACGCGGGCGGCACCCGCACCACGGCCCGGCTGGACGAGGCGGCCGGGGAGTGGGTGGTCAACGGGACCAAGTGCTTCATCACCAACTCGGGTACCGACATCACCGGCCTGGTCACGGTGACGGCGGTCACCGGCAGGACCGACGAAGGGCGCCCGCTGATCTCGTCGATCATCGTGCCCTCGGGCACTCCCGGCTTCACTGTGTCGAAGAAGTACAGCAAGGTCGGGTGGAATGCCTCGGACACCCGGGAGCTGTCCTTCACCGACTGCCGGGTGCCCGCGGCGAATCTGCTCGGCGAGAAGGGCCGCGGCTACGCGCAGTTCCTGCGCATCCTGGACGAGGGGCGGATCGCGATCTCGGCGCTGGCGACCGGCCTGGCACAGGGCTGCGTGGACGAGTCGCTGGAGTACGCGCGGACCAGGGAGGCCTTCGGGCGGCCGATCGGCGCGAACCAGGCGATCCAGTTCAAGATCGCCGACATGGAGATGCGGGCGCACACCGCGCGGCTGGCGTGGCGGGACGCGGCGTCGCGGCTGATGCACGGGGAGGCGTTCAAGAAGGAGGCGGCGCTGGCGAAGCTGTATTCGTCGGAGATCGCGGTGACCAACGCCAGGGAGGCCACCCAGATCCACGGCGGCTACGGCTTCATGAACGAGTATCCGGTGGCGCGGATGTGGCGCGACTCCAAGATCCTGGAGATCGGGGAGGGCACCAGTGAGGTGCAGCGGATGCTGATCGCCAGAGAGCTGGGCCTGGCGGGCTGAATCCCCCCGCCGGGGGCGCCGGCGCCCCACACGGCGGCCGGCGGCCCGCCCGCCGGGTCCCGCCGCCCGGATGCGATCGACTCGACCCGCCGCCCACCCGTCCACCGCCCGAAATAAGCCCCGAACAAGCCCCACGTCACTCCTTTGGCTCTTCTTGACCTGCGATCCTGCCCGGAATCGGGCAGGATTCTTGCAAAGCAAAGATCATCACATCAGTATCAACGGGTGCTCGAACGCCGGACGTCCTACGAAGACCTGATCGACCACCTGGTGCGCACCACGCCGCTGCACCGCGGCGAGGCGTCCCGGGTGGTGCTGGACGTCCTTGCCTACTTCGACGAGACGACCGAGGAGTACGTCCGCCGCAGACACCGCGAGCTCCAGGCGAAGGGCCTGGTCAACGCGGAGATCTTCGAGCGGATCGGCGAGGAGCTGCCGCACCGCGCGGTCGCCCCCGCCGCGCTCTCCCAGCGCCAGCTGCGCCGCATCGTCTACGGCTGAGGGCGGCACAGGGCGCACAGGGCGCCCGGAGCACGCAGGGCAAGCAGGGCACACCAGGCACAGAGGACGACGGAGAGGTACGGACGGCACATGTGCGGAATCGTCGGATACATCGGCAAGCGCGACGTGGCGCCGCTGCTGCTTGAGGGGCTGCAGCGGCTGGAGTACCGCGGCTACGACTCGGCCGGCGTCGTCATCACCGGCAAGTCGGGCGAGCTGCGTACGGTCAAGGCCAAGGGCCGGGTACGCGAGCTGGAGTCGCGCATCCCGAAGCGCTTCTCCGGCACCACCGGCATCGCCCACACCCGCTGGGCCACCCACGGGGCACCCAGCGACGTCAACGCGCACCCGCACCTGGACATGGAGGAGAAGGTCGCGGTGGTCCACAACGGGATCATCGACAACGCCTCCGAGCTGCGCGCCCGGCTGTCCGCCGAGGGCATCGTCTTCGCCTCGGAGACCGACACCGAGGTGCTGGCCCACCTGATCGCCCGGTCCGCCGCCGAGACGCTGGAGAAGAAGGTCAGCGAGGCGCTGCGGTCGGTCGAGGGCACGTACGGCATCGCGGTGCTGCACCAGGACTTCCCCGGCCGGATCGTGGTCGCCCGCAACGGCTCCCCGGTGGTGCTGGGCATCGGCGAGAAGGAGATGTTCGTCGCCTCCGACGTCGCCGCGCTGGTCGCCCACACCCGGCAGGTCGTCACCCTCGGGGACGGCGAGATGGCCACCCTCAAGGCCGACGACTTCCGTACGTACACCACCGAGGGCTCGCAGACCACGGCCACGCCGACCACCGTGGAGTGGGAGGCCGAGTCGTACGACATGGGCGGCCACGACACGTACATGCACAAGGAGATCTTCGAGCAGGCCGAGGCGGTCGACCGGGTGCTGCGGGGGCGGATCGACGACCGCTTCGCGACCGTGCACCTGGGGGGTCTGAACCTGGACGCCCGCGAGGCGCGCGGTGTGCGCCGGATCAAGATCCTGGGCTGCGGCACCAGCTACCACGCCGGCCAGATCGGCGCCGGGCTGATCGAGGAGCTGGCGCGTATCCCCGCCGACGCCGAGCCCGCCTCGGAATTCCGCTACCGCAACCCCGTGGTGGACCCCGACACCCTCTACGTGGCCGTGTCGCAGTCCGGTGAGACCTACGACGTGCTGGCGGCCGTCCAGGAGCTGAAGCGCAAGGGCGCGCGGGTGCTGGGCGTGGTCAATGTCGTGGGGTCCGCGATCGCCCGGGAGGCGGACGGCGGCACCTATGTGCACGCCGGGCCCGAGGTGTGCGTGGTGTCCACCAAGTGCTTCACCAACACCGTGGTCGCCTTCGCGCTGCTGGCGCTGCACCTGGGCCGGGTGCGGGACCTGTCGGTCACCGACGGCAAGCGGATCATCGAGGGGCTGCGCAGGCTGCCGGCCCAGATCGAGGAGATCCTGAAGACCGAGCCGGAGATCAAGCAGCTGGCGAAGTCCTACGCGGACGCCCGCTCGATGCTCTTCATCGGCCGGGTCCGCGGCTACCCGGTGGCCCGCGAGGCGTCGCTGAAGCTCAAGGAGGTCAGCTACATCCACGCCGAGGCCTACCCTGCCTCCGAGCTGAAGCACGGCCCGCTGGCGCTGATCGACCCGTCGATGCCGACCGTCGCGATCGTGCCCGACGACGACCTGCTGGAGAAGAACCGCGCGGCGCTGGAGGAGATCAAGGCCCGCAGCGGCCGGATCCTGGCGGTCGCGCACCAGGAGCAGGAGAAGGCCGACCACACCATCGTGGTGCCGAAGAACGAGGACGAGCTGGACCCGATCCTGATGGGCATCCCGCTCCAGCTCTTCGCCTACCACACGGCTCTGGCGCTGGGCCGGGACATCGACAAGCCGCGCAACCTGGCGAAGTCCGTCACGGTGGAGTAGCCCGCACGCACGCCACGCGCGCTTGCACACGGCCCGTACGCCGTGCGCAAGTGCAAATGCAGACGGGTGGTGCCGGTGGCTCGGACCGGCCCCACCCGCATGCCGTGCGGTGCTGAACGCACCCCGGTGGTGCTACGGAATGACCACTACCGGCCGCTGCGCCCGCCGGGCCAGCCGCCCGGCGACCGAGCCGAAGATCCGCCCGGCCAGCCCGTGGGTGCCGCCGACCACGATCGCGTCGGCCTCGTACTCCCGGCCGACCTCCTCCAGCTCGTGGCAGATGTCGCCGCCGCGCTCGACAAGCACCCAGGAGATTTCGGTGAGGTGGTCCGCGCAGGCCAGCTCCAAGCCGAGGACCTCGGTGCGGTGGTCGGGGACGTCGACGAAGACGGGCGGCTCGCAGCCCGCCCACACGGTGGCCGGCAGCCTGTTGGCGACGTGCACGATGATCAGCGCGGAATGCGTCCTGCGTGCCATGCCGATGGCGTAGGACAGCGCGCGCTCGCTGGAAACGGAACCGTCGAAGCCCACCACGACGCCGTGCCGGAAGGCGGGATCACAGGCGTGGCTCAGTGCTGGGGCCTGCTCGGGCAGTGCCGCCGATTCGGCGAGCGGCCTGCGATCGGCGGGCTCGGGGAAGTCATGACCGGCCATGATGCGGATTCTCGGCGAGGGCGGCGCTGACGCGCCGAGCAGCGGACAGGACGGTGCGTGCGGGGCGGTCCGCCGGATTGGCCATTATGGGCCAGTTCGCCACTTCCCGTCCCGCTCTCTCCAGAGTACGGCTGCGAAGTCCGCCTGCACAGATGCGCCGCCGGCTTCACAGGTCGCGTACCCCGAGTTCCCAGGAGAATGCCGGAGCGGCGGCGAGAGCGCAACGCCATCCCGCCAACCGGCTGCACGGCGCGGCGCACCGGCGCATCCCGGGGGCGCATCGGATCACCCGCGGGCGGCCGTGCTCCGTATCTGCCTTCTACCCGCTCCAGCCACGGCAAATCCGCCGGAATGAACCGTTGGTCCCGGCCGCGGTACGGCCTGGACACGGCCCCCCGGCACACCACCCGGCGCCTTTTACGCGCATCCGACTCCTGAACGGCTTTTTTCAGCCAACTTCTCGGCCCTGCGCCCGCGTTCGGATTCGCGCCCGCTAACACCTCTGCCACCTGCGGTTCTACGATGCGGCGTGTCGCGGATGACGCGCTGCGTGGCCGAAGTGACGGGAGGCGTACTTCCCTCCTGGCGCCACGAGTGAAACGCTTCGTGATCGAATGCTTTACGCCACGTTGTCTTGTCGACTTGCCGTCAGGTGCCGAAGGTGTCACTGGCGCCCCACCAGGCACAGTAGATTTGATCATGGGTGGCCTCGCGGGGGGAACGTGCAGGACCGAGGTGACGACGCGTCGATTCGAGGGGGGCTTGAGCTCCATGAGCCAGGAGTCCGGTTCCGGTACGGCGACGGAGAGTCCGTCGCAAGCAGCTTCGGCATCACCTCGCGCCATCCGTAAGCTCTCCGCGCGCCGGCGGCCCGAAGTGGTCGCCGTGCTGCTCTTCAGCGGTGGCCCGATCTTCGAGAGTTCCATACCGCTGTCCGTCTTCGGCATAGACCGCCAGGACGCGGGGGTGCCCCGCTACCGGCTGCTGGTCTGCGCCGGCGAGGACGGGCCGCTGCGGACCACCGGCGGTCTCGAACTGACCGCGCCCTACGGCCTGGAAGCGCTCTCCCGGGCCGGCACGGTCGTGGTGCCGACCTGGCGGTCGATCTCCCAGGCGCCGCCGCCCGAGGCCCTGGAGGCGATCCGCAAGGCCCACGAGGAGGGCGCCAGGATCATCGGCCTGTGCACCGGCGCCTTCGTGCTGGCCGCGGCCGGCCTGCTCGACGGCAGGCCCGCCACCACGCACTGGATGTACGCGCCCACGCTCGCCAAGCGCTACCCCTCGGTCCATGTGGACCCCAGGGAGCTGTTCGTGGACGACGGCGACGTCCTGACGTCGGCCGGCACCGCGGCCGGAATCGACCTGTGCCTGCACGTGGTGCGCACCGACCACGGCGGCGAGGCGGCCGCCGCGCTGGCCCGGCGGCTGGTCGTACCGCCGCGGCGGGCCGACTGGCAGACCGGGCAGCGGCACCTCGACAGGTCTTTACCCGAGGAGATCGGCGCCGACCCGCTGGCCGAGGTCGTCGCCTGGGCGCTGGAGCACCTGCACGAGCAGTTCGACGTCGAGGCGCTGGCCGCGCGCGCCTACATGAGCCGGCGGACCTTCGACCGCAGGTTCAGGTCGCTGACCGGCAGCGCGCCGCTGCAGTGGCTGATCACCCAGCGGGTGCTGCAGGCGCAGCGGCTGCTGGAGACGTCGGACTACTCGGTGGACGAGGTCGCGGGCCGCTGCGGCTTCCGCTCCCCGGTCGCGCTGCGCGGCCACTTCCGCCGGCAGCTCGGGTCCTCCCCCGCGTCCTACCGGGCCGCCTACCGGGCCCGCAGGCCGCAGGACGACCAGGAGCGGCCGACGGTGCCCGCCGAGCTGGCCGCGCTGCGCCGCACCACGGGCGTGCCCATCGCCGCCGGGCACGGGCCGGTCTCCCAGGTGCTGACGGCGCCCGGGAAGCCGGACGGTGACGCCTTCGCCACCCGGGTGCCCGAGCAGCCCGGCAGGGGCGATCCCGCGGACGGTCCCGGGCGCGGCCGGCTGCGTGCCGGACGCGGTGTGGGCGCCGCTCTGCCGGGACCGCGTGATCGCCCCGTAGGGTGAGGCACATGAACGACCGGATGGTGTGGATCGACTGTGAGATGACCGGGCTGTCGCTGGCGCACGACGCGCTGGTCGAGGTGGCGGCGCTGGTCACCGACTCGGAGCTGAACGTGCTCGGCGAGGGGGTGGACATCGTCATCCGCCCGCCCGCCGAGGCGCTCGACACGATGCCGGACGTGGTCCGCCAGATGCACACCGCCTCGGGCCTGCTGGAGGAGCTGGCCGGCGGAGTGGCGCTGGCCGAGGCCGAGGAGATCGTGCTCGACTACGTACGGGCGCAGGTCGCCGAGCCGCGCAAGGCGCCGCTGTGCGGGAATTCGGTGTCCACCGACCGCGGTTTCCTGGCCCGCGACATGCCCACCCTCGAGCAGCACCTGCACTACCGCATCGTGGACGTCTCCTCGATCAAGGAGCTGGCCCGCCGCTGGTATCCCCGGGCGTACTTCAACAGCCCGGACAAGAACGGCAACCACCGGGCGCTGGCCGACATCCGCGAGTCCATCGCCGAGCTGCGCTATTACCGCGAGGCCGTCTTCGTCCCCCAGCCGGGCCCGGACACCGACACGGCCCGCTCGATCGCCGCCCGCCACGTCGTGCGATGACCGGCGACGCGTAGAGCGAGGCGCGCGAAACAGGGGCGCGACCACCCCTCGCCACCCTGTACACTTTTCGAGGCGGCGCCACCCCAGCAGAAACACCGGCCGGGACAGCGCCGCTCATGGTGGGTGTAGCTCAGCTGGTAGAGCACCTGGTTGTGGTCCAGGATGCCGCGGGTTCGAGTCCCGTCACTCACCCTGCTGGAAGAGGCCGTCGTACCGCGGAAACGCGGTGCGGCGGCCTCTTTCGTCGTCCCCCGGCCCCCGGTGAGCCCCTGCGCCGCCGGCGGCCTCCCGGTTCTGCTGCGGGGCGGGCACGGGATCGGGCAGAGTGGGGGGTAATCACGCGGATATAGCGAATCGCATTGATATATCGGGCTTCATCGCCGTACTCCCCGGCGTCGTGGGACAACCTGATCGGCGTTCTGTCGGCGCTCCTGCCGGAACTGCCTCGAAGGAGGTGGCCGGATGGCCACTCCGATGTCCGCGGACCAATTCCTCGCCGCGCTCAAGGCCGAGGGCGTCACCGTCGCCGAGCACCCCGGCTGGCGCACCCACAACCGTGCCGGGCACGGCCCCTGGGGGCCGGTGAACGGCGTGGTGATCCACCACACCGGGGGCCAGGCGCCCAGCGACGCCGGTGTCGTCTGGGGCGGCCGCGCCGACCTGCCGGGACCGCTGGCGCACAGCTACCTCGCCAAGTCCGGAGTCGTCACGATGACCGGCAACGGGCGGACCAACCACGCCGGCGGCGGCGACCCGGCGGTGCTGGCCGCCGTGGTCGGCGACTCCTACGGCAGCAGGCCGCCCGCCACGGGATTCCACGAGGGCTCCCCCGGTGCGACCGACGGGAACGCGCACTTCTACGGCCTGGAGATCAGCAACTGGGGGGACGGGAAGGACCCTTACCCGGCGGCGCAGCACCAGGCCGCGGTGAGGTGGGCGGCGGCCCTCTGCCGCCACCACGGGTGGAGCGAGAAGTCCGTCATCGCGCACGCCGAGTGGAGCGACCAGAAGAAGGACCCCTCCTTCGACATCGTCCACTTCCGCGCCGAGGTGAAGGCGCAACTCGCCCTCCACCCCGGCCAGACCCCCGCCGCGAAGGCCGGCGCCCCCAAGGCGCACAAAGCCGCCCAGCCGGCCCACCAGCCCTTCCCGGGCGCCGAGTGGTTCACCACGGGCCGCAAGTCGCCCGTCGTGGCCGCCATGCACAAGCGCCTGGTCGCCGTCGGCTGCGACCGCTACCAGTCGGGCGCCCACCCCGACGTCGTCGGCAGCGGCGACATCGCCTCCTACGAGGCCTGGCAGGCGAAATACTCCAAGGCCCACCACAAGGCCTGGACCGGCGCCGCCCTGAAGTGGCCTCCCGGCAAGGAGTCCTGGGACGCGCTCCACGTCCCGAAGACGGTGTGAAGGGCCGGCGCGCCCGCGAGGCCACCTCCCCGCCCGCCGCCTCCGCGAAGCTGCGTGCCTCCCGCCGCCTCCTGCGCGGCCAGCAGCTCGTCGCAGTGCGCCCCCTCCCCCGGCGGGCACGCCGCCCCCTCAGGGCCCGGTGAGCGCTCGTCGTCCATGGAGCCACGGTCGCCCACCTGTCTCCTACCGGTCGGCGCGTATCGGACGTCCTCCCGTGGGCCGCGTTGTGCCACCGACGAGGGAGCAGGGCACGCGGATCGGGATTCTGGGCACGGGCACGCCCGCCGTCGCGCGGGGGGCGGCGTGGGGGCGCGCGGGGCATGAGGTGCGGGACGGGGGGCGGCCCCGGGAGCGGGCCGCGGCGGCCGCGGAGCGGACGGGGGGCGCGGCCGCGTGAAGAGCGGACCGGCAGCGTAAGAGCGAGCCGGCTCGCGTAAGAGCGCCCCGACCGCGCAAGAGCGCCCGGCCCGGGGCATACCGCGGCCCCGCGCCCTCCGGAAGTGCCAGGAGGGGGCGGGGCCGCGGCCCGGGTCCGGCGGGGGGTCGGGACGGGCCGGGCAACTGTCAGGTGACCCGGGTCATCTCCCGTCCCGCCTCCCGCCGGGGTCTGGTGTCACTCGCCGAAGAGCAAGCCGTAGGCACCCATCGCCATCGCGATGTCCGCCTGGGCCCAGAAGCGGTGATAGGTGAAGCTCGGCGCGTTACCGCCGTTGAGGTAGGCCTGCACCTTGGACCAGTTGGGGTCGTTCTTGTAGAAGGACCGCAGCTCGATGAAGGTGGAGGACGAGTTGATCTTGTCGCCGTTGGGCATCGTGCCGGAGAAGCTGGACGGCACGTAGACCGGGTCGTCGAACCGGTTGAAGTCGGTCCGCGTCTCGGGGGTGGCGATGCCCAGCGGGTCCTGGTACTTGCCCCACATGCTGTCGAGCAGCGCCTTGGCCGTGGTCTTGGCCGCGGTGTTGCCGGACTTGGCGGCGTAGTAGGACAGCGTCTTGGCGTAGGCCGCCGCGACGCCCAGGTCGTTGCCGTAGGCCGAGACCGTCACGTGCAGGCCGGAGTTGCTGCCCGGGCTGCTCGCGTTCCAGGTGTCCGGCGCACCGGACCACTGGAGGTCGGACGGGATCTTGAAGGTGCCGTCCGAGTTGATGGTGGTCTGGGAGATCGCCCAGGTCACCCACTTGTCGAGGACGGCCTTGGCCTTGGCGTCACCGGTCTGCTGGTAGTACTCCGCGACCCTTTCCATCGACCAGGCCTGCATGCCGAACCACTGGTTCGACGGCGGGTCGTGGTAGACGGGCTCCCAGTCGTACGCCATCCCGTAGAAGGTGGGCGTGCCGGCCGGGGGCGTGCCGTAGGAGCCGTTCCAGCTGTTGGTGGCGCCACCGGCGATGGCGCCCTCGGAGGACTGCAGCCAGGTGTAGAACTCCAGCTGCCGGCTCAGGCTGGTGGTCCAGTCCTGCTTGCCGGTGGCCGACTTCGGCGCCATGGCCGAGTCGGTGGTCAGCGCGTAGGCAGCCAGCGGGTTCTGGTAGCCGAAGTGCGAGGCGCCGTCACCGATCCGCCAGGCCCAGCCGCCGCCGGAGCCGGACGAGCCGCCCCAGGCGTAGTACCAGGACAGCAGGTAGTGCTCGCTGTCCTTGCCGGTGCCGGCCGGGCACGAGGTCGGGCTGGTGCAGTTGCCGATCTTCTTGAAGTACTTGTCGAAGAACGAGTACCGCAGGTAGTCGCCCATCTTGCCGGCCTTGGCGACGGTGGCCGCCACGTCAGCGCCCTTGCCCTGCGCCTTGGCCCAGGTGTCCGCCCAGTAGGCGGCCTGGATCGCGCGCGCGTCGGCGTCGGGTGCGTCGGTGTACTTCCACTGCTGCGAGTAGGCGGAGTCCCCGGTGAACAGGTCCAGGTAGCCGTTCTTGCCGCCGTACTTGAACGCGTCGCAGGTCGGCTGCGGCACGGTCTCCCACACCGACTCCTGCTCACCGCGCTGGAAGGTGTTGATGTACGACGGGCCGTCGGCCGTCGGGCCCAGCTCGCAGCCGCCACCGGGCGTGTCACCGTAGCCGTAGATGTTGTCCACGTCCTGGAGCCAGTGCATGCCGTAGATGTCGTCCGTGCCGTAGGCCGACTTCAGCTCGCCCGCGATCGGGTCGACGCCGGACTTGACGCTGCTGTCGAGCTGCGACGGGTAGTCGGACGGCAACGCGTGCTCGGGGGCGTAGGTGGCCGGCGAGCTGGCGTTGTAGAAGCTGTTCGTCGGCTGGTCGGCGTGCGTGGGGATCATGTACTTCTCCATGATCGCCCAGGACGCGTTGAACTTGCTCCAGTCGCCGCTGACCTGGCCGTACATCGCCTGCAGCCAGATCATGTACGAGTACGCCTCGGACGTGGTCTCGTGACCGTAGTCCGGCGCCTCGACGATCAGCGTCTCGACCGAGTGGTAGGGAATGCCCTCGGGTGAGAAGTAGCCGCTGGACGGGTCGGTGATCTTCCCGTAGAGCGACAGGAACCGCGCGGCGTAGTCGCCGCCGGTCGCGCTGATCTCATTGACCGTGACGGCCGCGGTGCTGTAGCCGGTCGCGGTCGCCGAGAAGGTCGCCGAGCCCGTACCGGTGGAAGCGGCCGCGACGGTGACGGTCTGCGCGGTCGACCAGTTCGACGGGGTGAAGGTGAGGCTGGCCCCGGACTGGACGCTCAGCGAGCTGTTGCCCGCGGTGCGCGCCACGGCGACCGTCACGTTGGCCGAAGGGGCGCCGGACAGCTTCACGCCGAAGGTGCCGGTCTTGCCCTGCTGCACGGACACGGTCGTCGGCGAGGCGACGATCGCCGGGCCGCTCGCGACGTGGATGCCCACCGGGGTGGACTCCGCGGAGGCGCCGAGGCTGTCGTAGGCCTTGGCGTAGACCGAGTAGTCACCTGCGGGCACCGAGGCCCAGTTGACCGAGTAGGGCGAGGTGGTGTCGGTGCCCAGCAGCGTGGTGTCGCTGTAGAACTCGACCTTGGTGATGGTCGCCGAGTCCGCGGCGACCGCGGTAGCGGCCAGCGGGATGGTGGCGCCCGCGCTGAAGGTCGCGCCGGAGGTGGGGCTGGTGAGCACCGGCAGCGGCGGCTGGTGCGCGCCCCCGCAGACCGTGCCGTTCACGGTGAAACTGGTCGGCGCGGCATTGGTGCCGCTGTAGTTGAAGTTGGCACTCGCGGTGACGTTCCCGCTGGGCGCGATTGTCTTGTTCCAGTCCAGTGACTTGACAGTGACTGCCTTGCCGGACTGCGACCAGGTGCCGTTCCAGCCGCTCTGCAGAGTCTGGTTGCCGGCGTAGGAGTACGTCAGTGTCCAGCCGCTGATCGCGGCGGTGCCGAGGTTGGTGATCTTGGTGTTCGCGGTGAAACCGGAACCCCAGTCATTGGTCGAGTAGTCGACGCTGCACTGCAGGCCGGCCGCGTGCGCGACTCCGCTGCCGGTGGCCATGGTCAGGCCGAGCGGCAGGGCGAGCGCGGCGGTCAGCGCGGTCAGCAGTCGCCTGGTCCGCGTTCTGATCGGTCTTCCTCGGGGCATGCGGGAGGTCCTCCTCGCGGTTCTTGTGGGGGGATGGGTCCTGCGATTTGGCTGTGAACCAGTGGGAGCGCTCCCACCATCAAGGCGTTGACGAAGGACTGTCAAGAGGTGAACCAGAACCGCCTGTTGAGCGGGCCCTGTCTGCATGAGTCGACAGCCAACCTCGGGAAGCGAGACATCCCCTCTACCGTGGGAAGGGACTTGGCGCTAAGGTCTGCGGCGGACCAGTGGGAGCGCGTCCACTTTTCTCGTTACTCGATTTCTCTCGATCCCCCCACATCATGAGGAGTCGCACATGCGACGTCCCACGCGCACCGCGGCGTTCGCCGTCGCCGCGGTCACCACGGCGGCCACAGCCGCCGCGCTGCTCCCCGTGCTCACCAGCCCCGCAGCAGGCGCCGCGCCGACCTGTTCGGTCACGTACACGGTCACCAACCAGTGGGACACCGGTTTCCAGGGCAACGTTGTCATAGCCAACACCGGTTCCCCGCTCACCGGTTGGGACCTGAGCTTCGGCTTCGCCGGCGGCCAGAAGGTGACCCAGGGCTGGAACGCCGCCTGGACCCAGTCGGGCCCGACCGTGCACGCCGCCTCGCTGTCGTACAACGGGGCGGTGCCCACCGGCGGCACGGTCAGCGCGGGCTTCCTCGGCAGCTGGTCGGGCAAGAACCCGATGCCGACCGGCTTCACGCTCAACGGCGCCGCCTGCACGCAGGTCGGCCAGCCGACGCAGACGACGCCGAGCACCCCGGCGAGCCCGACCACCACGCCCCCGACCACCACGCCGACGACGCCCCCCACGACGCCCCCCACCGGTGACACCGCGCCGCCCAAGCTGCACGTGGCCGGAAACAAGCTGGTCGACTCCACCGGCAGGCAGGTCGTCCTCCACGGCGTGAACCGTTCGGGCACCGAATTCGCCTGCGCGCAGGGCAACGGGATCTTCGACGGCCCCGTGGACGACACGGCCATCGAGGCGATCAAGAGCTGGAAGGGCGTCACGGCGGTCCGGGTGCCGCTCAACGAGGACTGCTGGGAGGGCCTGTCGTACGTCCCGGCGGCCGACGGCGGCGCGAACTACGTCGCGGCGATCACCGGCTGGGTCGACCGGCTGGTCGCGCACGGCATCACGCCGATCGTCGAGCTGCACTGGACGCACGGCACCTACACCGGCAATTCGGCCGGCTGCTCGGACGTCAACGCGACCTGCCAGAAGCCGATGCCGGACGCGCAGTACGCGGTCCCGTTCTGGACCAGCGTGGCGAACACCTTCAAGTCGAACACCTCGATCGTCTTCGACCTCTTCAACGAGCCCTACCCGGACCGCGCCGCCTCCAGCACCGACCAGGCCTGGGCGTGCTGGAAGGACGGCGGCACCTGCCCCGGCATCAGCTACCCGGTGGCGGGTATGCAGGACATGCTGGACGCGGTACGCGGCACCGGCGCGCAGAACGTCGTGCTGCTCGGCGGCCTGGCCTACTCCAACGACCTGACCGGCTGGCTCGCCCACGAGCCGACCGATCCGACCGGCAACCTGGCCGCGGCCGTGCACGTATACAACTTCAACTCGTGCGCCAACAGCGCCTGCTGGGACTCCCAGCTGGCGCCGGTCGCGGCCAAGGTGCCGCTGGTGGCCGGGGAGATGGGCGAGAACACCTGCGCCCACTCGTTCGTGGACGGCTTCATGAACTGGCTGGACGCGCACCGGCTGTCCTACCTCGGGTGGACCTGGAACACCTGGGACTGCTCGTCGGGCCCGTCGCTGATCTCCGCCTACGACGGCACCCCGACCGCCTACGGCCTCGGCCTGAAGAACCACCTGGCCTCGCTGGGCTGAGCCCGGCGGCACCCCCGATACGGGGGCGGTCCCGTGCATGGATGGCGTGCACGGGCCCGCCCCTCCCCCATGTGGCGCGCCGCGCCGCCCGGGAGGCTCCGGGACGCCCCGGGCCGTGCAGCGCGCCGGATCCGCCGCCTGAGCAGGGGCTGAGCCGACGCCGGCCGCGGGAGCGTCCGTTCGAGTCTCGTAGTCTCGCGAAGTCTCAACTGGCCATTATTGAACAACTTATTGACGCGGATGTGCGCGGCTTGTAAACATCACCTCGCCAAGAGAGCGCTCTCACCGCGCTCTGGCGGACTCCGTCACGGACCCCCACCCGGTTGAGGAGAACACATGTCAGGCAGCACTTCCCTGCTGGTGCGCCGACGGCCAGGGCGCCACAGCGGACGCCGGCCGTATCTGGTGCTCACCGCCCTGCTCGCCCTGCTGGCGGGGCTCGTCATCGTGGTGACCTCGCAGTCACCGGCGCGCGCCGCGGGCACCCTGCTCTCGCAGGGCAAGCCGGCCACCGCGTCGTCGACCGAGAACGCCGGCACGCCCGCCTCCGCGGCCGTCGACGGCAACACCGGCACCCGCTGGTCCAGCGCGGCCGCCGACCCCCAGTGGATCCAGGTCGACCTCGGCAGCAGCCAGGCCGTCAGCCAGGTGACGCTCAACTGGGAGACCGCGTACGCCAAGGCCTTCACCGTCCAGACGTCCGACAACGGCTCGGCCTGGACCACCGTCTACTCCACCACCACCGGGACCGGCGGCGTCCAGAACCTGGCCGTAAACGGTTCCGGCCGCTACGTGCGGGTCAACGGGACCGTCCGCGGCACCGTCTACGGCTACTCGCTGTGGGAATTCCAGGTCTACGGCACCGGCGGCTCGACCGACCCGTCCGCGTGCGGCACCGCGAACACCGCGCAGGGCAAGACGGCCACCGCCTCGTCCGCCGAGAACGCCGGCACCCCCGCCTCCGCGGCCGTCGACGGCAACACCGGCACCCGCTGGTCCAGCGCCTTCTCCGACCCGCAGTGGCTCCAGGTCGACCTCGGCTCCTCGCAGCAGGTCTGCGGCGTCGGCCTGAACTGGGAGGCGGCCTACGCGACCGCCTACCAGATCCAGGTCACCGACAACCCGTCCGGCACCTGGACCACGGTCTACTCCACCACCACCGGCACCGGCGGCGTCCAGAACCTGAACGTGTCCGGCACCGGCCGCTACATCCGCGTCTACGCCACCGCCCGCGCCACCGCCTACGGCGACTCCCTGTGGGAGTTCCAGGTGCACACCAACGGCGGCGGCTCGGCCACCGGCGGCACCACCGGCGGCACCACGACGCCCCCCGACTCCTTCTGGGGCACCACGGACGACATCCCGGCCGCGCACAACGTGATGGAGCTGAAGATCCTCAACCGGACCAACGGCGCCTACCCGGACAGCCAGGTCTACTGGAGCTTCAACGGCCAGGTGCACTCCATCGCCGACCAGCCGTACTTCGACATGCCGGCGAACTCCTCGGGCCGGATGTACTTCTACGTCGGCTCGCCGAACAGCCAGTACAACGACTTCATCGAGTTCACCATCGGCGCGACGGTCTTCAACGGCAACACCACCCGCGTGGACGCGTGGGCGCTGCCGCTGGCCATCAGGCTGCACTCGCACAGCGGCGAGGACATCCAGCTCGGTGACAGCCAGGACCTGTTCACCATGTCCCGCGACCAGGTCTTCCAGTCCTTCCAGAACGCGGTGCCGCAGCAGTTCAAGGTGCTCGCGCAGACCCAGGCGCCCTACCGGATCATCGCCCCGGGCAGCGACCCGAGCTTCCGCACCGGCGGCGTCAACGCCAACTACTACACGGCGTACGCCCAGTCGGTCGGCGTCAACGAGCCCACGTCGAACATCTTCGGCTGCGCCGGCACCATGGGCGCGGACGCGGCGAAGTGCGCGGCGCTCAACCGGCACACCGCGACCCTGCCGGCGGCCCAGCAGCAGGACCCGACCAAGTTCTACACCGGCGGCGACCCGGCCAACTGGTACGCCAAGTACTGGCACGACCACGGCATCAACCACCTCGCCTACGGCTTCCCGTACGACGACGTGGCAGGCCAGGCCGCCTACGCCTCCCAGCAGAACCCCCAGTGGATGGAGGTCGCGGTCGGCTTCTAGCCCCCGCGATCACCCTGGCCTTCCCCGGATCCCCCCACAACCCCCCACAACCGCCGGGGGCGGGCCCGGTACACGCCCCACGTGTACCGGCTCCCGCCCCCGGCGGCGTGTGTCCGGGCCGCGCCCCGGCGCGCTCAGCGGCGCAGGCGGTCGCCGACCCAGCGGCTCGGCGCGGCCAGCGCGATCGCCAGCGGGTTGAAGAAGAACGCGTGCGCGTCCAGCGCGCCGCGCGGCCCGCTGCGGTGGGTCACGAAGCCGCCGCCGGGCAGGCGGGTCGCCCGCGCGCGGGCCCGCCGCAGGGCGGCGCTCGCCAGCGGGTCGCCGGCGAGCAGCAGCACCGGGGAGGCCGCGATGACGGCCGCGTATGTGAGCGGGTTGCGTCGTGTATACGGCATGCCCGCCCAACGTCCGCCGCCCGCACCGCGGTTCCCCGGGTGCGGGCGTTCGGAAATTCGGCCCCTCGGGCACGGGAGCGCTCCCATTCCAGCCGCCGAGGAAGGGCCGTGACGGGCCCCTGCGGCGCCGGGAGCGCCCCTTGTACCGTCCGGGCGGGCCGGGGCCGCCACCCGGCCGTACGGGGGGCCTGGGCGACCTGGGCCGCCGTCAGACCGAGTCGCGCTGCACCAGTTCCGTGGCCAGCACCACATGCCGGCGTACGGACTCGCGCTCGGCGATCTCCTCCAGGAGCACCCGGGCCATGGTGCGGCCCATCTCCTCGGTGGGCTGGCGGACGCTGGTGAGGGCCGGGTCCATGTGGCGGGCGATGGCCGAGTCCTCGAAGCCGATCAGCGCGACGTCGTCGGGGACCCGGCGGCCCGTGTCACGGAGCACCGCCCTGGCGCCGGCGGCCATCACGTCGGAGGCGGCGAAGACCGCGTCGATGCCGGGGCGGCGGACCAGCAGCTCGCGCATCGCCCGCCGGCCGCCCTCCTCGGTGAAGTCGCCGCGGGCGACCAGCGCGGCGTCGAAGCCGGAGTCCAGGCCGCCGGCCGCGGCCTCGACGGCCTGCCGGTAGCCGTCGAGCCGGCTGCGCGCCACGTACATGTCCGGGGGCCCGGTGATGGTGGCGACCTGCCGCCGGCCGCGGGCGATCAGGTGGGCGACCGCGGCCCGCGCGCCGCCGACGTTGTCGGCGTCGACGTAGGAGACCGACTCCAGGTCGCTGCGCCGGCCGTTGAGCACCGCCGGCATCTCCAGCTGCTCCAGCAGGTCGGGCAGCGGGTCGTCCTCGTGCACCGAGACCAGCAGCACCCCGTCGACCCGGTGCGCGGCCAGGTACTGCGCGAACCTGGCCCGCTCCTTGGGGGTGCGGATCAGCGTCAGCAGCAGCTGCATGTCGGTGTCGGCCAGCTCCGCGCCGATGCCGCGGATGATGTCGGAGAAGTACGGCTCGGCGAACAGCCGGGTCTCCGGTTCCGGGATGACCAGCGCGATGGCGTCCGTGCGGTTGCCCGCCAGTGCCCGGGCCGCCCGGTTGGGGACGTACCCCAGTTCGGCGATGGCGGCCTCGACGGCGGCCTTCGCGCGGTCGCTGACCCGCGGTGATCCGTTGATCACCCGGGAGACCGTGCCCCGCCCGACTCCGGCGCGCAGCGCCACCTCCTCAAGGGTGGGACGTCCGCTGTGCCGCCCGTTCATGGCCACTGCCGCCTCCAGTACTCATTTCGCGCCACCTTAGCGTCCGGTCCTTCCCCGCAGGAGCGGTTCTTGAGAGCGCTCCCACACTACAAGCCCCAGGCAGGAGCTTCCGTTCAAGAAGTAATCAAGAGTCAGCTCCGGACACGTTCCGGCAACGAAATGGACTTCACATCTTGACACTGACCCCTCCGAGGCGTGAATGTTCCGGAAAGCCTACGTGGGAGCGCTCCCACAGCGCCATCCGTTCGTACGCCCCCGGGGAACCCACCGCACCACCCGCACGCTGACCCACCCTGACAAGGAGAGTGGAATGCGCACTTCCGGCAGAACCCGCAAGGCCGCAGTCATCGCGGTCGCGGGTCTCGCAGCCTGCGCGACCCTGATCACCGGCTGCAGCAGCGACAGTGACAAGAAGGACGACAAGGGCAGCTCCGACAGCTCTTCCTCCTCGTCGTCCGCCGAGAACATCACCCTGCACGTCGGCGACTTCGGCTCGTTCGGCTACGACGACAAGACGGGCGCGGCGCTCTACGCCGAGTACCACAAGCTGCACCCCAACATCACGATCGTTGAGGACGCCGTCGCCGACGGCCAGCAGTACTGGAACTCGCTGAAGCTCCACCTGACGCAGAACAGTGGCCTGGACGACATCCAGGCCATCGAGGTGGGTTACATCGGCCTGGCCATCCAGCCGAACCTCGCGTCGAAGTTCGTGGACTTCAAGACGGTCGACGGCTTCAACGCCGGCGACTGGCTGCCGTACAAGGAGAAGCAGGCCACCACCTCCGACGGCAAGGTCATCGGTGTGGGTACGGACGCGGGCCCGACCGCGATCTGCTACAACAAGGACGCCTTCCAGAAGGCCGGCCTGCCGACCGACCGCGACACCCTCGCGACCAACTGGAACGGCGACTGGCAGAAGTTCATCGACCTGGGCAAGCAGTTCGCGGCCAGCAAGACCGCGCCCAAGGGCATGAAGTTCTCCGACTCCGGCAGCGGCCTGTTCAACGCGGTGCTCGCCAGCCAGCCGACGCAGTACTCGGACGCGAGCGGCAAGCTGATCTACGACACCAGCGCGGGCGTCCAGACGGCGTGGAACATCGCCACCGAAGCCGTGCAGGACGGCCTGACGGCCGGCTACCAGCAGCTGGACCCGGCCAACGCGTGGGCGGCGGCCTTCAAGACCGGCAAGTTCGCCACCGTCACCTGCCCGAGCTGGATGGTCGGCCTGGTGGCGACCAACTCCGGTGACGCCGGCAAGGGCAAGTGGGACGTCGCGGCTCCGCCGCAGGTCGGCAACTGGGGCGGCTCGTTCCTGGCCGTGCCGAAGTCCGGCAAGCACGTCAAGGAGGCGACCGCGCTCGCGCAGTGGCTGACCGCCTCGGCGCAGGAGATCAAGGTCTTCCAGAAGTTCGGGAACATCCCGTCCTCGACCAAGGCCCTTGACGACCCGGCCGTGCAGAACCTGGTCAACCCGTACTTCCCCGACACCCCGATGGGCAAGATCTTCGCGAGTGCCGCCAAGAACATCACCCCGGCCCCGATCGGTCCGTGGGACGGCAACGTCAAGGACATCATCACCAAGAACGGCATCCTCGACATGGAGAAGCGCGGTACGGCCAAGGACAAGGCGTGGTCGAACGCGGTGAAGCAGATCAAGGACACCGTCGTCGAGTAACACCCAGGCGGGGCCGCCCGGCAGTGTCTCCCACCTGCCGGGCGGTCCGTATTCAGGGTCTGCTGCGAGAAGTGAACGCATCCGGCCCAGGCCGCTACAAGTTCTGAACAACCCTCCCCCGCACCCCCCGGTACACCGCCCGCACCCCTACGGGAAGGACGCCACTCGTGGCCACCTCCGTCAGGGCGACGTCCGACGGCAGCCCGCCGTCGTCCCGGCCCGCCCCGAGCACGTCAGACAAGAGCGGCAGCCGTCCTCCCGGCTGGCGCGCCAAGCTCTTCCAGTTCGACACCAAGGCAGCCCCGTACGCCTATGTCGCACCCTTCTTCATCCTCTTCGCCGCCTTCGGCCTCTTCCCGCTGATCTACACCGGCTGGCTCTCGCTGCACCAGGTGGAGCTGGGGACCCACGCGAAGTGGGTCGGCTTCGACAACTACACCGGCCTGTGGGACAACGAGTTCTTCTGGAAGGCGCTGCGCAACACCTTCACGCTCGGCGTGCTCTCCACCGTGCCGCAGCTGCTCATCGCGCTCGGCCTCGCGCACCTGCTCAACTACAAGCTGCGCGGCCGGGGCTTCTTCCGGGTCGCGGTGCTGGCGCCCTACGCCACCTCGGTCGCCGCCGCCACGCTGGTCTTCATCCAGATGTTCAACCCCGACTACGGGATGATCAACCAGCTGTTCGGCCACATCGGACTCGGCCACGTCGACTGGGAATCGTCCAAGTGGCCCGCCCAGATAGCCATCTCGACCATCGTGACCTGGCGCTGGACCGGCTACAACGCGCTGATCTACCTGGCCGCGATGCAGGCCGTGTCCGCCGACCTCTACGAGGCGGCCGCGCTGGACGGCGCCTCCCGCTGGCGCCAGTTCCTCAACATCACCATCCCGTCGATCCGGCCGACGATCCTCTTCACCATCATCGTCTCGACGATCGGCGCGACCCAGCTGTTCGGCGAGCCGCTGATGTTCGGCGGCGGCGTCGGGATCACCGGCGGCACCGACCACCAGTACCAGACGCTCAGCCTCTACATGTACGACAAGGGCTGGAACACCGGCGAACTCGGCCAGGCGTCCGCCGTGGCCTGGGTGATGCTGCTGATCCTGCTGCTCATCGGCGCCGTCAACCTGCTGATCGCGCGCTCCAACCGCCGGAAGCTGGGGGCCTGACCATGGCTCAACTGACCGAGGCCGCACGGACCGCCGGACCGCGCCACTCCACCGCCGCCCCGGCCCGCCGCCGGCGCCTGAAGGCCGGCGGGGCGGGCAAGCAGCAGCACGCCGGACCTGTCGCGTACGTCCTGCTGATCATCGCCGCGGCGATCTCGCTCTTCCCGCTCTACTGGACGGTCGTCGCCGCGTCGCACACCGACACCGACATCACCCAGCCGCCGACCCCGCTGCTGCCCGGCAGCCACCTGGTGGAGAACATCAAGGTGGTGTGGGACGAGGTCGACATGACCACGGCCCTGATCAACTCCACGGTCGTGGCGGGCTGTGTCGCGCTGAGCACGGTGCTGTTCGCGACGCTGGCCGGCTTCGCCTTCGCCAAGCTGCAGTTCCGCGGGCGCAACATCCTGCTGATGATCGTGGTCGCCACCATGACGATCCCGCCGCAGCTCAGCGTGATCCCGCTTTACCAGATCATCACCAACGTGGGCTGGGTCGGCCATCTGCAGTCGGTCATCCTGCCGTCGCTGGTCGCCGCCTTCGGCGTGTTCTTCATGCGGCAGTTCCTCTCCGAGGCGCTGCCCATCGAACTGATCGAGGCCGCCCGGGTGGACGGCGCGCACAGCCTGCGCATCCTGTGGCACGTGGTCTTCCCGATCGCCCGGCCCGCGATGGCCGTGCTGGGAATGCTGGTGTTCGTGCAGGCCTGGAACGACTTCTTCTGGCCGCTGATCGCGCTGAACCAGCAGAACCCGACGGTGCAGGTCGCACTGGCGGGCGTCGGTTCCGGCAACCACACGATCGACCACGCCGCGGTCGTCACGGCCGCGCTGGTCGCGACCCTGCCGCTGCTCCTGGTCTTCGCCTTCCTCGGCAAGCACATCGTCGGCGGTATCACCGCGGGTGCCGTCAAGAGCTGAACTCCCAGTCCGCGGGGCCGCACCCCTGCCGCGCGGGCCGGCGGGAGCCCCCTTCTCCCCCGACTACCCCCTGATTCCCCTGGAGTCCCCCGTTATGACAGCTGTCCGATCAGAGAGCCCGGAGCTTTCTGCCAGCTCGGCCGCGCTCCGCTTTCCCCCCGGCTTCGTCTGGGGGGCGGCCACCGCCGCCTATCAGATCGAGGGCGCCGCAGCCGAGGACGGCCGTACGCCCTCGATCTGGGACACCTTCAGCCACACCCCGGGCCGAGTCCGCAACGGGGACACCGGCGACATCGCCGCCGACCATTACCACCGGTTCCGCGACGACGTCGCGCTGATGGCGGACCTGGGCCTTGGCGCGTACCGCTTCTCGGTGTCCTGGTCCCGGGTCCAGCCGACCGGCCGGGGCCCCGCGGTGCAGCGCGGCCTCGACTTCTACCGGCAGCTCACCGACGAGCTGCTCGACAAGGGCATCACCCCGGTCGTCACGCTCTACCACTGGGACCTCCCGCAGGACCTGGAGGACGTCGGCGGCTGGACCGTACGCGACACCACCGAGCGGTTCGCCGACTACGCCGAGATCATGGCGAACGCGCTCGGCGACCGGGTGCCCTTCTGGACCACGCTGAACGAGCCGTGGTGCTCGGCCTACCTCGGCTACGGCTCGGGCGTGCACGCCCCCGGGCGCACCGAGCCCGAGGCGGCGCTCAAGGCCGTGCACCACCTCAACCTCGCCCATGGCCGGGCGATCGGGGCTCTGCGTTCCGTTCTCCCCGCTACAGCGCAGACCTCGATCACCCTCAATCTGCACCAGATCCGCCCGCTCACCGACTCCGCCGCCGACCTCGACGCGGCCCGCCGCATCGACGCGGTCGGCAACCGGGTCTTCCTCGGCCCGATCCTCGGCAACGGCTACCCCGCCGACCTGCTGGACGACACCGCCCACCTGGTCGACTGGGAGTCGCTGGTCAAGGACGGCGACGTCGCCGAGATCGGCCGCCCCATCGACCTGCTGGGCCTGAACTACTACACCCCGACGCTGGTCTCCGACGGCCGGGTGCACACCGACGGCGCCGCGGGGCAGCGCAACGACGGGCACGGCGCGAGCGACTACTCGCCGTGGCCCGGCTCCGAGCACGTCACCTTCCACCTGCCCCCGGGCGAGACCACGGCGATGCGCTGGGCGGTCGACGCGACCGGCCTGCGCGACCTGATCCAGCGGATCAGCCGCGAGCACCCGGCCCTGCCGATGATGGTGACCGAGAACGGCGCCGCCTACGACGACTACATCTCGCCCGAGGGCCAGGTCAACGACCCCGAGCGGATCGCCTACCTGCACGGCCACCTGGCCGCGGTGCACGAGGCGATGAGCGCGGGCGCCGACGTCCGCGGCTACTTCCTGTGGTCGCTGATGGACAACTTCGAGTGGTCCTACGGCTACAGCAAGCGCTTCGGCGCGGTCTACGTGGACTTCGGCACGCAGCGCCGGATCCCCAAGCGGAGCGCCCACTGGTACGCCTCGGTGGCGCGCGAGAACGTCCTTCAGGACCTGCCGGAGGAGGACGGGAAGTCCTGAGGGTACGGAGAAAAAGGAGCGGTACGGCGGTTCGAGGGTGCCGCCGTACCGCTCCTTGTCGTTCCTCTCCCGTGGGAGTGGGAGAGGAACGGGCTCTTCGTGCCGACCCGGTTCGGGGGCCGGTGGTGACGCGCTGCACGCCAGCGGCCGGCATTCGGGCGAAGCCCTGTTCAGGACGCCCCGGCAGCTTCTTGTGGCGGGCTTGAGCAACGGCAAGGTGCCCGTTAAAGGTGGCCGCGCGCGGCGGCCCCGCCGCGCCGCCTGTGGCCGGGCGCGGCAGCGGCGGGTGTGCCGCCGAGCGCGAGCCGGACCCGTATCTCCGCGCCGCCCAGCACGCTGCGGCCGATCCGCATGTCTCCGCCGGTGGACTCGGCGACCCTGCGCACGATGTCCAGGCCCAGCCCCGTCGACCCCTGCCCGCCGTCACCGTGCCCGCGCCGCACCGCGGCCGCCGGGTCCGCGACCCCCGGCCCGGCGTCCGAGACCAGCACGATCACCGCGTCGTCCGCGCGGTGCACGTCCACGGCGAAGGCGGTGCCCTCGGGGGTGTGCCGGAAGACATTGCCGAGCATCGCGTCGAGCGCGGCGGCCAGTTCGCCCCGCGCCACCGGGACCCGCACCGGCCGGTCGGCGCCCGCGGTGCGCACCTCGCGGGCCTCGTCCTCCGCCAGCGCCGACCAGAAGGCCATCCGCTCCGTGATCACCTCGGCCGCGTCGCACCCGGCCGTCGACGCGGGGACGCGCTGCTCCCGCGCGGCCGTGATGATCTGGTCGACCTCCCGCTCCAGCTGGGTGACCGCGGCCCTGGTCTGGTCGGCGGCCGGACCCTCGCCCAGCGAGGCGGTGTTGAGCCGCAGCACGGTCAGCGGCGTACGCAGCCGGTGCGACAGGTCGGCGGCCAACTCCCGCTCCGCGGCCAGCAGATGCACCACCTGGTCGGCCATCGCGTTGAAGGCGGCCGCGGCCGACCGCAGTTCGTCGGGACCGGCCTCGGGCACCCGCACCGCCAGGTCCCCCTCCCCCAACCGCTGTGCGGCCCCCGCCAGTCGCACCGCGGGCCGCACCATCCGGCTGCCCAGCCGGTCGGCGACCGCGACCGAGCCGACGATCAACGCGAGGCCCACCCCGGCGAGCACCAGCCACGCGGTGGCCACCCCCCGGGTGACATCGCCGTCGGGCACGAAGACCTCGACGACCGCGATCGTCCCCGACCCCACCGCGGTCGGCCGCAGCAGCGCGTAGCCGCCCGCGACCCGCAGGGTCGCCGCCTCGCCGTGCGCCGACGCGTCGTCCAGCGCGGCCAGGGACGCGTGCGGCCGCCCGATCCGCACCTCCGCGGTGTCCCGCGTCGGAGGGATGCGCAGCGCGATCCGCTGCAGCGCGCCCGCCTGCGTCGTCGCCACCGCCCGCTCCAACTGCCCCCGGTCGGTGGTGATCGCCAGCGCGGGGGCTATCGCCGCGGCCTGCCGCTCGGCATTCGTCAGCGCCCGGTCCCTGGCCAGCTCCCTGACCACCAGGCCCAGCGGCACCGCGAAGGCGATCACCACCATGGCCGTGACCGCCAGCGAGACCCGGACCAGGGACCACCTCATAGCGGGGGTTCCAGCTTGACCCCCACCCCGCGCAGCGTGTGCAGATACCGCGGCCGCGCGGCGGTCTCCCCCAACTTCCGCCGCAGCCACGACAGATGCACGTCGATCGTCTGGTCGTCGCCGTACGACTGCTGCCACACCTCGGCGAGCAGCTCCCGCCGGGCCACGACCACACCCGGTCTGGCGGCCAGGAAGCTCAGCAGGTCGAACTCCCGCCGCGTCAGGTCCAGCGTCACCCCGTCCAGTACGGCCAGCCTGCGCCGCACGTCGACGGTCAGTCCGCCGACCATGATCACCGGGTCGGCCGCGGGCGCCGCCGACCGGCTGCGCGCCCGCCGCAGCACGGCCGCCAGCCGGGCCGACAGGTGCTCCACGGAAAATGGTTTCACCAGGTAGTCGTCGGCGCCCGCATTGAGCAGCCGGACGATCTCCGCCTCGTCGTCCCGCGCGGTCGCCACGATCACCGGCACGTCGCTGAGCCCGCGCAGCATCTTCAACGCCTCCGACCCGTCCAGGTCGGGCAGCCCGAGGTCCAGTATCACCACGTCGAACCCGACCTGCGCGACCTCCCGCAGCGCCTCCAGCGCCGTACCCGCGCTCCGTACGGTGTGGGACGCGTCCGTCAGGTGCCGGATCAGGGCCGAGCGCACGAACTGGTCGTCCTCGACCACGAGCACACTTGCCATGCGCGGCAACCTAGCGTGTTACGCCGCCGCGTGGTGCGGCACTATGGCCGATGTGCACCGGGGGCTGCTCCACACCTGCGTCTGGGCGCTGACCACCACCGCGGCGGCGACGCTGTCCTGGTTCGGCGTCCACAGCGTGCTGCGCGGCACCGCCTACGACCCGCCGCGCGCCCTCCCGGTGACGGCGCCCCCGGTGGCCTCCTCGACCCGGCGCCCCCGGACGGCGGCCCCGACGACCACCACTCCCGCCCGGCGCACGCCGCCGACCCGTCCGCCACCCCGCTCCGCCCCGCCGCCCCCCACCCCGTCCGCCTCCGGCCGTGTGCACGGCTACACCATGCGGGGCGGGCGGGTGGTCCTCGCGCTCGGCCCGAGCACGGCCACGCTCGTCTCGGCGACGCCGAACCCGGGTTGGCAGATGCAGGTCTGGCCGCAGGACGGGTGGCTGCGGGTCACCTTCACCTCCGGCGCCTCGGCGTCGACGCTCTTCTGCACGTGGAACGGGCACCCGCCGGCGGTGCAGTCGTACGAGGAGTAGCCCCGGGCGGCTCCCGGCTCAGCCGAAGGCGCCGGGGGGCGGCGGAGGCGAGGGGAGGGCGGTGGCGTCGGTCACCACTGCCGCTCCGGCGGTGAAATCGGTCAGCGCGGCGCCGTGCTCGACGCGGCCGGGGTGGGGGTCGGTCGCGACACGGCGGGTGAGGTCGGCGACGGGGAGGTCGTGGTCGGCGGCCCACAGGACGGCGTTGCCGAAGCGCCTGCCGCGCAGGACGGCGGGGTCGGCGGCGAGGCAGACCTCGGTGAAGGCGGCGCGGACCGTGGCGACCTGGCCGCGCAGGAAGGCGAGGGCGCCGCCGTCCGTGAGGTTGGCGGCGTAGTCCCCGCCGGGCCGCAGGACCCTGCGGACGTCCGAGAGGAATTCCGCGCTCGTCAGATGGGCGGGGGTGCGGGCGCCCGTGAAGACGTCGGCGATCACCAGGTCGGCCCAGCTGTCCGGCAGCTTCGCCAGGCCGGCCCGCGCGTCACCGCCGCGTACCTTGATCCGCCACCCGCGGTCCCACGGCAGATGCGTCCTGACCAGGTCCACCAGCGCCGAGTCCAGCTCGATGACCTGCTGGGTGGAGCGCGGCCGCGTATGGGCGGTGTAGCGCGCCAGGGTCAGCGCGCCGCCGCCGAGGTGGAGCACCCGCAGCGGCATTCCGGGGGGCGCGACCAGGTCGATGACATGGCCCAGCCTGCGCTGGTAGGAGAAGCCGAGGTGGTCGGGCACCGCCAGGTCGACATGGGACTGCGGGGCGCCCTCGACGACCAGCGCCCAGGCCTGCGGGCGTTCCCGGTCCGGTACGAGGGCCGCCGAGCCGCCCCCGACCTGCGCGGTGACCGCGCCGGGTGTGCGGGCCCGGCCGCCGCGCTCTCTCTTGCCTGCCATGCGCCGATTATCGGTGCAGGACGGCTAGAGCGCGCGCAGGCCCTGGCAGCCGTCCACCAGCTCGATGGTCCTCGCGGCCTCGCCGAGCGCCGCCCGCAGCACCGCGGGATCGGTCACCGCCGTGTCGGTGTGCGGCGGCAGCAGCCACCCGCTGCCGGCGACCGGCGGCGCCCCGCCGATGACCAGGCCGCGGCCGTCGGTGCGCGTACACGAGCTGCCCGGCATGTCCCAGCAGTCCGCGGTGCCCGGCGGCACCAGGAAGCCGAGGCTGGCGCCGGCGTCGTCGTGCAGCACCGGGCCCACACCGCTGCCGTGCCGCAGCAGGTCCACCGCTTCGAGACCCTGCCGGGTCGGCACGGTCACCAGGTCGCACGGAGGCGGCAGTTCGCTGCCCTCCGCGCTCGGACCCGACGTATGCGTACCGCTGGTGTCCAACAAGGCAAACGCTCCTCACGATGGGATCGGCGCACGCTGTTCCTGTGCAACACCCCGTACAACGCGGGACGGCGTCAACGGCTACGTGCGTTTCATGCCGTAAAGGGTGGCGTTTCATGGCAGATCGTGCACGAGATATCCGTTTTGTCGCTAAATCAGGCATTTGATCCCTCCTGGCGGCCGGTACGTTCGTCCCGCCGCCGAGCGGCACCGAACGCCGTGGGAGTCCGCCGTGCCGCCGTCCCCTGCCCCACCCGCCCCACCCGTGAACACCGCGATCCGGCGGCTCCGCGGCGACCGGTCCCCCGCCGAATTCGCCGCGGCCGTCCGGCGGGCCGCCCGCGAGATCGGCGAGCAGGTCAGCTGCGACGCCCGCTACATCGGACGGCTCGAAAGCGGCGAGATCCGCTGCCCCAACTACGCCTACGAGCGGGTCTTCCGCCACATGTTCCCCGGGCTCACCCCCGCGGACCTCGGCTTCGCACCCCGGGAGGCGGTACGCGGCCGCCGCACCGCCGCACCGCCCGATCCCCCGCACGAGGAGAGCGACGTGCAGCGCCGCGCCTTCATGACCGGCGGCCCGGCCGCCTTCGCCGCCGCGCTCCTGCCCCGCGCCGACCCGCCCACCCGCGCCGGCGCGGCCGAGGTGGCCGCCGTCCACGAAGCCGTACGGCAGATCAGGCTGCACGACGACCGCCACGGCGGCGACGGGCTCTACACCGCCGCCGCCGGCGCCCTGCGCGGCGCCTACCACCTCCTCGACGAAACCACCCACAGCCCCGCCACCGCCACGAAGCTCGCCTCCGGGGCCGGAGAGCTCGCCATCTCCGTGGGATGGCTCGCCCACGACTCCGGGCAGCTGCCCGAAGCCCGCTCCCACTACGCCGAGGCCCTCGCCACCGCCCGGATGGCCGCCGATCCCGCACTCGAAGTGCACGCCTTCTGCAACACGTCCTTCCTCGCCCGGGACGCCGGGCGCCACCGGGAGGCCGTACGCGCCGCCCAGGCCGCGCAACTCCTCGCCCGCGACCTCGGCTCGCCCCGGCTCCTCTCCCTCCTCGCCCTCCGCGAAGCCGGCGGGCTCGGCGGACTCGGCGAACTCCGCCGCTGCGAGCTGGCGCTCGCCCGAGCCCATTCGCTCTACGACCGCGGGCCGCGCGACGGCGACCCCGCGTGGATGAGCTTCTTCGGCGAGGCCGAGCTGGCTTCGCTCGAAGCGCAGGCCTGGGCGGCGCTGGGGCGGCCTGCGCGGGCCGCCGGGGCCGCCAGGCGCGCGGTGCGCCTCCAGGACCCGCACTTCGTCCGCAACCTCGCCCTCTACCAAGCCGAGCTGGCCCTCAGCCTCCGCCGCGCCGGATCCCCCGCGGAAGCCTCTTCCGTCGCCTCCGCCGCCCGCCGCCTCCTCCCGAGCGTCCGCTCGACCCGGGTCCGCACGATGCTCACCACCACCTGACGGGGCCCGCGCCCCGCGCCCACGCGGGGGTACGCCGGCATCGACGGCTGGCCCCGTCCGTGCGTGGTCCCCGCGCCTGCGGCGCGGGCCGTTTCCCACCCTCCCCCATGGCCCCGCATGGGGGTACCCCCATCTCGCTTCGCTCGCCCGTGCGGGTAGTAGTTCAGCGAACGGTCCACCAGTGGGGGCTTGCTCGCCATCGGCGACCGCACGCCCGTGCGCGACGGGGTGCGGGTGGGTGAGCAGGGCAGGGTGCGGCGGCACAAGGAGTCCGGCTGGGGGTGAGGCGTGGTTGGCGGCGCCCCCGACCGGCCTCACCCCCCGCCCTCCACGGATGTGCAGACGCCGGCGGTGGGGAGGGGACGATCCGGGGGTGTCCCCGCAGGACTGCGCACGACTCCCGCTGGAACGTTCGGGAAGGGCTCAGGTGCGCAGTCCGAGGAGATACCCCCGGAGCGGCACCGACACGACCACCACCGGCACCCGCACCCGACCGACCACCCGCACGGGCGAGCGGGCGGGGCGAGATGGGGGTACCCCCATGCGGAGCCATGGGGGAGGGGCGGGCAAACAAAACCAAATTCAGCACGCCGCGCCGCGGCTTGGCATCGCCCCTTCGACCAGATACGCCTCAACCGTCGAGACCACGCACCGGTTGTGCGCGAAGTACGCACCGTGCCCCTCACCCCGGTACGTGAGCACCCGGCTGCCGTTCCCGAGCGCCGCCGCCATCCGCGCCGCCCCGGCATACGGCGTCGCCGGATCCGCCGTCGTGCTGACGAGCAGCGCCTGCGGCGCCGTGGGGGCCGCCACCCGGCGGGACGCGGGGTCGCCGGGCGCCCAGCCCGTGCAGGAGAGCAGGGTCGCCTCGATGGCCGAGCCGAACACCGGGGAGGCGGCCGCGAAGCGGCCGTCGAGGGCGTGCACGCCGGCGGCACTGTGCCGCTCCGGCGTATCGCGGCAGTCGATCGCGAGCTTGGCCATCTCGTAGTTGTCCGGTGTCGACCAGGCCGACGGCGTCGCGGCGGAGGCCACGCCGAGCTGGCCGGGGTAGGCGAGCTGCATCATCGGCTCGCCGTCACCGCCGTGCAGCGCGCTGAGCGCTTCGCGCAGGTAGGGCCAGTCGTCCTTGGAGTACAGCGCGTTCTGCACGCCCTGCAGATAGCCCGCCCGGTCCAGCCGGCCGGACACGGTCGCGAGACCGCCCGCGTCGAGGCCGCGGCCGGCCGCCGCGATGCCGGCGACCACTTCGGGGCCGGTGCGGCCCGGCACCGGGCAGCCGCGCGCCGCGCAGTCCGCCGCGAAGTCGCCCAGGGCGTGCTGGAAGGCCGCGGCCTGGGCCAGCGCCGTCTCCGTGTCGTCCAGCGTCGGGTCCGGCACCCCGTCCAGCACCATCCGGCCGGTGTGCTGCGGGAATTCGTGCGCGTAGACGGAGCCGAGGCGGCCGCCGTAGGAGAAGCCGAGGTAGGTCAGGCGGTCGTCACCGAGGGCGGACCGTACGACGTCGAGGTCCCTTGCGGCATTCGGGGTGCCCACCCAGGGCAGCAGTCCGCCGGAGTGCTTGCGGCAGGCTTGCGCCACCTGGCGGGCCTGGGCCACCGGGTCGGTGGCGGTCACACCCGAGAGGTCACCGCAGTCCACCGGGGAGCTGCGGCCGGTGCCGCGGGGGTCGAAGCCGACGAGGTCGTAGCGGCTGTTGAGGTGGGCCAGCTGGCCGGCCGCGGTGCGTTCGGCCAGTTCCGTGATGCCGGGGATGCCGGGGCCGCCGAAGTTCACCACGAGCGAGCCGAGGCGCGGGCCTGGGCCCGTCGCCGGTATGCGGCTCACCGCGATGTCCAGGTCGCCGGATTTCTCCGGGTCGGCGTAGTCGCGGGGCACGGTGAGGGTGCCGCACTCCAGGGAGGCGGGGCCCTGGACTCCGGAGCAGCCGGCCCAGGTGATGTTCTGGTCGTACGGGGTGCGGGTGGCCGAGCTCTTCGCCTGCGGCGGGGCTGCGAGGGCGGTGGCCGTCAGGGCCGCGGCGACGGCGGCGACGGTTCTTATGCGGGCCATGAAATCAACGTAGGTCGGTTCTTTCCTGCCCGCCCGTTCGCCCGCCCTCCCCCGTAGCTCCGCATGGGGGTACCCCCATCTCGCCCCGCCCGCTCGCCCGTGCGGGTGGTCGGTCGGGTGCGGGTGCCGGTGGTGGTCGTGTCGGTGCCGCTCCGGGGGTATCTCCTCGGACTGCGCACCTGAGCCCTTCCCGAACGTTCCAGCGGGAGTCGTGCGCAGTCCTGCGGGGACACCCCCGGATCGTCCCCTCCCCACCGCCGGCGTCTGCACATCCGTGGAGGGCGGGGGTGAGGCCGGTCGGGGGCGCCGCCAACCACGCCTCACCCCCAGCCGGACTCCTTGCGCCGCAGCACCCCGTCACGCACGGGCGTGCGGTCGCCGACGTCGGCCCACCCCCGGAGGGGGCTCAGCCCCGGAGGGGGCTCAGCCTCGGAGGGCCACTGCGGCTACTCGGGGGAGGTCGAGGCGGCGTTCGTAGAGGAGGTAGCGGGGGTGCCGGTGGGGGGCGTAGGGGGTGTACGGGGGCGTTGGGGGGTGCCAGGGAGGGTGGGGGTGGGTGGAGGTGATGTTGAGGGAGAGGCGGGTCACGCCGGTGAGGGGGGAGGCGGTGGCGCCGGCGGCGGTGAGGAGGAGGTCGGTGAGGAGGTGGTCGACGGGCGCGCGGCCGGAGTCGCGGTCGTAGCGGAGGAGGTCGAGGGTGAGCCCGTCCCGGCCCCAGGGGACGAAGCCGAGGAGGGCGCAGGTGCGCCCGTTGGGGTCGCGGCACTCCGCGAGGAGGTAGTCCCCGTCTGCGGGGTCGCCGAGCCGCCCGAGGGCGGCGGCGAAGCGGCGTTCTGCAGGATGCCGGCGCCATGCGTCGGCGAGCTGCCCGAGGCGGCGGAATTCGTCGGCGTCGATGGCGGCCTGCCGCCGGTGGGCGGTGGTGTAGCCGGCGTCGGCGACGAGCCGGTGCGCCCCGATGAGCGCGGTGCCGTCCGCCGTGAAGGACGCCACGTCCACCACCGCTTCCTCGCCGGAGGCGAAACCGTGGAAGCCGGCCGCTTCGTAGGCCTCCACGGCGTCGGGTCCGGCGTTGGTGACCGCGGCGACCCAGGCGTGGCGGTGGGTGTGGGTGAGCCAGTTGGCGACGGCGGCGGGCCAGGCGTCGCGGGGGCCGAGGGGGTCGCCGGTGGCGAGGGCGACGCCGTTGACGACGCGGTAGAGGATCGCGGCGTCGCGGGACGGGGTCCAGCAGACGGATTTGTCGCGGCGCAGGGCGAAGTAGCCGAGTGAGTCGCGGCGGCCGTAGGCGCGGAGAAGGGCGCGGAGCCGGCGTTCGTCGGCGGGGTCGAGGCGGGCCCGGCCGCGGGGGGCGCGGAAGAAGGCCAGCAGGACGACGAGCATCAGGGCGACGCTGAGGATGTTGATGGCCAGGTCGGTCCAGCCGGGCACGGTGATGCCGGGCAGGTCGAAGAGGCCGGAGACGGTCAGGACGCGTACGACCGCGTAGCGCAGGCTGGCGCTCCACTGGCGGGGCGGCACCTCGTCGGTGGCGTGGACCAGCAGGGTGCCGACGCCGACGGCGATGACCGCGCCGATGAGCAGGCTGGTCAGGCCGAGTGCGACGTTGCCGGGTTCGCCGCGGACGTTGAAGAGCGGGCGGGAGACCAGCAGGGCGGTGAGGAAGAGCAGGGTGATGCCGAGGGAGGCCCAGTTGAAGGGGTGGCCGCGGGATTCGCGGACGGCGGCGATGGTGGTGGCGATGGTGAGGGTGTAGGCCACGGTCAGGACGGTGGTGACGATCCAGGCGGCGCGTTTGCGGCGGCGCAGGCTGATCGACAGGACCAGGGCGAGGGCGGCGCCGGTGAAGCCGGGGCTGACCAGGAAGGCGGTGACGTATTCGCCGTTGGTGGCGGCGCGCACCCGGTCGCGGAAGGGGACGACGGCGCCGGTGACGACGTTGACGGCGGTGGCGGCCCGCAGGTACCAGACGGCGGCGGCGGCGCCGGGGTCGCGCAGCGGGCGCAGCACCCGGGCGAGCAGCACTTCGACGCGGGAGGGCGGCAGGTCGACGATGGTGGCGCGGGTCGGCGGGGCCTTGGTCAGGGACACCGGGTTGGGGGCGCCGGCGACGGCGTCCATGGCGCGGGTCTTCAGGACGACCATCCGCCGGTGGATGCGGTCCTCGCGGCGTTCCGCGCGGGCCATCCGGCGCGGCCTGCTGCCGTAGCGCCAGCGGGCCCAGGGGCTGGCGGGCCGGGCGAGGCGCAGGGCGCCGATGACGGCGAGGAAGGGCAGCATCACGCCGAGCAGGCCGGTCCACACCTTGCCCTTGAGCAGGCAGAGCACGACGAAGCCGAGCAGGAGGGCGGCGACGGCGTAGGGGGTCCAGGAGGTGCCGCCGACGTAGCCGCCGAGGGGGGCCTGGCCGATGAGGAGCAGGCCGATGACGGAGACCGCGAGGATGACCGCGTCGACGGACTGCCGGCCCTCCTCGCGCCAGTAGACGTCCTCCAGGTGCAGGACCAGGGCGAATTCGTCCAGGACCAGGCCGCAGCCGGCGCCGAAGACGAAGGCGAGGATGTCGTGGGCGAGCGGGCCGCCGTGGACGGCGAAGGAGCCGACGCCGCCGACGATCATCATCACCTGGCCGAAGACGACGTGGTGGATGTGCAGTCCGCCGGGCTGGACGTTGCCGGGCCACCAGGACACTCCCCTGCGGATCATCCGGACGCTGAAGCGGATGAAGAGGAACGACCCGAGCAGGCCGGCGAGCAGCAGGAACAGCGGTGTCCGGCCGCCGGTGCCGGAAATCTCCACCCTGACGGCCTCGGTCAGCGACCAGTGCCCCATGGGGACCAGCGTGGTGGTCGTGGACGCACCGGGCCGGGCGGCGCGCCGGGCGGCATGATCCGGGTACGCCGAAGGCCCCCCGTGGAGAACGGAGGGCCTTCGCTTCAGGTGCGCCGCCAGGGACTCGAACCCCGGACCCGCTGATTAAGAGTCAGCTGCTCTAACCAACTGAGCTAGCGGCGCCTGCTGACGTCGTAGACATTAGCACCCACCCCGGCGACCTGGAAAATCGATAGCGGTCACGCCCTTCCCCGCACCCCGACCAGGGCGGGAGGGGTGGACACGGGGACGGTTCTGGCGGCCCGGACGCAGGCCCAGAGCAGGATGTCGGGGCCCGGCAGCCAGGGGTGGCGGGTGTCGGGGGCGACGACCCAGCGGGACATCCCGGTGCCGTCGCAGGCGTCGGCGGCGGGGTCCTCGCAGAGCGGCGGGACGGTCACCGCGTCGCCGGCTCCGTGGCACAGCATCGGCGGGACGGCGGCGGCCCACTCCTCCCAGCCGAGCAGCGAGGGCAGCCGCTGGGCGGTGCCGGGGGAGACCAGCAGCAGGACCCGGCCGCGGTGGACGGCGACCGGTCCGCTGCCGGGTCCCGAGGCCCAGAGCTGTTCGAGCACCCGGCGCCCGAAGAGGGCGGTGAGGTTGACCACGTCGAAGGTCCTGCCGCAGGGCAGGACGCTCGGGGCGCCCGGACGGGCCGACCACAGGGCCTCGACGCTGCGTGGGAAGGCGCTCGCGGAGGCCAGCCAGGCGGCCCCTTCCGGGGTGACAAACGCAGTGTGCTGCCGCCGTTGGGCCTCGGAGACGATCCCGACGACGCTGGTGCTCCCCTGCCATTCATCCATGGCATCTACAGGTACCGCCCCGCCGGGCGGCGTCCGGGCAAATCCGCCGAATACGCGACAGGGACGGGGAGGAGGCGTACCCTGCCGAACCCACGGCGACCGGTCCGTTACGGGGTGACACCGCCGCCGGCGATCAGGCTCTGGCCGTACTCGGCCATCTTCTTGGCGTAGTCCTCGGTCCAGCCGGCCTGTTCCGCCAGGTCGGCCGCGGTGAGCCGGTCGAATCGGCGGGGGTCGGTGAGCTGGGCGGCGGCGATGGCCTGGAATTCGCTCGCCCGATCGGCAGCGGTACGGAACGCCTGCTCCAGCTCGGTGGCCCTGGCCAGCAGCTGCCGGGGGTCGTCCATCGAGTCCAGCTCGAAGAAGCGGTCGCCGCCGGTGTCGGTGGGCGCACCGGGTTCGAACAGCAGCGGGGCGGGGCGTTTGGGCCGGTCGGCGCGGGGGTCACGTGACTCGCGGGACGGGCGAGCCGGTCGCGGCTCGGACATGCGGTACCTCCGGGGTCGGTTCCGCCTTCCATTGTCCCGCGTCCGCGCAAGTCCCCCCAGGGCCTCGCTCAGGGGCGCCAGCCCACCCGGTGTTCCGCGAGGTGGGCGAGCACGGCGTGGTTGGCCTCCCAGCCGTCGGGGAATTTCACGGTGACGCCGAGGCGCACCGGCTCCGAGGACGGGTGCTCGTCCAGCAGGTCCGCCACGCCGGCCCGGCAGACCACGATGCAGGCGTGCCGGTGGCGGGAGGCCAGGACGCACAGCCGGCCCGTCTCCAGGTGGAAGGCGGTGGCGTCCGGGCGCCCCGACAGCGGGTGCAGGACGACGGTGACGTCGAACTCCCTGCCCTGCAAGCGGTTCGCGGTGTCCACCGCGACCCCGCCGGGGCCGGCGGGCACCCCGAGCGCGGCCAGCGCGGCGCGCACCGCGGCGGCCTGGTCGCGGTGCGCGGTGCCGACCGCGATCCGGTCGGCGGTCAGCGGCGCGGGGTCCTTGCCGCGCTCGGAATACGTCACCCCGCCGCGGTCCAGCAGTCGCCGTACGACCGCGGCGACGGCGCGTACCGCCTCGGGGTCGGTACGCGGGGTGTGCCGCGCGGGCAGTTCCAGCAGCCCCCACCCGGACGCGGCCGCCTCGTCCAGCACCCGGTCGGGCCCGCCGCCGTCCCCCGGCACCCCGAAGCCCAGCCGCCGGTCGCCGTGCCCCGTACCGCTCCTGAACGGCGTGTACGGGTAGAACGCCCGCGACACCAGCGGCGCCGCCGACGCCGGCAGGCGCCACGACACCGGCAACCGGTGCTGCGGCAGCCCCGGGTTGTGCGCCAGCAGCGTGACCACCGCGCTCGCGGACGGGTCCCAGCTCAGCCCGGCCCACTGCTCGGCGCCGACCACGCTGAAGGGGTCGAGCTGCCCCGGGTCCCCGACGAAGAGCGCCCGCTCGAACAGCCCCGCGACCTGGAGCAGCGCGTCGGACCGCATCTGGTAGGCCTCGTCCACGATGGCGTGCCGCCAGGGCTCGACGTCCTTGACGTACGCCCATTTCGCGGCCGTCGCGATCACCACCGTACGGTCGCGGAGGTCGGCGACCGAGGAGGACTTCAAGACCTCGGGGTGCCGGTCGAGCACCGGGTCAGGGGGCGAGTCCGCGCCGTGCAGCCGGCCCACCGGCAGCGTCGGCTCGGCGGTGGCGAGCCGGTCCGCGAGGTCGTCCACCTGGGCGTTCGTCTGCGCGACGATCATCAACCGCTCCCCGGCGGCGGCCAGTTCGCGGGCCGCGCGCACCACGAGCGTCGACTTCCCCGCCCCGGGCGGCGAGTCCACGACCACACCGCGGGCGGTGCCGTGCAGCGTGCTGTCCAGGATCGCCGCGGTCGCCGCGGCGGCCTCGGCCCCCGGGTCGAACCGCTCGCCGGGCCCGTCGGTCGCGTCCGCGCCCCGCGTCACAGGAAGTCCTCCGCCGTCACGATGTCCGGTACGTCACCAGGTCCGCTGCCGCCCGCGCCGGGCGGCCCGCCGTGCGTCCACGGCGTCGCCTCCGCCTCCGGCAGCGCGGGCCCGCCGCGCGGGTCGTGCGCGAACAGCGTGAACGTCACCCTCTCCCCCACCTCCGGCACCGAGCCTTCCCGCGGCGCCTTGCCCGTACCCATCCCGCCGGTGAGCCTGACCGTGACGGTGCACCGATCGGGCTCCTGGGCGGCCACGACCGCCAGCACGTCGGCCGTCTGGGCCGACTTCGCGTCCGGGAGGGCGCGGTAGGCCTTCACGCCCGGGTCCGCCTGGGGGACGTCGGGGGTGGCCACGGTCAGCACCGGGCGGGGCATCGGGCGGCGGCCCTCCGAATACGTCATCTCCACGGCGAGCACCGTGCCCGCGAAGGCCTCGCCGGCCAGCCGCCTGGCCGCCATCACCAGCGGGTCGTCCAGCGCCTCCTGCGCGAAGAGCCGGGCCTGGGCGGTCTCGCGGCCCGCGAGCTTCTGCGCGGCCGTCACGGCGTCGTCGCGCTTCGGCTGCGGCGGCTCGCCCGCGCGCACGCGGTCGCGGTGGCCGGTGAAGGACCAGCGGTCACGCTTCCAGCGCTCGGCCACATGCGCGCCCTCGGGCAGCGCCCGCAGCAGGTCCACGCCGTGCCACACGTCGTCCCACGTCGGCTGCAACTGCGAGGCGACCAGCCGCCGCACATCCGCCTCCGCGACCCGCAGCGGGCCCGCCGTGCCCGCCGACCTGGCCGCGTCGTAGCGCTCCAGCGCCGGGGCCAGCACGCGGTTGTCGAACACCGGGTCGGTGGCCGGCCCCGCCGGCGGGCTCAACAGCAGCCCGTACCGGTCGCGCCCGGTCTGCGCGCGGGCCGCCGCGGCCGGCCCGTCCATCCCCGGCGGCGGGTCGATCCAGCCCAGCAGCCCACCCAGGTGCTGGTCCTCCATCGCGCTCTGGCCGGTGGCCCAGTGCCGCGTCAGCAGGTCCGTCATCGCGACCAGCAGCGCACTGCCGGGCGTACGCGCCCGCTCGGCCCAGTGCGTGAGCCAGCGCCCCAGCAGCGGCACAGGAACCGGCACCGGGTGCGGGGCCTCCGGGTCCTCGACCGTCCGCAGATAGCGGGTGGACCGGCCGAGCAGCCGTACGTACTCCAGCGCCGCGCTGTTCGGCACGATCACCTGCGGGGCGTCGGCGCAGACCTCCGTCTCCTCCCGGTTGCGGGTGGCCGGCTCCGTCTCGACGTCGTCGGCGTACCCCTCGACCACCGGGAGGATCGCCGCGGCCAGGCCCGCGAAGAAGTCGAAGCGCTGGGTGCGGTCGAGCGGCTGCGGCACCACGAGGACGGTCGGGGCGGTTCGCTCGGTGCCGAGCATCGCCCCGAGCGGGGCGCCGGCCTCACCCGCGGTGGTCAGCGGCACGAACACGAGGGGTTTCTCGGCGAGCCACCGGTGCCGCACCGTCGCGGCGGGCACGGCCCGCCCGCGGGCCACGGCCTCCGCACGGGCCAGCACATTCATCAACGTCACGCGACACCGCCAAGCGGGTGCCCTTGCGGTACGGTGCCGCCCCTTTGCGGGTACCTCTGCGGTCGCCGGACCACCGGCGGGTTCATGGTCGCGCGCGCGGTTCCCCGCGCCCCCAGGTGGGTGCCCCCTGCGGTGGCGCCGCCTGCCTGCGGCTGCGTGGGGGCTTGTCGCGCGGTTCCCCGCGCCCCCAGGTGGTTGCCACTTGCGGTGGCGTTGCTTTCTCTCCCGCCTCTTCGGCGGGGCGCGCAGTTCCCCGCGCCCCTGAAAAACGCTTGCCCTCCTGCGCGCGGAGCCCCTGGCAGGGACCAGCGCCTGACGGCGGGAGACGCGAGCCCGAAGGGGCGCGGGGAACTGCGCGCCCCGCCACGACGCACCGCGACTGTGAACGCGACAAAACGAGGCACCCACCCAGGGGCGCGAGGAACCGCGCGACAAGCCCCCATCGGGCCGCAGGCAAGCGACGCACCGCAAGAGGCACCCACCTGGGGGCGCGGGGAACTGCGCGCGCGACCACGACGGCGCCGCGGGCAAGCGGCGCACCGCAAGGGGCACCCGCCCAGGGGCGCGGGGAACCGCGCGGAACTCCGAGGGCCGGGAGCGGGGCGGCGGGTCACGACGCGGGGTCCGCGCGGAGCGCTTCGGCTCGGAGCGCCGCCGCACGGCGAAGCGCGCTGACCGCGGGGTCGTCGTCAACGCCGCAGGGGGCGGAAGCGGCCGCGGACAGGACCGCGGTGACCGTGGTGAGCGCGCCGAGGTCAGACCGCAGACCCCGGCCCAGCGCGTCGACGGAGTCGGCCGCGCGCGCACGGTCACGGCAGTGGAAGGCCAGCTCGCAGCTGGCGAGGCACTCGGGGGCGTAGGCGGCCGGGACGGATTCCACCGCGGCGGTGAGGTCGGGGCGGGGCCGGGCCACGTCGAAGGTGGTGCCCTCGGGGAGCGCCGCGGCGATCTCGTCGATGCGGGTGAGCCGGGCGAGCTGGCGCCGGGTGACGGCGAGCTGCCTGCGGACGTCGACCCACTCCGCGGTGGGCAGGTTGGAGAAGTCCTTGGGGCAGACCAGGAGCACGTCGGTGCGGGTGCGGCCCGGTTCGATCGCGTCGAGGGCCAGGACGTAGACCGCCGCCTGCCGGGCGGCCGCGCCGACCTTCATGGCGTCGGCGCCGCCGTCCAGGATGGGGAAGGACTTGATCTCGGCGACGGTCCAGGCGCCGTCGGGGGCGACGGCGACCGCGTCGGGTTCGAGGAAGACCGTGGAGCCGGCGACCTCAAGGGCCAGCAGCGGGTGGTCGAGCAGGATCCAGGACCCGGGCCTGGCTTCGGCCAGGGCCAGCTTGGTGCGGGCGGCCCGCCCCTCGGGGCCCGCCGCGCCGAGGTCGGGGACCTCCGCGTGCGCCCCGTCGGCGCCCAGCAGCCGCAGCAGCTCGGCGCAGCCGCCTGCTTTGACCCTGGCCTCGAAGGCGTGGCCGCGGGAGAAGGCGAACCGGGACTGGCCGAAACGGGCCGGCGCTCCCAGCGCCTCGGCGACCGCGCCCTTGTCGACGCCGGCGGCGTCGAGCAGGGCGCGGCGCCGGCAGCCGGGGTTCGCGGCGAGCGCGGCCAGTGCGCGCGCGTCGAGCGGTCGGGGCGCGACGTCGGGCCCGCGCAGAACGGCCAGCCGCTCCCGCAGCGTGTGGTGCACAGTTCTCACCCGCGAAAGTGTGGCACCCGCATACGACATCCCCCCGCACCCACCCCAGCCCGAGGCACGAACTCCGCCGCGTACGCGCCCGTACGGCACCGCTGGAGAACCCGCCGAAGACACCTGGCACCGCTCACCCCGCTGGGTCAGCGGCCGCAGGCACCCGCCGGACGGCAACCGCGACAGCCCCCCAGGGGCCCGCCGGACGGCGCCCGCCGCCGGACAGCGGCCGAGGGACCTGCCGGGACACGGCACCCGGCGGCGGACAGTCGCCCTGGAGCTGGAGTCAGGGCCTGTCGTTTGGATCTCCTTGAGGAAGGAGCGGTGTCCGGTGCGTGCGGCTGCAAGGCGGAGGAAGGAGGCGACGCGGTGGGGGCGCCTCCCGGCCGTCAGGACAGGGGGAGTCGTCGACCGACGACAACGCTGGGGGCACCTCCCGCCGAAGGCAGGGGGCAGATGTGCGTGCCGGACACCGCGACGCCGCGGAGATCCGAACGACAGACCTTAGGACATCCGGCTGCGCTCGCCGCGCCCAGCGGCTTCGCTGCCGTCGCCCGCCTCCGGGCCGTCTGGCCCCACCGGCACCGACCGGGGGGACGGCACCTTCCTGGGGTCGGCGGCTTCTGCGGGCTTCATCAGGTCGAGGGGCTGGGTGGCGGGGGTGCCGCTCGTGGCGACCGTGACGGACTGCTGCGGGGCGAACCGGCCGCGGATCTTGAGGTGGGCGCGGTCGACGAGGCGCAGGGCGGGGCGGGCCAGGAGGAAGCCGACGCCCATCGTGGCGACACCGGCCGCCGCGTCCATCAGGTAGTGGTTGGCGGTGCCCATGACCACCAGGGCGGTGGTCAGCGGGTAGAGGACGCCGAGTGCGCGGACGACGCGGTGGCGGCCGTAACGGAAGAGCATGATGCCGCACCACAGGGACCAGCCGACGTGGAGGCTGGGCATGGCCGCGTACTGGTTGGTGAGGTGGCCCAGGCCGCGGGGGGCGCTCGCGTCGGTGCCCCACCAGCCGTAGGAGCCGTACTGCGCCATCGTGTCCATGAAGCCGTGCGCGCCGGGCAGCAGGCGCGGCGGGGCGGTCGGGACGAGGGTGAAGCCGATCAGGCCGATCAGGGTGGAGATGAGCAGCCAGGTGCGGGCCAGCCGGTAGTGCGTGGGGCGGCGGAGCCAGAGCCAGACCAGGATCGACGGGGTGACCACGTAGTGCAGCGACGCGTAGGCGAAGTCCGCGGGCACGCCGAGGAAGGCGTGCTGGGTGAAGAGCTGGTTGAACCAGCGCTCGGGGTCGAGGTGGGTCAGCTGCTCGAAGTGCAGGATGTCAGCGCCGTGTTCGACCGCGTCGTCCACATCGCCGCGCACCATGAGTCTCGCGGCCGAGTACAGCCCGTAGACCACGGCGATAAGCGGCAGCTCGGTCCACCAGCGCAATCTGCCACGGTAGGCGGCAGCTCGCGGCGCGGTGGCGGTGATCGTCATGCGGGCGTCTCTCCAGGTTCTCCGAAAGGCCGCAGGCGGCGGTCATGGACTTGTCGCGTACCCTCTACCGTACGACGTACGCTAAACCGTACGCACACCGCCCCGGCCATGGCGTCAGAACCCCGATTTTCCATGGCGTTCAACGCTCGTACGGTGTTCAACCTTTCCTCGCCGGGGTATGCAAGGCGAAGGACGCCCGGCGCACCGTCCCGGGTTGCCTCCCCGTGTCATAAGAGAGACCTGTTCGTAAGCAACCGCAGCAACCGCGCACCGCAGCGAAGGACGAGAACAAGAGATCCCGATGTCCGTGACCCAGCCGGTCAGTCCCCCACGGCGCCGTGCCCCACGCAATTCGCTCAACCCCGACCGTATCCTCGATGCCGCGATCACCCTGCTCGACCGCGACGGCGCCGAGGCCTTCACCATGCGCGGCCTCGCCCAGCAGCTCGGTGTCGGCACGATGGCCGTCTACTCGCACTTCCGTGGCAAGGACGAGATCAGTGACGCCGTCGCCCAGCGGCTGCTGGACACGATAGAGCTTCCGCCGGGTGGTTCGGAGGACCCGAAAAGTGAATTGCGCGAGGTGTGCGTCGGGGTGTACCGGCTGTTCACCGAACATCCGTCCGCGCTCGAACTGCTGGCGGGCCGGCCGCTGCGCGGCGACGACGCGATCGCGCTGATCGACCGGATGCTGGGGCTGCTGCAGCGGGTCGGCCTCGGCCGCGCGGACGCCGCGCACGCGCATGTCGCCCTGATGCAGTACACGGTGGGGTCCGCGCTGTGGAACACCCGGCGGGCCCGCGTGCTGTGCCAGGAGGGCGCCAGGGACCGGGTGCGGGCCAAGATCGCCGCGCTGCCCAGCGACACCTACCCGGCGCTGGTCGCGCTCGCGCCCGAGCTGCTGTGCCCCAAGAGCGAGGGCACGGGGCAGTTCGAGTACGGCCTCGACGGGTTGCTGCGGGGGCTGCTGGGCGGCACACCGCAGGTCTGAGCGATGATGGGGGCTTCCCCGTCCCCGCAAGAGAGGCCGCCCTGCATGGCTGCGCGCATCCTTCTGGTCAGGCACGGCCAGACGGAATGGTCCCTGTCCGGCCGCCACACCGGCCGTACCGACATCCCGCTGACCGAGGAGGGCCGCAGGACGGCCCGGCTGCTCGGCGACCGGCTCGCGGGCCGGCCCTGGGACGGGCTGCGCGACGCCGAGGTGCGCACCAGCCCGCTGCTGCGGGCCGCGGACACCTGCCACCTGGCGGGCTTCACCGGCGCCAAGGAGTGGGACGCGCTGCTGGAGTGGGACTACGGCGACTACGAGGGCCGCACCCCGGCCCAGCTGCAGGAGCTGCGGCCGGGCTGGAGCATCTGGCGGGACGGGGTGCCGAACGGCGAGTCGCCCGACGACGTGGCGGTGCGCGCGGACGACGTGGTCGCCTGGGCCAGGTCGGCGCCGCGCGATGTGCTGGTCTTCGCGCACGGCCATGTGCTGCGCATGCTCGGCGCCCGCTGGCTGGGGCTGCCGCCGTCCTTCGGCGCGGCGCTGCGGCTGGACCCGGCGTCGCTGTCGGTACTCGGATGGGCGTACGGCGAGCCCGCGATCGAGCGCTGGAACGACACCGGCCACCTGGGGTGAGGCGGCCGCGGCGGCGGGCCGTGTCCGCCGGGCAGGACGCCGGCGCCGGTCGGCGGGCCCGACCGGGTAGCGTTCGGAAGGCGGCGGGAGCCGCGGACCGACGGTACGTACTCGATGGAGGCTTCACCATGGCAACCACCCGCACCGCGACCACCCAGTGGAAGGGCGCGCTGATCGGCGGCGCCGGCACCGTGTCGCTCGACACCTCGGGCGTCGGCACCTACGAGGTCTCCTGGCCCTCGCGCGCCGAGGCCGCCAACGGCAAGACCAGCCCGGAGGAGCTGATCGCCGCGGCCCACTCCTCGTGCTACTCGATGGCCCTCTCGCACGGCCTGGCCGGCGCCGGCACCCCGCCGGAGACCGTGCAGACGGTCGCGAACGTCACCTTCCAGCCCGGCGAGGGCATCACCGGCATCACGCTGTCGGTGAAGGCCCGTGTCCCCGGCCTGTCGGCCGAGGCCTTCGAGGCGGCCGCGCAGGACGCGAAGGCGAACTGCCCGGTCAGCAAGGCGCTCGCGGGCGTGGACATCACCCTTGAGGCCGAACTGCTCAGCTGAGCCAGGGTCGTTCGGGTCAGCGGCGGGTGACGCGTATCTTCCAGTCGCCCGCCGCGTCGCGGCCGTCCACCGTGAAGGTGACGTGCGCCGCCTTGTCGGTGTAGGTCTGGCCGGCGGTGAAGGGCGCGTCGTTCAGGGAGTTGAAGGCGCCGCTGCTGAAGTCGCAGGCGGAGGTGCCCGGGTGGCCGTCCACGACGGTGACCGGGCCCTTGCCCGAGTCGATGTCGGTACGCACCCGGTAGGCCAGCACGCCCTGGCGGCAGGCGTCGTGGTCGTCGCCGACGGCGGCCCTGGCCTCGATCACGAAGACCCCGGTGGGCCCGTAGGGGATGATCACGGCCTTGCGCCCGCCGGGCACCTCCACCGGGCTGAGGTGGTAGGTGGTGGTGCCGCGCGAGGTGACGCAGGCGATCTGGCGGTCGGTGAGCCAGCCGAGCCGCCACTTGTGCCAGGCGAAGAGGTCCCCTTGCAGGCCCCAGTCCAGCGACATGGTGTCCCACTGGCCGGCGAGCCGGTCGGTGTGCTGGAAGTCGTCGGCGGAGTAGAGGTCGGGCAGCCCGAAGTCGTGGCCGTTCTCGTGGCTGAGGACCCGTGAACCCGACTGGTCGTGGCCGTAGATGAGCGAGACCTTGTTAAGCTGGGCGCCTTCGTCGGTGGTGGCGGCCGAAGCGCCGGTCCAGGTGACGGAGAGCACCGCCTCGTCGGCGGGCGGGCCCGCGTTGGGCGTGACCAGGACGTTGACCAGGTCGTAGCCGCGGAAGTCTATGCCCGCGTCGGCGGCCATGAGCAGGTCGCGCATCATCGCGGTGTGCGCGTCCCATCCGTAGCCGCGGCCTATCCCGTACGCGCTGAAGGGCCGCGGCATGCGTATGTAGCGCAGCACCGGCGTGGACTCGTAGTCGAGCTTGCCGTACGACGCGGCCGTGTACCACTGCTTGACCGCGGGGAAGAACTCGGCGTACCGCTCGCGGGCGCTGTAGGGCGCGGGGGTGTCCGGGAAGTCGATCAGCAGGGTCAGGGCGTGGACCGTGCCGGTGGACGGGGCGAACTCGGCGTCGGGGCCGCGGTCGGTGGAGTCCGAGAAGCCCTCGGACATGGCCACGCCGGGGACGGCGCGCAGCGCGCAGGGCCGGGCGGCGGGCGGGGAGGCGGGCAGCGCGGGCGGGCCGCTCCCCGCGGACACCGAGCTGCCGACGGCGAGCAGCCCGGCCGCCCCGAGCGCCGCCATCCGGGCGCCCCGCGCGGCGAGCCGCCGCACACCGCCGGGGGCCGGTGCGCTACCCCGGCCGGCCGGCACCGTCACCACCCGGTGCGCTCTCGGTGACCTTGACCGCCCAGTCGCCGTTCTGCTCGTGGCCGGTGACGGTGACGCAGGTGGTGCCGTCGGGCAGGGCGTAGGACTCCCCCACGCCGAGCGGCGCGTCGGCCAGCGGCGGGTAGACCGAGGTGCCGGCGCAGGCGGAGGTGCCGGGGTGGCCGTCGACGACGTCGATCGGCCCGTCGCCGGACTCGCGGTCGGAGCGCACCTCGTAGAGCAGGACGCCCTGCCGGCAGGCGGTCCAGTCGTTGCCCGTGGCACCGCGCGCCTCGACGGCCAGCGCGGTGTCGGCGCCGGTGCGGACGACCAGCAGCTTGGTGCCGCCGCGGACCTCGTCGGGGCTGAGGCCGTAGTAGGTCGTGCCGAGGCCGGTCACGCAGCCGACCTGGTCGGGCCGCAGCCAGCCGAGCTTCCACTTGTGCCAGGCGAAGGGCTCGGGGGCCAGGCCGAACTGGCTGCCCATCAGGTCCCAGTCGCCGACGTGGGTGTCCCAGTCCGCGTTGCTGCCGACCGGCGGGCGGTAGTAGAGGTCGGGCAGGTCGAAGACGTGGCCGGTCTCGTGGGCGAGCACGTTGCGGTCCGGGGGGTGCCGTTCGAAGACGGTCACCAGGCGGGCCAGCGGGTTGCCGTCGAGGGTGACGGGCGAGGCGAGGTTGACGACCTTGGTGGCGTCGGAGTCCACGCCGGGCGCGTCGGGGTCGGCGACGAGGTAGACCACGTCGTAGCCGCTGAAGTCCACCACCGGGTCGGCCGCGGTGAGGGCGTCGCGCAGGTACGCGGTCCGGTCGGCGGCCCGCCAGTCGCGGCTGATGGCGTACGCGGTCGCCGAGCGCGGCATCGGCACCCAGTGGTCCACGGTGTGCAGGTGCAGCCGGAACTGCCCGTAGGACGCCTCGTCGTAGAAGTCACCGGTGGCCGGGTAGTGGTCGGCGGCGACCTCCTGCGGGGTCAGCGAGGGGGCCGCGTCGGGGAAGGACAGGAAGACCATCAGGGCCCGCACGTCGCCCTTCGCCTCGGCATAGCCGCCGGGGGCGGTGTCCACGCCCTCGGAGTGGTGCGCCTGGGTGCGCGGCAGCAGGCACGCGGCGGACGCGGGGGCCGCGTGCGCGGACGGTCCGGTGGCCAGCGTCCAGGCGACCAGTGCGCTCAGCACGAAGGCCCCGGACGCCGCCGAGCGCGCCCCGCGCGGGCCCCAGGGCGCCTTCGCGGCGCCACGCGCGGGCCGAACGCTTCCAGCGCCCCGTGTGTCGCCTGCCGAGATGCCTGACCGCCGCACATGGACCTCCGGGGAGGGTTCGCGAGCCCGTTCGGGACACCTCGACCACCTTGCTATGGATTGCGGTGGTATGCGGGGTTCGACTGCTCCACCCGGGTGGTGCGCGGGGCTCCGGGCACGGCGAACACCTGGACGGCCGACGGCACTACGTTCCGTAACAGCGCAGGTGAAGCGATCAGGATCGGCGCCCAATCGCGCAGAAACGGTCGGCCCGCGGGAGCCCGTGCGGAGAATCACCACCGCAACGCTGGATCGCCTGCTCCAACAGCCCATATGATCGCGTGCGAGACGAGCGCGACACGGGGAGCAGGCCATGGGCGGACCCGCGGGCGGCCCCGGCGTCGACCCCGAAAGCACAGCACAGGTCATCACACAGAGTCACACTTCTGCCCCACGCCCGCGCGGCACGGCAGCACGCGAGGAAGCCGAGCTGCGCGACTACCGGGCTGCCTTCGCGGTGGCCAGGTCGGCGATGGCGCTGCTGTCGCCCGAGGGCGACGTGCTGGCCGCCAACCCGGCGCTCGCGACCCTGCTGGGCGCGGCGCCCGAGCGCCTCGCGGCGGTCGGCGCGGGCGCGCTGCTCGGCCTGGCCGGCGACCCGCACGCCAGGGCCGCCTTCCACGACGTGCTCACCGGCCGCCGCGACCGGCTGCGCTGCACCCGGCGGATCACCCGGCAGGACGGCGCGGCCCTGCTGGCCGAGGTCACGCTGTCGCGGACCGGGGCGGCCCCGCTGCTGCTGACCGTCGAGGACGTCGGCGAACGGGACGCGCTGCGCGAGCAGTTGCGGCACCTGCGGATGCACGACCCGGTGACCAGGCTGCCCAACAGGGCGCTGTTCTTCGAGCGGCTCACCGACGCGTGCGACAGCGCGCCGGGCCGCGGCACCGGGCGCATCGGGCTGTGCTATCTCGACCTCGACGGTTTCAAGGCCGTCAACGACACCCTCGGCCACCGGGTCGGCGACGAGCTGCTGGCCGCCGTCGCGCGCCGGCTGCTGGCCTGCGCCGAGCCCGGCGGGCACCTGGTCGCCCGGCTCGGCGGCGACGAGTTCGCGCTGCTGGTGCGGGACTCCACCGGCACCGGGCAGGCCACCGCGCTGGCGGAGGCCGTACTGACCGCGCTCCAGCAGCCGTTCGACGTGGCCGGGCAGCGGCTCGCGGTCTCGGCGAGCATCGGGGTGGTCGAGCGGGAGGCGCCGGGCAGCTCGGCCACCGGCCTGATGCAGGCCGCCGACACGACGCTGTATTGGGCCAAGGCCGACGGCAAGGCCCGCTGGACGCTCTTCGACCCCGAGCGCAACGAGCACCGGATGACCCGCCAGGCGCTGTCCCGCACGCTGCGGCAGGCCGTGGAGCGCGGCGAGTTCGTGCTGGACTACCAGCCGCTGGTCGCCCTCGACACCGGCGAGCTGCGCGGGGTGGAGGCCCTGGTGCGCTGGGAGCACCCGCACTTCGGGCGGCTGGCGCCCAACCGCTTCATCGGCCTGGCGGAGGAGGACGGCTCCATCGTCCAGCTCGGCCGCTGGGTGCTCGCCGAGGGCTGCCGGCAGGCCCGCGCCTGGCAACTGGCCCACCCGGCGGCGCCGCTTGTGGTCAGCGTCAATGTGGCGGTCCGCCAGATGTGGGACTCCGACCTGGTCGCGGACGTCGCCGAGATCCTCGCCGACACCGGACTGCCGCCGCGGCTGCTGCAACTCGAACTCACCGAGTCCGCGGTGATGGGCTCGGCCGGGCGGCCTTTGCAGGCGCTGCACGCGCTGCACGAGATGGGCGTACGGATCGCCATCGACGACTTCGGCACCGGCTACTCGAACCTGGCCTACATGAGCCGGCTCCCCGTCTCGGCCCTGAAGCTCGACGGCTCCTTCGTGCAGGGCTTCCGCTCGGCGGAACACCCCAACCCGGCCGACGAGACGATCGTCGAGGCCCTGGTCGACCTCGCCCACCGGCTGGGCCTGACGGTGACGGCCGAATGCGTCGAGAACGCGGAGCAGGCGGAGCGCCTGCGGCGTATCGGCTGCGACACGGGCCAGGGGTGGCACTACTCCCGCCCGGTCGGCCCGGACGTCATCTCGGGCCTGCTGCGCTGATCGGGCCCGGCGCACTGATCCGTCCTGCCGCACTGAGGGACCCGCGTCCTCGGGGGGAGGGAGGACGCGGGTCCCTGGCAGCGGCGGCTCGGGTCGGGTCGGGTCGGGTCAGGTCAGCAGGCGCCCAGGTCCTGCCAGACTCCCCATTCACCGGTGGTGCCGGGCTCCTCGTTCGTGGTCCACCACTTGGCGTTCCACTTGTGGCCCTTCCAGGAGACCTGGTTGCCGCCGACGTAGATCGCGGAGGCGGACCAGGACGGCAGGGTGCAGGTGCCGCTCGTCGGGGTGGTGGGCGGAGTGGTCGTGGGCGTCGTCGGCGGGGTGCTCGTGGGCGTCGTGGGCGGGGTGGTGGTAGGCGTCGTGGGCGGGGTGGTCGGCGTGCCGCAGCCCGAGGCGGAGCCGTTGGTCGCGGTCACGATCTTGTTGAAGAGCGTGGCCGCCGGATCCAGGTCGAGCAGCGAGTACATCATCGAGCCGGCCAGCCCGTGGCAGTGCCCGTAGTCGGCCTTGGCCTGGATCGCCTGCGCGCCGAGGCCGGTCCAGAACTCGTTGCCGTTGTAGAACCAGTTGGTCTGCGAGGCGGCGTCGTAGAAGGTGTCGGCGGGGTTGTCGACGACGCCGGTCAGCTCCTTGTAGTACGCCGTCCCCGCGACCTGGCTGATGCCGCGGGCCGCCGCGGGACCGGAAGCGGGCTGGTAGAGCCCGTGGTTGCTGCCCGCGGACACGCCGGACCAGCCGCGGTAGTACGTCGGGTAGCCCAGGGTGAGCTTGTTGGCGGGGAAGCCGCCGGGGATGCCGTAGGCGGAGTCACCGGTGGTCCAGGCCGAGATGGCGTGGTCGGTGCTGTACTTCTCGTTCCCGGGCGAGATCGGGTTCGAGGGGTCGCTGGGCGACTGGTACAGCGGGTCCTGGAAGTTCGTGGGGCCGTTGGTCTCGAAGGCCCCGTGCATGTCGTACGTCATGATGTTCGCGTAGTCCAGGTACTGCCCGAGCTTGTTGGTCTGGAGCTTCGCGATCTTGTCCTGACCGGCCGGCAGCGCTGCCGTGAGCAGCATCTTCCGGCCGCCGTTGGCGGCGCCGTAGGCGTCCAGCTCGCTGCGGAACTCGGCGGCCAGCGCGGTGTAGTTGGCCGTGTCGTTCGCGCTGTAGTGGTTGCCGGTGTGGCCGCCGGGCGAGCCGGGGTATTCCCAGTCGATGTCGAAGCCGTCGAAGATGCCGGCCGCGGCACCGGTGCCGCCGTAGCCGCCCTGGACGGGCAGGTTGCCCTTGATGAACATGTCGATGCAGGAGCCGACCAGCTTCTTGCGGCTGGCGTCGGTGGCGGCGGCGTCGGAGAAGTACTTCGAGTACGTCCAGCCGCCGAGCGAGATGACGATCTTCAGGTTCGGGTACTTCGCCTTGAGCTGCTTGAGCTGGTTGAAGTTGCCGACCAGCGGCTGGTTCCAGGTGTCCGCGGTGCCGTTGACGCTGATGTCGGCGCCGTAGGACTTCTGGTAGTCGGCGAAGGCGTCGCCCGCGCCGTCACCGGCGTTGGGGTTGGACTCGTTGGTGGAGTCCGACGCCTTGGTCGCCTCGAAACAGGTCAGGTTGACCGGGTCGATGTTCTCGAAGGAGTAGTTGAGGATGTTGAGCTTCCCGGCGATCCCCTCGGTGTCGAGGTTCTTGGGGTAGAAGGCGTTGCCGTACACGCTCCACTGGTCGTAATAGGCGATCTTGACGCCGCCGCTGCTCGCGGCGGCGGCCGCGGCGGGCTGGGCGGCGGCGGTGGTGTCCGCCTGGGCGGTGCCGAGGCCGCCGACCAGCGCGGTCAGCGCGCCGAGGGCGAGCGCGGCGCTGGTGGCCGCGGCCACGAGCGCTCTCTTCCTGGACTGCACGAGAACCTCCGGGGGGAGAGGGAGGAACAACAGGGGGCTGTGGGGTATGGATAGCCCTCTGATCAAGTGCACGTCAATGGTCTGAACCAAAGCCAGGACTAGACCAATTCGCGGGCTCCGAGGGCCCGCCGATCGTTCACGACGTGAGCAAAGCCCCTCGTCAACCGGGTGACGAGGGGCTTTAAGCCGTGGTTAAGGCATGGCCCGTGGTCTGTCCGCGCTTGGACCACAGGACGGCAGGAAACCGGTATTTAACCGGCTGCGATGTCCTTCGGGAAGCCGTACGCGTCGGCGATGAGGTCGTACGAGCGCAGCCGCACCGACGGCGTGTGCGCGTTGGCGGTGATCACCAGCTCGTCGGCGCCCGTCCGCCCGACCAGCTCGTCGAGGCCCGCCCTGACCGTCTGCGGGTCGCCGTACACGACATTGGCCATCCAGGAGTCCACGAAGTCCCGCTCCATCGGGCTGAACGGATGGGCCGCCGCCTCCTCGGGCGTCGGGACGAGGCCGGGGCGCCCGGTGCGCAGCCGCAGCATGCCCAGCGCGCCCGCCAGCACCTGGCGGCGGGCCTGCTCGGGGTCCTCGGTGGCCAGCGCGGCCACCCCGATCGAGGCGTAGGGGCGGTCCAGGATCTCCGACGGGCGGAAGGACTCGCGGTAGAGGGCGAGCGCCGGCACGGTGTTGGCGGCGGAGAAGTGGTGCGCGAAGGAGAACGGCAGGCCCAGCGCCCCGGCCAGCTGGGCGCTGAAACCGGACGAGCCGAGCAGCCAGATGCTGGGCCGGCCGGCGGACTGCACCCCGCCGGCGGTGGTGCCCTGCACCGGTCCCGGCACCGCGTGGATACGGGAGTAGCGGTGGCCGTCGGGGAAGTCGTCGTCCAGGAAGCGGACCAGCTCCGCGAGCTGCTGCGGGAATTCGTCGGCGCCCTCGTGGAGCGACTCGGTCCTGCGCAGCGCCGCCGCGGTGGCCCCGTCCGTACCCGGCGCGCGGCCCAGGCCCAGGTCGATCCGGCCGGGGGCGAGCGCCTCCAGGGTGCCGAACTGCTCGGCGATGACCAGCGGCGCGTGGTTGGGCAGCATCACACCGCCCGAGCCGAGCCGCAGGGTGCGGGTGAAGGCGGCCAGGTGGGCCAGGATCACCGCCGGCGAGGAGCTGGCCACCCCGGGCATGGAGTGGTGCTCGGCCACCCACATCCGGTGGTAGCCGCGGGTCTCTGCGGTCCTGGCGATCTCGACGCTGTTGCGCAGCGCGTCCCCGGCCGTCAGGCCCGCGCCGACGCCGGCCAGGTCGAGCACCGACAGCGGTACGGGCGCGCTGCCGCGGACGGTGCCGCGGATCCCGTGGCCGGCCGCACCGCTGTCGCCGCCGTCGCCGCCGCCGTCCCGAACCACGTCGTCACCCACAGCAAGCGCCTCCTTGATCGTTCACCCGCGCGCCAGGCACGCGGAATATTGCCTGAAAAATCAACCGGAGCGCTCGTCCTGATATTCCCGCGGCCAATTCGCCGATTTCACCGATCGGGCAGTGACCGTGGCATATGCCAGAGTGGCCCCTTCCTGCGTATACGCCTGCGCGGCTCCGGAGAAGTGGCCAACCGCCTCTACCGGCAAGGCTATTGGGGCTATCGTGGAATCCGGTCAAGCTGCCGGTTGGGACTCCAGTGAGCCCCAACCGTGACCAGCAGCGACAACCAGGACGCAAACGGTCACACCTGCAGGGGGCTACCGTGGCGCTAGAACACCGTCAGACCGCGCCGGTCTACGCGGTCCAGCACGCACTGCGCGTGCTGGAATCCGTCGACACGCACCGGCACGGTGTCTCCGCCGAGCAGCTCGCCCGGGAGATAGGGGTGCCGGTCGGCTATCTCTCGCAGCTCCTGGCCATGCTGCAACGCGAGCGCTATCTGGGCTTCCTGCCCGGCGGCGGCTACGTGCTCGGCGAGACCCTGGTGCTGCTCGGCGCCGCCAACCACGACGAGGCGCTGGCCGAGAAGCTGCGCGCGATCCTGGCGGAGCTGCGCGACGAGGTCGGCGCGGCGGTCTATTTCAGCCGCTACGACGACGGCGAGGTCCGCATCGTCGACTTCGCCGACGGCCCGAACGCGCCCAAGGTCAACGAGTGGGTCGACTTCCGCTCGGCCGCCCACGCCAGCGCGGTGGGCAAGTGCCTGCTCGCCCAGCTCGACCACAACTCGCGGCTCGAACACCTCTCCCGGCACCGGCCCGCCCGGCTCACCTCCCGCACCGTGATCGACGACCGCGCGCTGCTCACCAGGCTCGAACGCCAGCCGGCCAGCGTTCCCACGCTGGACCTGCAGGAATACGCGGTCGGCACGGTGTGCGCGGCGATCCCGGTCACCATCGGCAAGACGGTCGCCTGCCTCGCCCTGTCGATGCCGCTGGCCGAGGCGCACCGCCTCAAGCCGGCGGTCGACACCCTCAACCAGCGGGCCGCGCCGATGCTCCTCTCCATGACCATCTGAGCGCGGGCTCCCCCCGCGGGGGTGGTCGGAGCACCCGGCGGGAGGACGTATAGTTGTCCTCGTTGCGCCGCTAGCTCAGTTGGTTAGAGCAGCTGACTCTTAATCAGCGGGTCCGGGGTTCGAGTCCCTGGCGGCGCACTTCGCAGGGTGAAGAAGGCCTCCCACGGCGCGTGGGGGGCCTTCTTCATGTCCGCCGGGCCTCACTTCACGATCGGGCTTCACCACCGGGCGCCACGACCGGGTTTTACGGTCGGGCGCCACGGTCGGGTTTCACGACCAGTGGGCCGGGGGTGGCAGGTCCGGCGGGAGCCGGGTCGTGGCGGCGCCGGACGCGGCGGTGAGCTGCGGGGCGGTCAGGAAGAGGGCGCCCCGCAGATCCGCGCCCCGGAGGTCCGCGCCGCGGAAGTCGGTGCCCAGCAGGTCAGCGCCGCGCAGATCGGCTCCGCGCAGGTCCGCCCCGATCAGATAGGCGCCCCGCAGATCGGCTCCGCGCAGGTCCGCGCCGCGCAGGCGGGAGCCCATCAGATCGGCGCCGCGGTGGTCCCTGCGGCCGGGGAAGCCGGCGCGGGCCAGCGCGGAGGCGGTGCGCAGCAGGTCGGCGACCTGCGAACGCTCGGCCGCGACGTCCAGCGCGAGCAGCGACTCCGCGGTGCCGAGGCTCAGCGCCTCGATGCGCGCCGCCGCCGCGGCGGCGGGTTCGTACAGCCCGGCGGCGGCCGGCAGGGTGCGCAGCTCGGCGAGGTGGCGGAGCAGCTCGTGCAGCTGCCGCACCACCGGCAGCACCGCGAACATGGCCCGGCCGCCGTCCGCCGAGCCCCGCCAGTCCTGCCCGGCGAAGGTGTGCCGGGAGACCTTCTGGCCCGCCCCGAGGCAGTCGTAGACGGTGCAGCCTGCATAGCCGCGGTCGCGGAGCCGGTCGTGGATCCCGCAGCGGTGGTCGGCGCCGAGGTGGCCGCAGGGCTCGCCCGCGGCCTTGTCCCGGGCGAAGTCGGCGGACCGGGTGAAGGCGAGGGCGACGCAGCACAGCCCGAAGCAGTTGCCGCAGTCCGCCCGCAGTTCGCTGTGCTCCACCCGAGGTCCCTTCGCCGGCTCCGCCCGGGTCCATCGTGCCGTATCAGCCGGTGGTCATCCGCCGGGGAGCACGGCGGGCTTGGCCGGGGTGTAGAGCCAGGTCCCGAAGAAGCCGCCCAGGTCCTTGCCCGACAGCTTCTCCGCCAGCGCGCGGAATTCGGCGATGGTGCCGTTGCCGTAGCGGTGCTGGGCCGGCCAGGCCTTGAGCAGGGCGCGGAAGGCGTGGTCGCCGATGGTGGTGCGGAGCGCCTGGATGGCGATCGCGCCCCGGTCGTAGACGGCGTCGTCGAACTGCTTGCTCGGCCCCGGGTCGCCCGGCTCCACGGTCCAGAACGGGTCGTCCGCCGGGTAGGAGTCGTAGGTCTGCCGGGCGATCTGCTGCACGGTGGCGGTGCCCTGGTGCTCGGCCCACAGCCAGCTGCCGTAGGTGGCGAAGCCCTCGTTCAGCCAGATGTCCGACCAGCGGGCGAGCGACACGTCGTCGCCCCACCACTGGTGGGACAGCTCGTGCGCGACGGTGCCGATGCCGTCGGTGGTCGCGAAGACCGCGGGGCTGTAGAAGACCCGGGTCTGCGCTTCGAGGGAGAAGTGCGAGGGGACGTTCGGCACGTAGCCGCCCGCCGCGTCGAAGGGGTAGGGGCCGAACCAGGTGCTGAGGAAGTCGATGATCTCGCCGGTGCGCTCCACGCCCGCGCGGGCGTTGGCGGCGGTGGCCGCGGGCAGGTCGGTGCTGTAGGCGTTGATGACGGGCACGCCGGCCCGGGTACGGCCGCGGGTGAGGGCGAAGTGGCCGAGAGCGAGGGTGGCCAGGTACGTGGCCTGCGGCTTGTCCTGCCGCCAGTGGTAGGCGGTCCAGCCGCCCGCGGTGCGCTGGGAGAGCAGCAGGCCGTTGCTGATGGCCTGCTCGCCGGCCGGGACGCGGACGTTCACGTCGTAGGTGGCCTTGTCCAGCGGGTGGTCGTTGCTGGGGAACCACCACCAGGCCGACTCGGGTTCGTTGGCCGCGACCCCGCCGTCGGGGGTGCGCTGCCAGGAGGTGAAGCCGTAGCGCTCGACGCTGGAGGGCACGCCGGAGTAGGTCACCGCGACGGTGATGCGGTGGCCGCGCGGGACGGCCCGGTCCGGGGTGATCACGAGTTCCTGCTCGCCGCTGGTGGCGAACCGCGCCGGGCGGCCGTCCACGGTCACCTTGCTGACGGTCAGTGCGAAGTCCAGGTCGAAGCTGGTGAGGCCCTGGGTGGCGGTGGCCTGCAAGGTGGCGGTGCCGGAGAGGGTGTCGGTGGCGGGCTGGTAGCTGAGGTCGAGGCCGTAGTGGGAGACGTCGTAGCCGCCGTTGCCGTACGTCGGGTAGTACGGGTCGCCTATCCCGGGGGCTCCTGGGCCCGCGTCGGCGGCGGATGCCGGGATCACCAGCAGGAAGCCGAGGGCGGCGGCAGCGGACGCGATCACTCTCTTGCGCACAGGGGTCCTCCAGCGCGGGGCGGTCAGCCCCATGGGGTGGCAGGTACACGACGACCCTAGGAAGATCCGGCCGTCCCAGCCACCCCGCACCCCCCGTCTGTCGCAGAACATTCACCCGGCGCAACACACCGATCCGGCACCACTGGTGCACCATGGGAACACCGCGGCCGTCCGGTCCGCTGCCCGCCCTGACGGTGTCGATCACCCCTTCGAGCGGCTGACGGCACGGGTGCGGGCGGATAGGTTCACCATGTGAAGATTGTCTGGCTGACCAGAACCCTCCAGCGGGTGGAGAGCGACTATCTGGCGCGCTTGGGCCTGTCCCTGCCGCTGGCGGCCATCGGCCTCGTCGTCGCCTCGGACCTGATCGCCGGCCGGGACCACTTCCTCACACCCGGCATCGTCGTCGCGCCGCCGCTCGCCGCGATCACCGTGACCTGGCGCAAGACGCTCTTCATCGGGGTGCTCGGCCTGCTCGTCCAGGCCGCCCTCGCGCCCTACGACGGCATCACCGACATCCCCGACCACGACGTCTTCTTCGGCCAGGCCTTCGCCTACGCGCTCGTCACCCTCTTCAGCGTCTACATCGCCTGGCGCCGCGAGACCGGGGCCAAGGCCTTCACCGCGATCGCCTCCGTCGCCGAGGCCGCGCAGCACGCCCTGATGCGCCCGCCAGAGCCGCGGGTCGGCCACGTCCGGCTCGCCGTACGGTACGTCTCCGCCGCCGACGCCGCACAGATCGGCGGCGACCTCTACGCGGTGCTCGAAACCCCGCACGGCGTAAGGGCCCTCATCGGCGACGTCCGCGGCAAAGGGCTCCCCGCGGTGCAGACCTCGGCGGTGGTCCTCGGCGCCTTCCGCGAGGCCGCGTTCGACGAGGGCGGGCTCGACACGGTCGCCCGCCGCGTCGACACCAGCGTCGGACGGCACGTCACCACCGGGGACTTCATCACCGCGCTCTTCGCCCAGTTCGACCGGCCCGACAGCGTCGAACTGCTGCACTACGGCCACGTCGCGCCGCTGCGGGTCTCCCGCGACGGCGCCGTCGACACGCTCTCCCCCGCCGAGCCCTGGGTCCCCCTCGGCCTCGCCGACCTCGTCTCCGGCGGCCCCACGTCCTGGCGTGCCGCCATGCACCCCGGGGACGTGCTGGTCCTCTGCACCGACGGTGTCATCGAGGCGCGCAGCCCGCTCGACGGCACGTTCTACCCTCTCGGTGAGCGGGTCGGGGCGATCGTCGCGTCGGCCGGCGCCGACTTGGACGCGGCGGTCGAGGGGGTCTACGCCGATCTTCTCCGGCACGCCGGCGGCTCCCTCTCGGACGACGTCGTCCTCCTCTTCCTCTCCCCCCAGCCCCGCCCCCTCCCCTCTCCCGTGGAAGCCCCGCCTTACCCCGACTTCGCGTAACGCCCACCTGCGGCCCGGTGGGGGCGAGTGCCACTTGCGGTGGCGTCGCTTTCTTTCCCGCCTCTTCGGCGGGGCGCGCAGTTCGCCCCCAGTGCTTCGCCGACAAGGCGGGAAAGGCGACCGGCCACCGCGAGTGGCACTCACCCAGGGGCTCGTGGGGGTGCCCCCAGGCGAAGCGCTGGGGGAGAACTGCGAGACAAGCCCCCACCGGGGGGCGGCCGGGGAAAAGGGGTTAGCGGGTCGCCCGCTCCAGGGCGATGATGACGGACTCGTACGGCTCGCCCGTGGCTCGGGACATGCCGACTTCGCACATACGGCTGGCCGAGACGTAGACGTCAAAGCCGCGCGCAGCGACCTCCTCCGACTCGGCCCGGGTCGCAGACTCGGTGAGCTCCGCGTGGAGCATGCCGCGGTCGCCGGCGAAGGCGCAGCACCCGGCGTCGTCGGGGACGACGACCTCGGCGGCGATGGCGGCGGCGACCTCCGCGAGGGCGGGGCCGGGACGGCCGAGGTGCCGTGCGGAGCACGTGGGGTGGACGACGGCGGAGCCGACGCGGGTGGTGACGGTGAGCCGGGGCAGGACGTGGTCCGCGGCCCACTCCGTGGCGTCCAGGACGGTCAGCTCGCCGTGGAGGTCGCGGTTGGCGTCGGTGAGGTAGGGGACGACCTCCCGGGTGAGCCCGAGGGTGCAGGAGGTGGCGTCGACCACGAGGGGGAGCCGCCCGCCGCCGGTCCAGACCCAGGCGTGCTCGACGATCCGGTTGGCCATCACGACGTTGCCCTCGTCGTAGCCCTTGGAGTGCCAGATCGTGGCGCAGCAGGTGCCGGTGACGTCGGGCGGTATCCACACCGGCAGGCCCGCCCGGGCGGAGACGGTGACCAGGGACTGCGGCACCCAGCCGTAGCGGCCCTCGGGCGGGCCGAAGACGCGGTTGACGCAGGCGGGGTAGTAGACGGCGGCGGCGCCGTCCTGTTCGGTGCGGGGCAGGGCGCGCGGGGCGGCGCCGGGGATCTCCGGCAGCCACTCGGGTATGAGCTCGGGGCGTGCCGCCCGCCGGGCGGCCCCGGTGACCGCGGCGAGCGGCCGGTCGCCGACCCGGCGGCGTACCGCGTCCGCGGTGGCGACGGTGGCGCGGGCGGCGCGCTCCGCGGTGCGCCAGTGGGTGGCGGCGGCGCCGGCGGCGCGCTCCTCGGCGCGGGAGTGCATGGCGTGCCGGAAGTCCTTCATCATCGCGCCGGTGTCGATGCCGACCGGGCAGGCGAGCTTGCAGGTCGAGTCGCCGGCGCAGGTGTCGACGGCGGCGTATCCGTACGCGTCGAGCAGTTCGCGCAGCACGGGCGAGTCGGCGGGCTGCCGCAGCATCTCGCGGCGCAGCACGATCCGCTGCCGCGGGGTGGTGGTCAGATCGCGGCTGGGGCAGGTGGGTTCGCAGAAGCCGCATTCGATGCAGGGGTCGGCGACCGCTTCGATGACCGGGAGGGTCTTCAGACCGCGCAGGTGCCCGCGCGGGTCCCGGTCGAGGACGACGCCCGGGGCGAGGATGCCGTCCGGGTCGAGCAGCGCCTTGACGCGCCACATCAGGGCGGTGGCGGCCGGGCCCCACTCCATCTCCAGGAAGGGCGCGATATTGCGCCCGGTGCCGTGCTCGGCCTTGAGCGAGCCGTCGAAGCGCTCGGTGACGGTGCGGCAGAAGTCGTCCATGAAGGCGGCGTAGCGCTCGACGTCGGTGGCGCGGCCGGCGTCGAAGGTGAGCAGGAAGTGCAGGTTGCCGTGCGCGGCGTGCCCGGCGACGGCCGCGTCGAAGCCGTGCCTGCGCTGGAGGTCGAGCAGTTCGGTGCAGGCCTCGGCGAGCCGGTCGGGCGGCACCGCGAAGTCCTCGGTGATCAGGGTGGTGCCGGGCGGGCGGGCGCCGCCGACGGCGGTCACGAACGCCTTGCGTACCCGCCACAGCGCGTCGATACGCTCCCGGTCGCGGGTGAAGCCGCCGTGGCCTTCCGCCGCCGGGGCCGGGGTGATCAGGCCGAGGTCGGCGCAGACCCGCTCGGCGGCGCGTTCGTACGCGGCCAGTTGCGTCTCGTCCGCGGCCCGGAATTCGACCAGCAGCGCCGCGCAGGTCTCCGGCAGGTCGGCCCACTGCGCCGGCACACCGGGCACGGCGGTCGCGGCCCGCAGCACATTGCCGTCCATCAGTTCGACGGCCTCCGCGCCGGCCTGCGCGAAGTGCGGTACGGCGGCGGCGGCGGCCGGCAGCGTCGGGAAGAAGAGCAGCCCGGCGGTGGCTGCGGGGTGTATCGGCAGCGTCTCGTAGACCGCCTCGGCTATGAAGCCGAGGGTGCCCTGCGAGCCGATCATCAGGCCGCGCAGGATCTGGGCGGGGCTGTCGGCGTCGAGGAAGGCGTCGAGGCGGTAGCCGTTGGTGTTCTTGACGGCGTGCTTGGCGCGGATGCGCGCGGTCAGCTCCTGGTCCGCCTCGATCTCGTCCCGCAGGTCGAGCAGGCCCTGGTAGATGTCCGGCTCGGCGGCCGCGAGGCCCGCGTCGGCGTCCGGGTCCGCGGTGTCCACGACGGTGCCCGACGGCAGCACCACCGTCAGCGACGCGACCGTGCGGTAGGAGTCGCGGGTGGTGCCCGCGGTCATGCCGGAGGCGTTGTTGGCCAGCACCCCGCCGACCGTGGCGGCGATCGCGCTCGCCGGGTCCGGGCCCAGCACCCGGCCGTGCCTGGCCAGCGCCGCGTTGGCCCGAGCCAGCACCGTGCCGGGCAGCACACGGGCCCTGGCCCCGTCCGCCTCGACCTCGATCCCGCTGAAGTGCCGGCGCACGTCCACCAGGATGTCCTCGCCCTGCGCCTGCCCGTTCAGGCTGGTGCCCGCGGCCCGGAAGACCAGGTGGCGGCGCTCGGCCCGTGCGTACGCCAGCAGCCGCGCCACGTCCTGCACGCTCTGCGGTACGACCACCGCCTGCGGCACGAAGCGGTAAGGGCTCGCGTCCGAGGCGTAGCGGACCAGGTCCGTCAGGTCGCCCAGCACCCTGTCCGCGCCCAGCAGCCGCTCAAGGCCGGTCCGCAGCGCGGCGGGGGTGCCGCCCGCCCTGGCCTCCTGCACCCGGTCCGGCGCGGCCTCCCCCGCGGGTGCCGGCCGCAGCGCGGCGCCGCCCTTCGGTTCGAGCACGGGCATCGGAACCTCCTCGCGGAGAAACATACCGTTCGTCAACCTATGCCCGAATTCGCGAACCCGCTGGCCTTCTCCGCCCTGCGACGGACGCGGAAGCGGCCGGCCACCGGCAATACTCGTGGCCAGAGCCGGTCCGTCGGGGGAAAGGGGAACGGCGTGCACGATGATCTGCCGGACGGGTCAGGGGCGGGGCACCAGCTGTTGGCCCGCACCCTGGTCGAACTGACCGACACCCTCGGCGACGAGGCCGAGCCCGACGCGGCGCTGCGCCGGCTGGCCGGCCGCTGCGTGCGGCTCACCGCCGTCGCCGCGGCCGGGCTGCTGCTCGCCGACCAGCACGGGGACATCCGGGTGGTCGGGGCGTCCTCCGAGCCCGCGCGGCTGCTCACCGCGGCCGCCGGGCCCGGCCCCGAGTGCTACCGCGGCGGTACGGACGTCGCCGTCGCCGACCTCAGGCACCCTCTCGACCCGCTCCCCGCGGACTTCGCGCGCCGCGCGCTCGGCGCCGGCTACGGCGCGGTCTTCGCCATACCCGTACGGCACCGCAAGGAAGTCCTGGGCGCGCTCGTCCTCTTCCGCACCGGCGCCGGGCCGCTGCCGGCCGAAACCGCGGGCGTCGGGCGCGCCCTCGCCGATGCCGCGGCCATCGGGGTCCTCCAGCGGCGTACGCGCCGCCACCATCAGCGCCTCGCGGCGCAGCTTCAGGGTGCGCTGGATTCGAGGGTGCCCGTCGAGCAGGCCAAGGGCCTCCTGGCGGAGCGCTTTCACATCACCGTCGACGACGCCTTCCGCCACCTCCGGGCTCACGCCCGAGCCCACCGTCTCCGCCTCGCCGATCTCGCGACCAGCATCCTCACCGGCTCCACCGACCTCCCCCCGCCCGGCCCCTAAGAACCCGCGCCCGTCGCCCGCCTGCGGCCCGGTGGCGGCTCGTCGCGCCACTCCCTGCGGGGTGCTGTCACGGAATCCACGGTGCCGCTCGCCTGGGGGTACCCCACGCACCCCTGGGTGGGTGCCACCTGCGGTGGGCGTTGCTTTCTTTCCCACCTCGCCGGCGGGGCGCTCCGTTCCCCCCAGCGCTTCGCGTGGGGGTACCCCCACGCGCCCCTGAAAAACGCGTGCCCTCCACACAGAGCCCCTGGCAGGGGCGAACGCCGGACGCAGGAGGACGCAGGCCAAAAGGGGCGCGGGGAACTGCGCGACCAGCCACAGCGGACCGCAACTGTGAACGCGACAGAACGGGGCAGGGCCCCAGGGGCGCGTGGGGGTACCCCCAGGCGTAGCGCTGGGGGAGAACTGCGCGCGCAACCCACCACCGGGCCGCAGGCAAGCAACGCCACCGCAAGGGGCAATCACCCAGGGGCGCGTGGGGGTACCCCCAGGCGAAGCGCTGGGGGAGAACTGCGCGACCGGCCCCCACCGGGCCGCAGGCAAGGGACGCACCGCAGGGGGCAGGCCCCCGGGCCGGGGGAAGCGGGGGCCGCGGACACCGCGGAGGGGGTCAGGCGGAGTGAGAACCCGTGAGTGCGGCGAAGACCACCACGTTGGCCGAGTAGGCCTGCTCAGCCTTGTCGAACTGCCCGCCGCAAGTGATGAGGCGCAGCTCCGGCCGCCCGGCGGATCCGTAGACGCGGGTGGCGTCGAAGTGGGACTTCTCGATGACCTCGACCGCCTCGACGGAGAATTCCGCGACGGTGCCGTCGGATCGCGGGATCTCCACCAGCGCGCCGCGCTGAATCGTGCTGAGGCCGTAGAAGACCGCGGCACGCGTCTCGGTGTCGACGTGGCCGACGATGAGGGCCGCGCCGGAGGCGCCCGGCGGGGGGCCGTCGCGGTACCAGCCGGCGACGTCGGGGGTGGAGTAGGGGGGCGGGTCGACGGCGCCGTCCTTGAGGCCGCGGGCCACGAGATCGGCGTGGATGCCCACGGACGGGATGTCGATACGCAGGGGCACGGCGTCGCGCAGCGGCACGTGGGGGGCGTAGACCTGCGCGGGCCGGTCGGCGGCCGCGGCGGCGGCGAGGCCGCGGGGTCCGGGGGGCGCGGCGGGGGCGCCGTGGCCGCCGTGTCCGAGGAGCCACGCGGCCAGCAGGACCAGACCGACCACGACGGCCGCCCAGGTCCTGCCGGTTTCGGTGCGCTCGGCACCGGTGTCGTCCGCCCCCACCGCCATGCCGGTCAGCCGCGGGCGGCGGCGCGGCGGCGGTGGAGCACCAGGCCGGCCAGGCCGGCGGCGGCGACGCCGCCGGTGACGAGCAGCGGGCCGGTGCTGGTGCCGGCGGCCGCCGGGCCGGCGGCGAGCTGCGCGGTGCCGCCGCCGCCCGCGGGGACGGGATTGACCGGGGCCAGCGGTCCGCCGCCGGTCGTCACGGTGACGGTCGCGGACGCGGAGCTGGCGGAGCCGTTGCACTCGACGGAGACGGCGTAGGAGCCGTCGACGGCGTCGGACTTGATGAAGGCCGTGCCGTCCCAGCCGTTGGAGCCGTCACCGGACGGCGAGAGGGTGACCGCGTCGACGAAGACCTCGGCGCTGGCCTGGGCCTTGGCGCCGGACTTGCAGGAGGCCTTGAGGTGCAGGGTCACCACACCGCCGGGGGCGACGGTGGCGGGCGAGATGTCCATGCCGGAGCCGGACGACGCGGAGGACGAGGACGACGACGAGGAGGAAGAGGACGATCCACCGCCCCCCTCGTCGGCGAGTGCCTGCTTCGGCAGCCCGGTCACCCCGCCGACGGCGATGACGCCGAGGGCACCGGCCGCGGCGATGACGGGCAGTTTCAGACCAAACATGAGGACCTCCGCTCGGCCCGGGGGCGGGGACTCGCGCCCGGTGCTTACGAAGATCCCCGCGACCGGCCCGGCGTGCACGCTCGGTGACCCATCAGGGTGACGCGTAACTCACGGAGAGTGATCAGATTTCGGCGACCAGGTCGGCGATGGACTCGACGACCCGGGAGGGCTTGAAGGGGTAGCGCTCGATGTCGGGCACGGCGGTGAGGCCGGTGAGCACCAGGAAGGTGGTCATGCCGGATTCGAGGCCGGCGAGCACGTCGGTGTCCATCCGGTCGCCGATCATGGCGCTGGTCTCGGAGTGCGCGCCGATCGCGTTGAGCCCGGCGCGCATCATCAGCGGGTTGGGCTTGCCGACGAAGTACGGATCCTGCCCGGTGGCCTTGGTGATCAGTGCGGCGACCGAGCCGGTGGCGGGCAGCACGCCCTCGGGGGACGGGCCGGTCTCGTCGGGGTTGGTGGCGATGAAGCGGGCGCCGCCGCGGATCAGCCGGATCGCCTTGGTGAGCGCCTCGAAGCTGTACGTACGGGTCTCGCCGAGGACCACGTAGTCGGGGTCGGCGTCGGTGAGGATGTAGCCGACGTCGTGCAGCGCGGTGGTCAGGCCCGCCTCGCCGATGACGTAGGCGGTGCCGCCGGGCCGCTGGTCGTCGAGGAATTTCGCGGTGGCCAGCGCCGAGGTCCAGATATTGGCGACGGGCACGTCGAGGCCCATCCTGGACAGCCGCGCGTGCAGGTCGCGCGGGGTGTAGATGGAGTTGTTGGTGAGCACCAGGAAGGGCTTGCCCGATTCCTTGAGGCCCTTGATGAAGGCGTCGGCGCCGGGGATCGGGGTGCCCTCGTGGATGAGCACTCCGTCCATGTCGGTCAGCCACGAGTCGATGGGCCTGCGGGTCGACACCGGTCGCTCTCCTGTCGTCGTGCTGTAGCCCGTACGAGGGCGCGTGCCCCAGCGTAACCGGGGCGGGGGGTGCCCCGCCCCGGGCGTCTCGCGTGCTGGTCGCGGGCCCTTGCGGGGCCCGGTGGGGTCGGTTCAGCCCAGGGACGCGCGGGTGAAGAGGGGGGTCAGGGCGAGGAGGGCGGCGCCCTCGGCCACCGCGCGGGGGCCCGCGGCGGCGAGGGTGACCGGGGTGGTGCCCAGCGCGGTGGCGACGCCGGCCAGGAAGACGTCGGGGGCGGCCAGGACCGTACGGCCGCCGAGCACGACCCGGTCGATGTCCAGCAGCGCCACGAGGTTCGCGGCGCCGACGCCCAGCAGGCGGGCCGCGCCCTCCGTGTCGCCGCGGGCGACCGACGCCAGGCACAGCGCCTCCAGGCAGCCGCGCTTGCCGCACTTGCAGGGCGGCCCGTCGAGTTGCACCACCTGGTGCCCGAACTCCCCCGCCCCCGCCCGCCCCCCGCGGTGCGGCCGGCCGCCCAGTACGAGGGCGGCGCCCAGGCCCGTACCGAGGTGCAGATACCCGAACGAGCCCGCGCCCAGGCTCGTTCGCGGCTCGGCCAGGACCGACAGCGCCGCCGCGTTGGTGTTCTTGTCGACCGCCACCGGCAGGCCGAGCCCGCGCGCCAGTTCCGTACGCAGCGGGCACCCCGACCAGTGCGGGAAGCCGGTCACCTCGTGCAGGGTGCCGGTGCGGTGGTCCAGGGGTCCGCGTATCCCGACCCCCACCCCGAGCACCGGCGCCGGTGCCAGCCCGGCGGCCGTACGCAGCTCCCGCACCATCGCGGCCAGCCCCTCCCCGACCGGCATCCCGAGGTCGAGCGGCGCGGCGTGCTCCGCGACCGTGCGCCCGGCGAGGTCGGCCACGACGGCCGTCAGCGTCTCGCCGTCCAGGTGCGCCCCCACCGCACACCGCGCCCCGGCCGCGAGCCGCAGCTCCGTCCGCGGCTTCCCCCCGGTCGACGCGAGCCGCCCGGCGTCCTCCACCAGCCCGTCCGCCCGCAGCCGTGCGGTGATCTTGCTGACCGCCTGCGGGGTGAGCCCGGTCCGCTCGGCCAGGTCGAGCCGGCTGATCCCGCCGCTGCCGGCGGTCACGGCATCCCGCAGCAGCCCGAGGACGAGGGCGCCGTTGTGGCTGCGCAGGGCGGGCAGGTTCGCCCCGCCGCCCGGTCCGGGGACCGCACTCGCCGCGCCGTCCGCGGCAGGCGCCGCGTTCGCGGCGAAGGCTCGGGCCGGATCGGATGCGGGGGGTGAGGTCACCCCCTCATTGTCCCGTGCGCTTGCACTTTCGCAACACTGTTGCCAAAGTGAGGCCATGAGCGCTCCCGTCCCCCTCCGCGTCGCCCTGGTCGGATACGGCCCGGCCGGCTCCTTCTTCCACGCCCCGCTGATCGCCGCGACGCCGGGGCTGGTCCTCGACACCATCGTCACCGGCAACAGCGACCGCCGCGCGCAGGCGGGCGCCGAGCACCCGGGGGTGCGCTTCGCCGGCACCGCCGACGAATTGTGGGCGCGGGCCGGGGAGCTCGACCTGGTCGTGCTCGCGTCGCCCAACCGCACGCACGTACCGCTGGCGACCGCCGCGCTGAAGGCCGGGCTGCCGGTCGTCGTCGACAAGCCGCTGGCCGCCACCGCCGCGCAGGCCCGCGAGCTGGCCGCGCTCGCCGAGCAGCGGGAGCTGCTGCTCACCGTCTTCCAGAACCGCCGCTGGGACAGCGACTTCCTCACTCTGCGCGCCCTGCTCGAACGCCGCGAGCTGGGTGAAGTCCACCGCTTCGAGTCCCGTTTCGAGCGGTGGCGCCCGCAGCCCAAGGGCGGCTGGCGCGAGTCGGGCGACCCCGCCGAGATCGGCGGCCTGCTCTACGACCTCGGCAGCCACCTGGTCGACCAGGCCCTCACCCTCTTCGGCCCGGCCCGCCTCGTCTACGCCGAGTCCGACGTCCGCCGCCCGGGGGCCGCCGCGGACGACGACGACTTCATCGCGATCACCCACGCCGACGGCGTCCGCTCGCACCTGTGGATGAGCGCCACCACCGCCCGCCTCGGGCCGCGCTTCCGGGTGCTCGGCAGCACCGGCGGCTACGTCACCTACGGCCTCGACCCGCAGGAGGCCGCCCTCCGCGAAGGCCTGCGGCCCGGCGAGGGCGCCGCGTGGGGCACCGAACCGGAGTCCGCGTGGGGCACGGCGGGCACCGACGAGAACGTACGGCCCGTCCCCTCGCTCCCCGGCGACTACCCCGCCTTCTACGCGGCCGTCGAGACCTCCCTGCGCGAAGGCACGCCACCACCGGTCACCGCCTTGGAGGCGGCCGCCGCGATCGAGGTCATCGAGGCGGCCAGGGAGTCCGCCCGCACCGGACAGGCGGTGTCGCTGTGACCACCGACCTGCTGGCCGAACTGGCCGAACAGGAAAGGACCCTGGTCCTTCCGCACTTCACCAACGACGACGCCTGGCGGCTCGGGTCCCTGCTGGTCTCCCTCGCGCGGGAGCGTGGCGCCCCCGTCGCGATCGACATCCGCCGGGGCGGGCAGCAGCTCTTCCACTGCGCCCTGGACGGCACGTCCCCCGACAACGACGCGTGGCTCGAACGCAAAGCGGCTGTCGTCCTCCGGTACGGCACGTCGTCGCTGGCCGTCGGCGAGCGATTCCGCGCCAAGGGCACGACGTTCGAGGCGTCCTCCCACCTCGATCCCGCGCTCTTCGCCGCGCACGGCGGGGCGTTCCCCCTGCGGGTGGCGGGGGCCGGCGTCATCGGCGTCGTCGCCGTCTCCGGCCTCCCCCAGGCCGAGGACCACGCCCTCGTCGTCCTCGCGCTCACCCGATTCCTGGCGTAGCCCCTTCCGGGGCGGCGGAATGTCCCCCCAGAGCCCAGCCCCTGCCAGGGGCAAACGCCTGACGGCGGAAGAGGCGAGCCAAAAGGGGCGCGGGGAACTGCGCGCCCCGCCGGAGAGGCGGGAAAGAAAGCAACGCCACCGCAAGTGGCGATTACCCAGGGGCTCGGGGAACTGCGAGCCGAGCCCCCACGCAGCGCCACCGTGGACCCGTAAAGCGGCGCAAGCCACTACGCCGGGGCGAGCACCTGGCGCTGGCGGCCGAGGCCGTCGATCGTGAGCTCGACGATGTCGCCCGCGCGGAGGTAGGGGCGGGGCTCGGGCTGGCCGAGGGCGACGCCCGCGGGGGTGCCGGTGTTGATGACGTCCCCCGGGTACAGCGTCATGAAGTGGCTGAGGTAGCGGACGACTTCCGCGACCGGGAAGATCTGGTCGCGCGTGCTGCCGTCCTGGCGCAGCGTGCCGTTGACCCACAGCCGGAGGCCGAGCGCCTGCGGGTCGGGGATCTCGTCGGCCGTGACGAGCCAGGGGCCGAGCGGGTTGAAGGTCTCGCAGTTCTTGCCCTTGTCCCACTGGCCGCCGCGTTCGATCTGGTATTCGCGCTCGGAGACGTCGTGCGCGACGGCGTAACCGGCGACAGCCGCCATCGCCTCGTCCTCGTCCGCCGCGTAGCGCAGTTCGCGGCCGATGACGACGGCGAGTTCGACCTCCCAGTCGGTCTTCACGCTGCCGCGCGGCACCAGCACCGTGTCGGTGGGGCCGACCACCGTGTCGGGGGCCTTCATGAAGACGACCGGCTCGCCGGGCACCTCCGCCCCGGTCTCGGTCGCGTGGTCGTGGTAGTTGAGGCCGATGCAGACGATCTTGCCGATGCCGGTGAGCGGCGGCCCGACGCGCAGGCCTGCTTCGAGGGCGGGCAGCGAGCCGTCGGCGGCGGCCGCGGCGACGGAGGCCAGGGTGGCGGCGTCGGCGAGCAGCGGTCCGTCGATGTCGGCGACGAGCCCGCTGAGGTCCCGTACGACGCCGTCCTTGTCGAGCAGGGCGGGACGCTCGGCCCCGGCGGGGCCGACTCGCAGCAGTTTCACGGTGGTACTCCGTACGTCAGTGATCCGCGGTGGACGGTCCCCGGATGTCATCGGATGTCTGTCCGATCCTCCAATCGCGACCCCTCCCCGCGCAAGCCCTGTTCAGCACCTGGACGCGGCAATTCCGCAGGCAGCGAGCGCGGGACGCACCGCACAGAGGTCGGAGCGGCACGGCGGTCAGCCGCCCGCGAGGCGCGACACGGTGAAGATCAGCAGGCCGACCAGCGCGCCGACGACCGTGCCGTTGATCCGGATGAACTGCAGGTCACGGCCCACATGCGCCTCGATCTTCCGGGAGGTCTGCTCGGCGTCCCAGCCGGCCACCGTCTCGCTGATCAGGGAGGTGATCTGGTCGCGGTAGGTGGTGACCAGATACGTGGCCGCGTCCTCCAGCCAGCTGTCGACCTTGGCCTGGAGGCGGGTGTCGGTGGACATCCGGCCGCCGAGGGTGATCAGCGACGCCCGGGTGCGCATCCGCAGCTCGCTGCGCTCGTCCTCGGCGGCGGCCACCATCATCGCCCGCACCGAGCCCCACACCGAGGCGATGAGGTCCTGCACTTCGGGGCGGGCGAGCAGGTCGTTCTTGAGGCGCTCGACGCGTTCGCGCGTGTCGGGGTCGGACTGCAGCTCGGAGGCGAAGTCGCCGAGGAAGCGGTCGACGGCGCCGCGCGCCGGGTGCTCGGGCGAGTCGCGCATCTCGGTGACGAAGCGCAGCAGCTCCTTGTAGACGCGCTCGCCGACCTTGCGGTCCACGAAGCGCGGGGTCCAGCCGGGCGCCCCGCCCTGGACGGCGTCCATGACGGAGTCGCCGTGCTCGACCAGCCAGTCGTGGGCGCGTACGCACACCAGGTCGACGAGCCTGCGGTGCCCGCCGTCGGCGACGATCCGCTCCAGCAGCTTGCCGAGGCCGGGCGCGACCTCCTGGGCCTCGGCCCGCCGGGTGATCGCCTCGCTGACGACCGCCTGGACGTCGGAGTCGCGCAGCACGGTCAGCAGGCCGCGCAGCGCGGCGGCGGCCTGCTCGGTCACCCGGTCGGCGTTGGCGGGTTCGGCCACCCAGGCGCCGAGCCGGGAGCCGATGCCGACGGAGCGCAGGCGGGTGCGTACGACCTCGGCGGACAGGAAGTTCTCCCCGACGAAGTCGCCGAGGCTGGCGCCCAGCGCGTCCTTCTTGGTCGGGATGATCGCGGTGTGCGGGATGGGCAGGCCCAGCGGGCGGCGGAAGAGCGCGGTCACCGCGAACCAGTCCGCCATCGCGCCGACCATGCCGGCCTCCGCGGCGGCCGCCACGTAGGCCGCCCACGCCCCCGCGTCCTGCGAGTCCGCCCATCTGGCCAGGCCGTAGACCGCTGTCGCGACGGCGAGGAAGCCGGTCGCGATCAGCTTCATCCTGCGCACCCCGCGGCGCCGCTCCGCGTCCGGGTCGACCGCTCCCGGAGCGCCGGCCGCTCTCACGTCCACCTGCTTCGCCCGCATATCCACCTGCGTATTGTTGCCGCCGTTGACAATCTTGGAACGTACGGCGGGTTCCCGGCACCTCCCGGTGGCGCGGTTCTGCACCCGCGGACAGGAGCGGTGGCGGCATGACCAGCGACGGCCTGGCGGATCACGCGCCGGACGCCTCGGACGCGTCCGCCGATTCCTACGCGGACTACGCGTCGCGGTTCGACGCGCCCGAAGGCTATCTGGACTTCGCCCGCTACGGGCCCCCGTCGCGCGCGGTGCTCGCCGCCACCGCGGACGCGCTGGGCCGATCGGCCCGCGCCGACCACGACACGGTCAACGACCTGATGCGCGCCGACCTGCGCGCCCGGCAGGCCGCGGCCCGGCTGGCGGGCACCGACGCCGAGCACACCGTGCTGCTGCCCAACGCCTCCACCGGGCTCTTCCAGACCGCCTTCGGCATCCCGACCGGGACCGTCCTGGTCCCCGCCGCGGACTTCCCGGCCAACCACTACCCCTGGCGGCGGGCCGCCGAGGTGGGCCTGGCGGTGCCGCGCTGGCTGGCGGCCGCGCCGACGCCCGAGGCGGTACGGGAGGCGCTCACCGACGACGTGGTCGCCGTCTCGCTGAGCGCGGTCGACTTCCGTACCGGCTACCGCGCGGACCTGGCCGCGCTGCGCGACGTCATCGGCCCGGACCGGCTGCTGGTGGTCGACGCGATGCAGGCCTTCGGCGTGGTGGAGCTGCCCTGGCAGGCCGCAGACGTCGTCGTGGCCGGCGGCCAGAAGTGGCTGCGCGCCGGCTGGTCGACGGGGTTCGCGGCGCTGTCCGACCGGGCGCTCGAACGCCTCGCGCCCACCCTCACCGGCTGGACCGGCGTGGACGACGTCGCGCTCTTCGACGACCGGGAGCACTCCCCCGCGGCCGGTGCGGGCCGGCTGAGCATCACCAATCTCAGCCCGGTCGCAGCGGCGGCCTTCGCCGCGGCGCTGGAGGTCGTGGAAGCACTCGGAGTGCCCGCGATCGAGGCGCGCGTACGGGAGCTGGTGGACCAGCTCCTCGACGCGGTCGGGGCGCAGGGCGCCGAGATCGTGTCCGCGACGGCCCCCGCGGAGAGGGCCGGCATCGTCTCCTTCCGCCTCCCCGGCACCGACTCCGCCACCGTCGCCAAGGCCCTGCACGCGCACGGGGTCACCCCCACGGTCCGCCCCGACTCGCTGCGCCTGTCGCCGCACGCCTCCACTCCCCCGGCGGCGGTGTCCGCGGTCCGCGAGGCCCTCGCGTCGCTGCGCTGAGGCGCCCCGACCCCTGCGGTGTGCTAAACAGGGAGTAACCAAAGGGGCATTTTGCAGCAGCTCAAGCTCGGAATCATGTCGCAGACCCGCAAGGAAAACGAGCACCGCCTGCCCGTCCACCCCGCTCATTTCGACCGTATCGACGCGGATATCCGTCGGAACATCTTTCTCCAGACCGGCTACGGGGATTATTTCGGCGTCCCCGACAGCGGTCTCGCACCGCTTGTCGGCGGTTTCCGCTCCCGCGCGGACCTCATCGCGGAATGCGATGTCATCCTGCTGGCCAAACCCCTGCACGAGGACCTCGCGGAACTGCGCGAGGGCCAGGTCCTGTGGGGCTGGCCGCACTGCGTGCAGGACGAGAAGGTCACGCAGACCGCCATCGAGCGCCGGCTGACGCTGATCGCCTTCGAGGCGATGAACCACTGGGGCCGCGGCGGCACGTTCAACCTGCACGTCTTCCACAAGAACAACGAACTGGCCGGCTACTCCTCCGTGCTGCACGCGATGCAGCTGACGGGCGCGACCGGGGACTACGGGCGGCGGCAGCGCGCGGTCGTGATCGGCTTCGGGGCGACCGCCCGCGGCGCGGTGACCGCGCTGAGCGCGCTGGGCGTGCACGACGTCGACGTGCTGACCGCGCGCGGCGTCACGGCGGTCAGCTCGCCGATCCACTCGGCCCGCATCGTCCACTTCGACCACGACGATGCCGACGACACCCTCGACCCGCGGCGCAGCGTCGCCCTCACCGAGGACGGCCCCGTGCCGCTGGCCGGATTCCTCGCCGAGCACGACATCATCGTCAACTGCGTGCTCCAGGACACCGACGCTCCGCTGATGTTCCTGATAGAGGACGACCTGCCGGTTCTCACCCCCGGCACGCTCGTCATCGACGTCTCCTGCGACGAGGGCATGGGCTTCGACTGGGCCCGGCCGACCACTTTCACCGACCCGATGTTCACCGTCGGGGACAACGTCCATTACTACGGCGTCGACCACAGTCCCTCCTATCTGTGGAATTCCGCCACGTGGGAGAACAGCGAGGCGCTCATCCCGTATCTGCGGCCGGTGCTCGAAGGCCCGGCCGGCTGGGACTCGGACGAGACGATCAGGCGCGCGATCGAGATCCGCGGCGGCACCGTGCAGAATCCGAAGGTGCTGGCATTCCAGCACCGGGCCGCGGAATATCCGCACGGGCACGAGTGATTCCCGCCGCCCGGACTTGACTCTGACGTGCGGGTCAGGGGTTAGCGTCACCGGGCCGTCGCGGCGGCGCCCGCCGTGGCGCCCGCCGCCCCCGTACCGCACGCCCAGGAGTCCGCACATGGCCACAGCTCCGTCCACCGCCCGCGAGATCCGGCTCACCGCGCTGCCCCCGGGCCTGCCCTCCCGGGAGCACTTCGCCGTCGTGGAGACGCCGCTGCCGTCGCCCGGCGACGGCCAGGTGCTGGTCAGGAACCGGCACTTCCTGGTCTTCGCCGCCCTGTGCAGCCTGATCGGCGGCGCCGAGGGCACCCCGCTGCCCTCGCTCCACCCCGGCGACACGCTGTTCGGCCCCGCCGTCGGCGAGGTGGTGGCGGCGCCCGGCGGCAGCCCCCTGCGGCCGGGGGACCTGGTGTCCCACATGTACGGCTGGCGCGACCACGCCCTCGTACCGGCCGCCGCGTGCATCCCGCTGGACGGCGACCTGCCCGACCCGGTCGCCCACCTCGCCCCCGGCTCCGCCGCCTACGGGGCGCTGACCCGGCTCGCCGCGATCCGCCCCGGCGACACCGTCCTGGTCACCGGGGCGGCGGGCGCGGTGGGTTCGCTGGCCGGGCAGATCGCCCGGCTGCTGGGCGCCGGGCGGGTGATCGGCAGCACCGGCTCACCGTGGAAGGCCGAGCGGCTGGTGTCGGAGACGGGTTACGACGACGTCGTCCTGCGCGGCCCTGGCCCCTTCGCGGCGGGCCTGGCCGAGGCGGCGCCCGACGGGATCGACGTCCTGCTCGACAATGTCGCCGGCGAACAGCTGGAGGCCGCCCTCGGGGCCGCCCGCCAGGGCGCGCGTTTCGCCCTGGTCGGCACGCTCTCCGGCCAGCTGTCGGCGAACCGCCTCGGCGGCGCCCCGGTGCGGGTCGACGCCTTCCAGCTGGTCCTGCGCGGCGTCTCGCTGCGCGGCTACACCGGCGCCGACCACCCCGAGGTGGCCGCCGAGTGGACCGGCCGCTTCGGCGAGTGGCTGCGCTCCGGCGCGATCCGCTTCCAGCACACGGTCGTCCGGGGCATCGACAGCGCACCGCAGGCGTTGCAGGATCTGATCGCGGGCAGGTACTTCGGGGCCGTCGTGGTGGAGCCGTAGAGGACGGGGTGGCGGACATGCGGATCGGCGAGGCGGCGGCAGCGGCCGGCACCACACCACGGGCCCTGCGCTTCTACGAGCAGCGCGGCCTCCTCCCGCCCCCGGCCCGCACCGCCGCCGGCCAGCGCGACTACGTCCCCGCCGACGTGGACCGCGTCCGGCTGATCCGCGCCTTCCTGGCGCTCGGCCTGACCGTGGAGGACCTCCGCGAGTGCGCCGACCGCCTCCACCTGCTCGCCGAGGGCGCCCCCCGCCGGTGCGCCCCCGGCGGCATCGTCGGCCGCCGCGTCGCCAGCCTCGACGCGGAGATCACCCGCCTCACCCGCCTGCGCGACACCCTCGCCGGCCTCCCGCCGGCCTGACCGCGCCGGCGGGCTGCGAAAGTTCGTCCAGCGCGGCGCCGTGGGCGTCGGGTCCCGCGTGCGCGTCGATCAGGCCGTGCACGCGGTCCGCCCGGTCCTGCGGTACGGGGTGTCCCGCCAGCTCCCACTGGTGCAGGACTGCGGCGAGGCAGCGCTTCTTGAAGTGGGTCGCGTCCGGGTCGAGGGAGTGCGGTGCCGCCCGCATCGCGTCACGGCTCACGGCCGTGGAGTCGCCGGCTCCGCTCCCCAGGTGCACGAGCAGCCGGGCCGCGGAGACCGCCTCCCCGCCCGGCAGGGCCGCGTAGTGGGTCAGAGCACGAGCCGCCCGGAATCCGCGGGCGGCCCTACCCCAGTTCGAGGGTCGTCGTGCCGTAGACCGCCTCCGCGCGGGTGTAGGGAGCCGGCCCCGAGTACATGCGGGTGCAGCGGGAGGACTCGGTCAGGCCGCGGGTCGTGGCCAGGGTGGTGGCGGCGGCGTGGTCGTCGGGGACGTCGATGGAGACGTCGGTGTCCGGGGGGAGGTCGGCGGTGAGGGCGCAGAAGAGGGCGGCGGCCCCCTCGGGGGTGTCGGCGAACAGGGGGCCGATGCGCAGGCCCTGGTGCGCCGGGCGGATGACGCCGTAGCCGGTGACGTGGCCGGCCGGGTCGAGCAGGACGCGGGCGGTGTGCTCGTCGGCGGTGAGCCAGCGGCTGAGGAAGGCGTGGCGCTCGGCGGGGAAGCACCCGCTGTCGTAGGCGCTGATCGCATCGAGGTGATAGGGCGTCACCGAGTCGACGGTGCCGGCGTCCGGGGAGGGTACGGCGAGCGGGCGGCCGGTGTAGCGGACGTTGTCGTAGGCCGGGACGAAGCCGGACCGCTTGTAGAGGGCCTGCTGGGCGGGCACCGCGTCGAGGCCGATGACCCGGCCCTTGGCGTGCGGCAGCGCCGCCTTCCAGGTGGCCAGGCCCAGGCCGGTGCCGCGGTGGTCGGGGTGGACGAGGTAGTAGCCGAGGAAGGCGTAGCCGGCCGAGTAGGCCACGAGCGAGACCGCGGAGACGATCCGGCCGTCGAGCCGGCCGACCAGGAAGCCGGCCGGGTCGGTGGGCCGGAAGCACAGCGCGTCGCCGCGGCCGGGGTTCCAGCCCTCCCGTACGGTCCAGGCCATGACCTCGTCCCAGTCCGCCGCTGTCGCCTCGGCGACGGTGAAGTCCTCCCGCACATGAACTCCCTTGTTCTCGGGCCGGACCGCGACGGTCCGGCCCGTACGGACGGTTCCGGGGATGTTACGCCGCCCCGTACATCCGGGCGATGACATCTTCGATCGCGGGTTCACGGACCGACAGGTCCACCAGCGGATGGCTCGCGGCGAGCGCGGTCACCAGCGGCGCCGCGCTGTCGCCCGCGGGGAAGGCCAGCCACTGGCGCGGGCCCTCGCTGCGCACCCACCGGGCGCCCGGCACCTCGACCGGCGGCAGCTCGCGGGCGAAGTCGACGACCAGGGTGCGCTCCGACTCGCCGACCGCGTGCAGCCCGTCGAGCCCGCCGTCGTACATCAGCCGGCCGTGGTCGATGACCATGACGCGGCTGCACAGCGTCTCGATGTCGGTCAGGTCGTGGGTGGTCAGCAGCACGGTGGTGCCGCGCTCGGCGTTGACGGTCCGCAGGAAGTCGCGGACCTTGGCCTTGCTGAGGACGTCCAGGCCGATCGTCGGCTCGTCCAGGTACAGCACCTCGGGGTCGTGCAGCAGCGCCGCCGCGATGTCGCCGCGCATCCGCTGGCCGAGCGACAGCTGCCGCACCGGCACGTCGAGCAGCGGGCCGAGGTCGAGGAGTTCGACGCAGGCGGCCAGGTTGCGGGCATAGCGCGCGTCCTCGATCCGGTACATCCTGCGGACCAGCTGGTAGGAGTCGCGCAGCGGCAGGTCCCACCACAGGGTGGTGCGCTGCCCGAAGACGACGCCGATCCTGCGGGACAGCCGGGTGCGGTCGCGGGACGGGTCGATGCCCGCCACCAGGACCCGGCCGCTGCTGGGGGTGAGGATGCCGGTGAGCATCTTGATCGTGGTGGACTTCCCGGCGCCGTTCGGGCCGATGTAGCCGACCATCTCGCCGCGCGGCACGGTGAAGGACAGCCCGTCGACCGCCCTGACCTGGTGGCGCTCCCTGCGCAGCCGGCCCGCGGCCTTGCGGCGCACGTCGAAGACCTTCTCCACGTCCTCGACGGCGATCATCGGATCCTGGGACTGGGTCACGCTCTCAACTCCCGGTACTGCGGTAGGAACGGACGCCGGCGCGCCAGACCAGCCCGGCCAGCGCGCAGCACAGCACGGCCACCGGCACCCCCGCGAAGTCCACCCAGCCGGGCAGGCCGAGCGGGTCGGGCCGGCCCAGCATGCGCAGGCAGGGCAGCCAGTTGACGAAGGCCAGCGGGACGACGAAGGTGACGCCCCGCAGCAGGTCGCGGGAGAAGATCCCGGGCGGGTACTGCAGCACCGTGGCGCCGCCGTAGGTCACGGAGTTCTGCACCTGCGCCGCGTCGCCGGCCCAGAACTGGAAGGCGCCGCCCGCCACGAAGACGGCACAGAAGATCGCCGCCCCCGCCAGCAGCGTCACCGGCAGCAGCAGCACGTTCACCGCCGTCCAGTGGACGTCGACGCGCGGCAGCGACCAGACGAGCACCAGCAGGCCCTGCGTCACCCGGCCGAGCCTGCGCAGCGCGAACCGGTCCGCCGCCACCTGGGCCAGGACCGGCGCCGGTCGCAGCAGCAGCGTGTCGAAGGTGCCGTCGCGCACCCGTTCGCCGAGCCGGTCCGCGGAGCCGGCCAGCAGGTCCGCGAGCCCGAAGGAGGTGCTCGCGGTGCCGTAGAGGAGGGCGATCTCGGGAAGGGTGAAGCCGCCCAGTGCCTGGATGTGCGAGAACATCAGGACGATCGTCACGAAGTCCAGCGCGGTCGCCGCGAAATTGCCCAGCGCGGTCATCACGAAGGACGCCCGGTAGACCATCGTGGACCGCATCCACATCCCGACGACCAGCCGGTAGGCGTGCACCGACTGGGCGACCGCGCCGGGTGTGCGCTCCGCCGCCGGGGCGACCCGGGTCCGCGCCGCGGTCTCAGCCACCGTGCACCACCACCCGGCGGGTCGCGACACCCTGCAGCAGCCGCCCGGCGGCCAGCAGCACCGCGGCCCAGCCCGCCTCGAAGGCCAGCGCGAGCAGCGCGTCCGTGCCGTGCCGCCGCTGGAGCAGCACGTCGGCGGGCACCTGGAGCATCGCCGACCAGGGCAGCGCCTGGGCGATGTCGCCGAGCGCGCCGGGGAAGGCGTTCAGCGGCAGCAGCATCCCGGAGAAGAACAGGGCCACGATCCAGGACATCTGCACCACCCCGGCCCCGTCCAGCAGCCAGAAGGCGGTCAGGCCCACCAGGTAGCGGATCGCGAAGCTCACCACCGTGCCCAGCAGGACCGCGGCGGCGAACAGCAGCCAGACCACCGGCGAGGCCGGCAGCGCCAGCCGGAAGACCAGCGCACCGCAGGCGATCGGCACCACCCCGCGCCCCAGCAGCTGGAAGGCGGCCCGGCCCAGGTCGGCGGCCAGCCACCAGCCCTGGAGGTCCGCGGGCCGGTAGAGGTCGACGGCGATGGCGCCGGAATTGATCCGCCCCATCAGCTCGCTCTCGAAACCGCCGCCCATCTGCGCCATCGCGGCCAGCAGTCCCTGCCCGACCCACACATACGTCAGCGCCTGCGCCTCGGTGTAGCCGCCGAGGTGCGGGCGCTGGTCCCACAGCGCGATATAGCTGTAGGAGATGATCAGACCGAAAACCGTATTGGTGAAGACGCCCGCCGCCGTTGCCACCCGATAGGTCGCATAGCGGCGGAAGCCGCGGACCACGACGGCAGCGTAGAAACCACCCATTCCCAACGCCTCTCCGCTCCCCGCACGAAAGCCGGGAAAGACCCGCGGAAAGACCGCCGCGGCCGCCCGGCGCACAAGCGGCCGAGCCTAGTGTGCGGCGCGTCACAGCCTCCACAGGTTTTCCGCCCGTGGCGCGAAGGCGCCACGCCGTCCCTCCTGTCACAGCCCTGTCACGGATGCGCGCCACCTGATCCGGGAGGGCGGACGATGCGGCAATGTGGAAGGAGGTCACGCATGGGGCGTACGTACGCGTACGTGCCCGTCCGTACCGTTCGGCCCAGGTTTTTCCGCCGCGGGCCCAACCCTGGCGGCGGATGAGGAGTCCCTACAGATATGAGCAACGCGCGGTACGGGGCGTCCGGCGGCGGGCCGGCGGCGGGCGGCGGGCGGCCCCGCAGGTCCGGGTGGCGGCGGCTGCTGCCCACCTGGCGGGTCGTGATCGGCACGGTGCTCGGCGGTCTCGTGCTGCTGCTCGGCGCCTTCTTCGTCGGCTACGCCCTGGTGTCGATCCCCGACGCCAACGCGGCGGCCGTCGCACAGAGCAACGTCTACTACTACGCCGACGGCAAGACCGAGCTGGCCCGCGACGGTGCCGTCAACCGGCAGAACGTGTCACTCGCCGAGGTCGCCGAGACCGCGCAGCACGCCGTGCTCTCCGCCGAGGACCGCAATTTCTACCACGAGTCGGCGGTCAGCCCGAAGGCGATGGTCCGCGCCGCCTGGAACACGGCGACCGGCAAGGGCAGGCAGTCGGGTTCCACCATCACCCAGCAATATGTGAAGAACTACTACCTGAACCAGAACCAGACCGCGTCCCGCAAGGTCAAGGAATTCTTCATCGCGATCAAACTCGATCGCAACGTGTCCAAGGACCAGATCCTCGAGGGCTATCTCAACACCAGCTACTACGGGCGGAACGCGTACGGAATCCAGGCCGCCTCGGAAGCCTATTTCGACGAGAACGCGTCGGAGCTGACCACCGCGCAGGGCGCCTATCTGGCCACCCTGCTCAACGCGCCCAGCGAGTTCGACCTCGCCGCGCACCCGGAGAGCGCGCCCGCGGCCAAGGCCCGCTGGAACTACGTCCTCGACGGCATGGTCAAGGAGGGCTGGCTCACCTCTTCCGAGCGCCATGCCACGCAGTTCCCCGCCATAGGCAAGCCCAAGCCCGTCGCCAGCAAGGCCGGCCAGCGCGGCTACATCATCGAGGCCGTCAACCAGTACCTGGACGAGCACCACATCGTCGACTCCGACTCGCTGCGGCTCGGCGGATACCGCATCGTCACCAGCATCCAGAAGCCGAAGGAGGACGCCTTCGTCACCGCCGCGCAGAAGAACATCTACGACCAGCTCGGCCACAAGGCCGCCGACAAGTACGTACGGGCCGGCGGCGCTTCCATCGACCCGGCGACCGGCGACGTCGTCGCCCTCTACGGCGGCATCGACTACACCAAGCAGTACGTCAGCAGCGCCACCAACGCGACCTACCCCCCGGGCTCCACCTTCAAGCCCGTGGTGCTCGCCGCCGCCCTCCAGCACGGCTCCAAGACCCAGGACGGCGACCCCATCACCCCGACCACCGTCTACGACGGCGAGAACAAGCGCCCCGTCGTCGGCCCCGACGGCCCCGTCGGCTACGCGCCGGAGAACGAGGACCGGAAGAACTACGGCCGGATCAACGTCACCAAGGCCATGGACCTGTCCGTCAACGCGGTCTACGCCCAGATGGCGCAGGACGTCGGCACCCAGAAGGTCGTCGACACCGCCCACGAGCTGGGCATGCCCGACGACGTCAAGATCCCCACCACCCCCGCGATGGCCCTCGGCTCCTTCGGCGCCAGCCCGCTGGACATGGCCCAGGTCTACGCCACCCTCGCCAACCACGGCAAGCAGGTCCCGTACACCCTGGTGCTCAAGGTCACCAAGGACGGCAACGACCTGACGCTGCCCGAGCGCGACCCCCGGCAGACCGTGTCGCGCGAGGCCGCCGACACCGTCACCTCCGTGCTGCGCAGCGTCGTGGAGAGCCCGCACGCCACCGCCACCGCCGCCCAGGACTCCGGCTGGCCGTCCGCGGCCAAGACCGGCACGGCGGAGAACGACATCGCCGCCTGGTTCGCCGGCTACACCCCCAAGCTCGCCACCGTGGTCGCCGTCCTCGGCATGAACCCCGACACCGGCAAGCAGGAGCCGCTCTACCACGCCATGGACCAGGCGCGGATCAACGGCGGCGGCCCGCCCGGCAAGGTCTGGGCGTCCTACACCGCGGCGGCCCTGCGCGACGTCCCCGTCAAGGACTTCGACCTGAGCGTGACCAAGGAACTGCCGCCCGAGCCGCAGGACTCCGACGAGCCGGCCACCGACGAGCCGACGACCACGCAGCCGCCCGCCAGCGAGCCCCCGCCGAGCAGCGAACCGCCGGCCAGCTCCCCGCCGAGCAGCGAGCCGACCCACACGACGGAACCGACACACTCGACAGGCCCGACATCGGAACCGCCGCCCGACACGCCCACCGACGCGCCGACGCTCGACCCGCTCGGCGGCCTCACCGGCGGGACACGCCCGACCAGGCCGGGCGGATAACGGCCGCCCCCGCCCGCACCCTCACAGATACAGGCCGGTGGAGTCCTCCGAGCCCTTGAGGCGCTCGGAGGCGACCGCGTGCAGGTCGCGCTCCCGCATCAGGACGTACCCCACTCCCCGCACCTCGACCTCGGCCCGGTCCTCCGGGTCGTACAGCACCCGGTCGCCGACCTCCACGGTCCGCACGTTCTGCCCCACCGCGACGACCTCGGCCCACGCCAGCCGCCGCCCCACGGCGGCGGTGGCCGGGATCAGGATCCCGCCGCCGCTGCGGCGCTCGCCCTCGCCCGCCTCGTGCCGGACCAGCACACGGTCGTGCAGCATCCGGATGGGCAGCTTGTCGTGCTCACTGTTCGACCTCACGCGCACGACGTTACCGGCGGCGCCGCCGCACCGAGAGACTGGCCACCGCCGCGACGATCCCGACGACCGCCAGCGCGGCCGGCACGATGCGCTCGGGCCGCGGGGAGCCGTCGTCGCCGACGAACTGCGACCTGGCCCGGCCGACGACCCGGTTCACGGCGACATAGGCCTGCCCGACGGTACGGTCCACCGCGGAGACGGCCTTGGCCTTCGTGTCCCGCGCGATCGTCACCGGGTGCACCCGGACCGCTAGCTCGTCCAGCATCGCCGCGAGATCCTGCCGCCTGCGGGCAATCTCCGCCTCGATCTGAGCGGGCGTCCTGACGTCGTCCGACACCGCGTCGCCTCCATCGCCTGATTAGGTAGCGTTCGGACAGTCTGTCAGTACGACGCGGCCCGCGCCTCGTCGGCACCCCCGTTTGACTGAGGAGCTTCCCCATGGCCGAGCGCCTGTCACCCGGCGACCCCGCCCCCGACTTCACCCTCAAGGACGCCGACGGCAAGGACGTCGCCCTCGCCGACCGCCGCGGCCGCAAGGTCATCGTCTACTTCTACCCCGCCGCGATGACCCCCGGATGCACCAAGGAGGCCTGCGACTTCACCGACAACCTCGACCAACTGGCCACCGCCGGCTACGACGTCCTCGGCATCTCCCCCGACCTCCCGGAGAAGCTCGCCACATTCCGCACGAAGGAATCCCTGCGCGTCACCCTCCTGTCCGACCCCGACCGCACCGCCCTCACCGCCTACGCGGCCTACGGCGAGAAGATGAACTACGGCAAGAAGACGATGGGCGTCATCCGCTCCACGATCATCGTCGACGAGGAGGGCAAGGTCGAGCACGCCTTCTACAACGTCCGCGCGACCGGCCACGTGGCCAAGCTGATCCGCGACCTGGGGGTGTGACGGGCCGTAACCGGACGCGGTGAGCTTCGTCACTCCGCACGGGGCACGAACAGGTGCCCGAGGAACGGAGGCGAGCATGCCGGCGAGCCCGTACACACGGGAGCGGCTCTCGGAGGCGGTCGGATCGTCACGGACGCTGTCCGAGGCCCTGTCCAAGCTCGGAGTGGACCCGAAGAACACGTCACGACGCACCTACCTGCGGGGACGCCTGAAGGCCCTGTGCATAGACACCTCGCACCTCGAACGGGAGGGCACACGGGTGAAGCACCACGACGGGCGGCGCACCCGCACGGCAGTGCTGCGCCGCTGCATGCGCCGAGCGGGCGTCACGGAGGTGTGTGCCATGTGCGGCACCGGGCCGGTGTGGCACGGGAAGCCGATGACTCTAAAAGTCGACCACGTCAACGGCGACCGCGGTGACGACCGGCTGTCGAATCTCCGGCTCCTGTGTCCCAACTGCCACGCCGTCACGGGCACGTGGTGCCGCGGAGGCGGGGACCGATCGCGGAAAGGGGTTTCGGCGGACGTAGGACGCGCCGGTAGAGTGATGGTGCAACGGGCGGCGGTGGCGCAGCTGGCGACGCGGCAGACTTAGGATCTGTGGCCCTTGATCGGGCTTGAGGGTTCGAATCCCTTCCGCCGCACCGGGAATGGCCTGCGATTCGTGTGTGACGAGTCGCAGGCTATTGCTTTGCCGCCGTCAGCCGAGGAGTTCGGCCACCGTCGGGGCCAGGGCGCGGAAGGCCTTGCCGCGGTGGCTGATCGCGTTCTTCTCCGCGGGGGTCAGTTCGGCGCAGGTGCGGGTGTCGCCGTCGGGCTGGAGGATCGGGTCGTAGCCGAAGCCGCCGGTGCCCGCGGGGGTGTGGCGGAGGGTGCCGGTCAGGCGGGCCTCGGCGACGCGGGTGGTGCCGTCGGGGAGGGCCAGGGCGGCCGCGCAGGCGAAGTGGGCGGCGCGGTGGGGGGTGTCGATGTCGCCGAGCTGGGCGAGGAGCAGGGCGAGGTTGGCGGCGTCGTCGCCGTGGCGTCCGGCCCAGCGGGCGGAGAAGATGCCGGGGGCGCCGCCGAGGACGTCGACGCACAGGCCCGAGTCGTCGGCGACGGCGGGCAGCCCGGTGGCCTCGGCGAGGGCGCGCGCCTTGAGCAGGGCGTTCTCGGCGAAGGTGACGCCGGTCTCCTTGACGTCGGGGATCTCCGGGTAGGCGTCGGCCCCCACGAGGTCGATGTCGAGCCCGGCGTCGGCGAGGATCGCCCGGAGTTCGACGACCTTGTGGGCATTGCGGGTGGCGAGTACGAGGCGGCGGGTCATGGGGATGATTATCTACAGGTTTCGGTAGACATCCCGCCGGTGCCCGACGCGGACCACGAGGACGACGAGCTCGCCGTCGTCGACACGGTAGGCGACGCGGAAGTCGCCCACACGCAGCCGGAACAGGTCATGCGGGCCGCTGAGCTTCCTGACGTTCGCGTCGGAGCGGTAGGGGTCGTCGCCGAGCGGGGTGAGCGCGGTGAGGATCGTCATCGCGGCGGTGCGGTCGATGGCACGCAGTTGTCGCCTGGCGGTCTCGGTGAAGCGCAGGGCGTACTTCATGCGGCCGAGGAGTCTCCTGAGAAGAGGTCCGCCAGCATCTCGGCCATGGACACGGTCGGCTCGTCGAGGTGCTCGGCGGCTTGGCGGGCCAGCAGCTCGTCGGCCGCCTCTTCCAGCGCCTCGTACTCGTCGATGGGGATGACAGCCGCGGCGGGCCGGCCGTTGCGGGTGATGAGGGTGGCTTCGCCCGCAACGGCCCTGTCGATGACCTCGGCGAGTTTCGCGCGCGCTTCTCTGACACTCACGGAGTCGGTCATGCCATAAGCGTACACGTCGCCGTGTACACGGCTCAGCCCTGGGTGGCCGCCAGTGCGGCGACCTGGGCCGCGGTCAGGTCGGCGCAGCCGCCGACGGCGAGGGCGAGGAGGGCGTCGAGCTCGGCGCGGTCGAAGGGCTGGCCCTCGGCGGTGCCCTGGACCTCGACGAAGCGGCCGTCGCCGGTGCAGACGACGTTCATGTCGGTCTCGGCCTTGACGTCCTCCTCGTAGGCGAGGTCGAGCAGCGGTACGCCGCCGACGATGCCGACGCTGACGGCGGCGACCGTGCCGGTCAGGGGGCGGGACTTGGCCTTGATGAAGTGGTTGTCCTGCATCCAGGCGACGGCGTCGGCGAGGGCGACGTACGCGCCGGTGATCGCGGCGGTCCGGGTGCCGCCGTCGGCCTGCAGGACGTCGCAGTCGAGGACGACGGTGTTCTCGCCGAGGGCCTTGTAGTCGATGACGGCGCGCAGGGAGCGGCCGATGAGGCGGGAGATCTCGTGGGTGCGGCCGCCGATCTTGCCGCGGACGGACTCGCGGTCGCCGCGGGTGTTGGTGGCGCGCGGCAGCATCGAGTATTCGGCGGTGACCCAGCCTTCGCCGCTGCCCTTGCGCCACCTGGGGACGCCCTGGGTGGCGCTGGCGGTGCACAGGACCCTGGTGTCCCCGAACGACACGAGGACCGAGCCTTCGGCGTGCTTGCTCCAGCTGCGCTCAATGCTGACGGTGCGGAGCTGATCCGGCCTACGGCCGTCAAATCGTGACATCCCCCGAGCCTATCCGGGTGACCCCGGGGCCGGGTCCGCCCCCGGGGGGCGGGGCCCCGGGGGCGGGGGGAGCCCGGGGGGCTACATCATGTCTTCGATGTCGGAGGCGATCGGGTCCGCGTCCGTGCCGATGACGACCTGGATCGCCGTGCCCATCTTGACGACGCCGTGGGCGCCGGCGGCCTTGAGGGCGGCCTCGTCGACGAGGGAGGGGTCGCGGACCTCGGTGCGGAGCCGGGTGATGCAGCCCTCGACCTCTTCGATGTTGTCGAGTCCGCCGAGCCCGGCGACGATCTTCTCTGCCTTGGTGGCCATCTGAGTCTCCCTGTGTCCCTGACCCACCGCGGGTCCGTAATGTCACGGTAACGCACGGTTGGCCCAACTTCACGGGCGGTCGACCGCCCGGTGGACCACCATGTCGATCATGGACGCCGGTCTCCCGCATCCCCAAGTGGTCTACACCACTGTACGCGACCGCCCCCGGCCCGGCGGTCCCAGGTGAGTGCCGCCGACGCCACTGCCGGAGCCCCCCGGCGCAGCTGGGGGAGCAAGTTCTTCCAGGGCCTGCAGAAGATGGGCCGCAGCCTCCAGCTGCCGATCGCCGTCCTGCCCGCGGCCGGCATCATCAACCGGCTCGGCCAGCCGGACGTCTTCGGCAGCGACGGCCTCGGCTGGGACCGGCTGTCCAAGGTCTTCGTGGGCGCGGGCGGCGCGCTGCTCGACGGCAACTTCGGGCTCCCGCTGCTCTTCTGCGTGGGCGTGGCCATCGGCATGGCCAAGAAGTCCGACGGCTCCACCGCCCTGGCGGCGGTCGCCGGCTACCTGGTCTTCTTCGGCATCCTCACCCGCTTCCCCAAGGAGTGCCCGCAGGGCGCCACCTTCACCCAGCTCGGCCAGCTGGCCGGCGCCTGCACCCTCAAGGACGGCACGGCCACCCTCGCGGAGTTCCAGACCCCGGGCGTCTTCGGCGGCATCGTGATGGGCCTGCTCACCGCGTATCTGTGGCAGCGCTTCCACCGCACCAAGCTCCCCGACTGGCTCGGCTTCTTCAACGGGCGCCGCCTGGTGCCGATCATCATGGCCGGGGTCGCGATCGTCTTCGCGATCATCTGCCTGTGGATCTGGCCGCCGATCGGCGACGGCCTGACCAGTTTCAGCAAGAAGCTGGTCGACCTGGGCTCGCTGGGCGCCGGCATCTTCGGTGTCGCGAACCGCGCGCTGCTCACGGTGGGCCTGCACCAGTTCCTGAACACCTTCGTGTGGTTCCAGTTCGGCGACTTCACCAAGCCGGACGGCACGGTCGTGCACGGCGACATCCCGCGCTTCCTGGCCGGCGACCCGACGGCCGGCCAGTTCCAGACCGGCTTCTTCCCGATCATGATGTTCGCGCTGCCCGCCGCCGCGCTGGCCATGACGCACACCGCTCGGCCGGACCGCCGCAAGGAGGTCGGGGGGCTGATGCTGTCGGTGGCGCTGACGTCGTTCGTGACCGGCATCACGGAGCCGATCGAGTATTCGTTCCTCTTCATCGCGCCCGCGCTGTACGCGATCCACGCGCTGCTGACCGGTGTGTCGATGGCGCTGTGCTGGGGCTTGGGCATCAAGGACGGCTTCAGCTTCTCGGCCGGCCTGATCGACTACGTCATCAACTGGAACCTGGCCACCAAGCCGTATCTGATCCTGGTGGTCGGCGCGGGCTTCGCGGTCCTCTACTACCTGCTCTTCCGCTTCGTCATCCTGCGCTTCGACCTGAAAACGCCGGGCCGCGAACCGGAGAAGCTGGGCGAGGAGATGGAGAAGGACAACATCAAGTAGCGCCACCGTCCGTGACGGTCGCGCACACCGTACGTGAGACCCCCTGACCAGCAGGCCAGGGGGTCTTCGCTGTGCGTGAGCAATGTGACGTAGAGCACGCGGAATCATGCATTCCTTTATGCGCATCCGACGTGTTACAAAAGGTCTACACCACTGAGTGGTATAGACCACGGAGGATTTCGATGACTACGGCCACGGCCACCGACGCCGCTCCCGCGGCACCCGCGAAGAAGCGGGGTTCCGGGATTTTCCAGGGCCTGCAGAAGATCGGCCGCAGCCTGCAGCTGCCGATCGCGGTCCTGCCCGCCGCCGGCATCATGGTCCGGCTGGGCCAGTCGGACGTCTTCGGCAGCGACGGCCTGGGCTGGGGCAAGGTCGCGTCCGTCTTCGCCAACGCCGGCGGTGCGCTGACCGGCGCCCTGCCGATGCTGTTCTGCATAGGCGTGGCCATCGGCTTCGCCAAGAAGTCCGACGGCTCGACCGCGCTGGCCGCCCTGGTCGGCTTCCTGGTCTACACCAAGGTACTGCAGGCCTTCCCCGTGCATGACGCGGTGATCAACACCACCGCCAACAAGGGCATCGACGTCGCCGCGGTCTACAACGACCCGGGCGTGCTCGGCGGCATCATCATGGGTCTGCTGTCCGCCGTCGTCTGGCAGCGCTTCCACCGCACGAAGCTGCCCGACTGGCTCGGCTTCTTCAACGGCCGCCGCCTGGTGCCGATCCTGATGGCCTTCGTGGGCCTGGTCATCGGTGTCTTCTTCGGCCTGGTCTGGGAGCCGATCGGCGACGGCATCACGCACTTCGGCAACTGGATGACGGGCCTGGGCCCGGGCGGCGCCGCCCTCTTCGGCGGTGTGAACCGCGCGCTGATCCCGGTCGGCATGCACCAGTTCGTCAACGCCGTGGCCTGGTTCCAGATCGGTGACTTCACCGACGCCTCCGGCACCGTCGTGCACGGCGACATCCCGCGCTTCCTGGCGGGCGACCACACCGCGGGCATGTTCCAGTCCGGCTTCTTCCCGATCATGATGTTCGGCCTGCCGGCCGCCGCGCTGGCCATGGCGCACACCGCGCGCCCCGAGCGCCGCAAGGCCGTCCTCGGCATGATGGTGTCCATCGGCCTGACCTCGTTCGTGACCGGTGTCACCGAGCCGATCGAGTTCTCGTTCATGTTCATCGCGCCGGTGCTGTACGTGATCCACATCCTGCTGACCGCCGCGTCGATGGCGATCACCTGGGGCCTCGGTGTGCACGCCGGCTTCAACTTCTCGGCCGGCCTGATCGACTACGCGATCAACTGGAGCCACGCCACCAGGCCGTGGCTGATCATCCCGATCGGCCTGGTGTTCGCGGTGGTCTACTACTTCGTCTTCCGCTTCGCGATCCTGAAGTTCAACCTCAAGACCCCGGGCCGCGAGCCCGAGGAGGAGATCGAGGACCTGACCAAGTAGGTCGGTCCACGCGGGGACGTACGAGGGCGGGCGCCCGGTCTACAGCTCGTAGACCGCGCCCGCCTTCGCCAGTTCCACCGGGCCGTCGAAGGCGGCCTGGGCGTCGCGGAGGTTGGCGCCGGGGCTGGTCCACGGGGGGATGTGGGTCAGGACCAGGCGGGAGACGCCGGCGCGGGCGGCGATCTGGCCGGCCTCGCTGCCGTTGAGGTGCAGCTCGGGGATGTCCTCCTTGCCCGCGGTGAAGGACGCCTCGCACAGGAAGAGGTCGGCGCCCTCGGCGAGCTTGTCGAGCGCGTCGCAGGGGCCGGTGTCGCCGGAGTAGGTGAGCGTGCGGCCCTGGTAGCCGAGCCGGAAGCCGTAGGCCTCGACGGGGTGGCTGACCAGGTCGGTGGCGATGTCGAAGGGGCCGAGCCGGAAGCTGCCGGGCCGCAGGGTGCGGAAGTCGAAGACCTCGCTCATGCACTTCTCGTCCGGTACGTCCCCGTAGGCGATGTTCAGCCGGCGCTCGGTGCCTTCCGGGCCGTAGACGGGGATCGCGGCGGCCGGGCCGCCGTCGTGCCGGTAGTAGCGGGCGACGAAGTAGCCGCACATGTCGATGCAGTGGTCGGCGTGCAGATGGCTCAGCACGACCGCGTCCAGGTCGTACAGCCCGACGTGGCGCTGCAGTTCGCCCAGGGCGCCGTTGCCCATGTCGATCAGCAGCCGGAAGCCGTCGGCCTCGACGAGATAGCTCGAACAAGCCGAGTCCGCGGACGGGAACGACCCCGAGCAGCCGACGACGGTGAGCTTCATTGCGGAAAACACCTCCGTGGGCACGCCGCATCCACCCCATTCCTGGTGAGGTGGGGGGATTGGCGGAAAGCGGTCCGCCGTGTCATGCGAGGGTAAAGCGCAAGACAGCGCGCTGGGCCTCCACGGCGCCCCGTTGTGGGCGGAATCACCAGTCCGGGGGGTCTTTTACGTCCCGTACGGCCGCACTTGGCGCTTTGTGCTCGGCCGCCGGAGGCGGAGAGGCGCGGGGGCGCGGTACGCCGGACGGGGGGTGCCCCCGTCCGGCGCGGGGCCTCAGGCCCAGAGCTGGCCGTGCAGCGCGGCCACCGCGGCTTCGGTGGTCGGGGCGGTGTAGATACCGGTCGACAGGTACTTCCAGCCGCCGTCGGCGACGACGAAGACCACGTCGGCGCGCTCGCCGGCCCGTTCGGCCTTCGCGGCCACGCCGAGCGCGGCGTGCAGGGCGGCGCCGGTGGACACGCCGGCGAAGATGCCCTCCTGCTGGAGCAGTTCGCGGGTGCGGAGCACCGCGTCCTGCGAGCCGACGGAGAAGCGGGTGGTGAGCACGGTCTCGTCGTACAGCTCGGGCACGAAGCCCTCGTCGAGGTTGCGGAGCCCGTAGACCAGGTCGTCGTAGCGCGGTTCCGCGGCGACGATGGCGACGCCGGGGACCTTCTCGCGCAGGTACCGGCCGACGCCCATCAGGGTGCCGGTGGTGCCCAGGCCCGCGACGAAGTGCGTGATGGTCGGGAGGTCGGCGAGGATCTCCGGGCCGGTGGTGGTGTAGTGGGCGCCGGCGTTGGCGGGGTTGCCGTACTGGTAGAGCATCACCCAGTCGGGGTGCTCGGCCGCCAGCTCCTTGGCGACCCGCACGGCGGTGTTGGAGCCGCCGGCGGCCGGCGAGGAGATGATCTCGGCGCCCCACATGGTGAGCAGCTCGCGCCGCTCGGAGGAGGTGTTCTCGGGCATCACGCAGACGATGCGGTAGCCCTTGAGCCGGGCGGCCATCGCCAGCGAGATGCCGGTGTTGCCCGAGGTCGGCTCCAGGATGGTGCAGCCGGGGGTGAGCCGCCCCTCCGCCTCGGCCTGCTCGACCATGTGCAGGGCCGGGCGGTCCTTGACCGAGCCGGTGGGGTTGCGGTCCTCCAGCTTCGCCCAGACGCTCACGGCGTCGGACGGCGACAGGCGCGGCAGGCGGACCAGCGGGGTGTTCCCGACCGCCGCCAGCGGGCTGTCGTACCGCATCAGGCCATGCCTCCGGCGACCGCGGGCAGGATCGTCACGCTGTCGCCGTCGGTGAGCTTGGTGGCGATGCCGTCCAGGAAGCGGACGTCCTCGTCGTTGAGGTAGACGTTGACGAAGCGGCGCAGCTCGCCGCCGTCGACGACCCGCTCGCGCAGGCCCGTGTGCCGGGTGTCGAGGTCGGCGAAGAGCTCGTCGAGCGTGCTGCCCGCACCCTCCACCGACTTCTCGCCGTCGGTGTAGGTGCGGAGGATGGTCGGGATGCGGACCTCGATGGCCATGTCTGCGCTCCAGTGAGTGCGTGGGCTGCGGTGGCGTGCGTGACGTGCGTACGTGACGCGGGGGCTGGGCTGCGGTGCTGTGCGGGCCGTACGGGGTGCGTGCGGGGCGTGCGTGCGGTGCTGGGCGGGGCCCGCCGGCTGCGGGCGCCGCGGTGGTGCGGTCAGGCGCGCGGACACGCCGCGCTGGTGCGGCGGCACAGGTCGACGTGCAGCCGCGCCACGAGCAGCGTGCCCGGCGCCTTGTCGCTCACGTCGGAGGGAACCATGGGCTCATCGTATCGATTCCCCGAACCGGGCCGAGGCCCGCGTCTCGGCATCCGGGACGTCAGGCGTACGAAGCCACTACTTTGACCGGTTCTTCTGTGACGGCACCGTCCACGATGCGGAACGAGCGGAACTGGAAGTCCTCCGCGGTCGACACCAGGACGTAGTGCGCGCCCGGCTCGTTGGCATACGTGATGTCGGTGCGGGACGGGTACGCCTCCGTCGCGGTGTGCGAGTGGTAGACGATCACCGGCTCCTCGTCCCTGTCGTCCAGGTCGCGGTAGAGCTTGAGCAGGTCGGTGGAGTCGAACTCGTAGAAGGTCGGCGAGCGGGCCGCGTTCAGCATCGGGATGAACCGCTCGGGGCGGCCGCTGCCTTCCGGGCCCGCCACGATGCCGCAGGCCTCGTCGGGGTGGTCGGCGCGGGCGTGGGCCACGATCGCGTCGTACAGCTCCTGGGTGATGGTCAGCATGCGGGAAAAGTAACAGGGGCGCCCGCGGCTCCGGCAGGGCGCTGCCGGGTCACACCGCGGCCGTGCCCCGGGTCACAGCGCGGCCGCGTCCGGTGCCGTCCGGGGGCCGCCCTGCAGCCCGGTCTCCGGCACCGGCGGCACGTGGGCGCGGCGGGCGAAGGCGGCCGGATTGCGCCGCTTGAGCGCCCGGTAGCCGACCGCGAGGGCGGCGAACCACAGCGGGACGCCGTAGAGCGAGATCCGCGCCTGGCTGTCGGCGCCGATCAGCACCACCACGGCGGCCAGGAAGGCCAGCGCCGCCCAGCTGGCGGCGGCGCCGCCGGGCGCGGTGAACCAGGCGGGGGCGGCCCGCCCGGCGCGCACGGCGGCCCGGTAGCGGATGTGCGAGCTGAGGATGACGCCCCAGGTCCACACCCCGGCGACCGTCGCGAAGGCGGTGATGTACGTGAACGCGCCTGCCGGGTCGACGTAGTTGAGCCACACCCCGATGCCCATCACGGCGACCGAGGCGAGGATGCCGACGGCCGGGGTGCGGCGGCCGGTCAGCCGGCCGAAGACCCGCGGGCCCTGGCCGTTGACGGCCAGGTCGCGCAGCATCCTGCCGGTCGAGTACATCCCGGAGTTGCACGAGGACAGGGCGGCGGACAGCACCACGAAGTTGACGATGCCGGCGCCGAAGGGGATGCCGATCTTCGCGAAGGCGGCCACGAACGGGCTGACGCCGGGCTGGAATTCGGTCCAGGACACCACGCAGAGGATCACCGCGAGCGCGCCGACGTAGAAGAGCACGATGCGCCACGGCAGGGTGTTGATGGCCCGGGGCAGCGTCTCGCGCGGGTTGCGCGCCTCCCCCGCGGTCACTCCGACGAGTTCGACCGCGACATAGGCGAACATCACGATCTGCAGGGTCAGCAGCGAGCGGCCCACCCCGTTGGGGAAGAAGCCGCCGTCCTGCCACAGATGGCCGACCGACGCGGTGTCACCGGCCGCGGAGAGCCCCAGCGTCAGCACGCCGGCGCCGATCACGATCATCCCGAGGATCGCGGTGACCTTGATCATCGACAGCCAGAACTCGACCTCGCCGAAGAGCTTCACCGAGATCAGGTTGGCCGTGAAGAGCAGCAGCAGGAAGCCGGCCGCCGCGCTCCACTGCGGCACCTGCGGCCACCAGTAGGCCAGATACGTGGCGGCGGCGGTGACTTCGGCCATTCCGGTGACGACCCACATCAGCCAGTACGTCCAGCCGGTGGCGTAGCCGGTGAAGGGGCCGAGGAATTCACGGGCGTAGTCGGCGAAGGAGCCCGACACCGGCCGGTAGGTGAGCAGTTCGCCCAGCGCCCGCATGATCGCGAAGACGGCGACCCCGGCGACCGCGTACATCAGGATCAGGCTGGGGCCCGCCTGGTGGATGGCGCGGCCGGCGCCGAGGAAGAGCCCGGTGCCGATGGCGCCGCCGATCGCGATCATCTGGATCTGCCGGCTGCCGAGGCCGCGCTCGTAGTCCTCGTCCGTCCCGGTTTCGGGCGCCGTGCCCTTCACGTCCGTCATGCCCGGATTCGTACCACGCGGGAGCGCCGCCGAAATCCCGGCTGCGCCACCCGAGGGGGCGCGGCCGGGAGGGGGCTTACGGGATCAGCGTCTCGACCAGTGACTCCTGGAGCGCGCCGAGCCACAGGTAGGCCACCACCATCGGCTTGCGCTCGTCGTCGTCGGGCAGGTGGTAGAGGCCGTTGTCGTCGTCCTCGGTGATGTCGAGGTAGGCGCCGATGGTCAGCCGCAGGTCGTTCATGGTGCCCAGCCACTGCCGGGACTCCTCCGGCGTCAGCTGGATCACCGGGCCGCCGCGGTCCAGGCAGCGCACCATCGTCAGGGCGTCGTCGCGCTTGCGGGCCCGCAGGTCGTTCTCGGTGAAGCGGCGGAATTCCGAGGCGTCCGCCTGCTCCTCGTAGGCGTCGGGGAACAGCCTGGCCAGTGCCGGGTCCTCCGGCGGCTTGCTCGGGCCCTCGGCGAACAGCTCGGCGAGCGGGTCGGCGTCCGCGTCGGCGGCGGCGGGCCCGGGGCCGACCAGTTCGAGCAGCTGCACCACCAGGGAGCGCAGGATGGAAATCTCGCCGTCCTCCAGCGCGATGCCGGCGCCGCCGCCGCGCAGGGCCTCGAAGGAGCCCGGCCGGGCCCGCCTGCGGCCCATCAGCGGTCCTGCGACAGGGTCGCCCACAGGCCGTAGCCGTGCATCGCCTGCACGTCGCGCTCCATCTCCTCGCGGGTGCCGCTGGAGACCACGGCCCTGCCCTTGTAGTGGACGTCCTCCATGAGTTTGGTGGCCTTGCCCTTCGAGTAGCCGAAGTACGCCTGGAAGACGTACGTCACATAGCTCATGAGGTTGACGGGGTCGTTGTGCACGAGCGTCACCCAGGGGACGTCCGGCTCGGGGACCGCGAAAGGTTCTTCGCCGGCCTCGGGGCGTTCGGTCCGGGCGGGCTCGACTGGGGCGACACTCACAGGTTCCATGCTGCCGCTGTTGTGGGGTCCCGCACAAATGGGCGTGCTCGCAAGGGTGCACCCGGACCGCGGGGACAGGGCGCGGGCGGCGGGTCGGACGGGGCGCGGACGGTGTGAGGGCGCGCACACCGGCGACATCTCGTCACTTTGACGAGATAGGGGGTAGCATCCCGGTCATGAGCACAGCAGAGCTGGGACTGCCGGTGGACGTGCCCTCCACCGCGCTTTTCACCGACCGCTACGAGCTGACCATGCTGCAGGCGGCGCTGCGCAGCGGCGCGGCCGAGCGCCACTCGGTCTTCGAGGCCTTCACCCGCCGGCTGCCCGAGGGCCGCCGCTACGGCGTCGTCGCCGGCACCGGGCGGGTGCTGGACGCGGTCGAGAACTTCCGCTTCGACCCGCCCGTCCTGGACTTCCTGCGCCGCGAGCACGTGGTGGACGACCAGACGCTCGACTGGCTGGCCGGATACCGCTTCACCGGCGACATCTGGGGCTATCCGGAGGGCGAGGTCTACTTCCCCGGCTCACCGATCCTGCGGGTCGAGGGCACCTTCGCCGAGGCGGTGCTGCTGGAGACGGTGGTCCTGTCGATCCTCAACCACGACTCGGCCATCGCGGCGGCCGCCTCCCGGATGGCCGTCGCCGCCGGCGGCCGCCCGCTGCTGGAGATGGGCGCCAGACGCACCCACGAGCTGGCGGCGGTCGCCGCCTCCCGGGCGGCCTACATCGGCGGCTTCCGCACCTCCTCCAACCTCGCTGCGGGCTTCCGCTACGGCATCCCCACCGTCGGCACCAGCGCCCACGCCTTCACCCTGCTGCACGACACCGAGCGGGACGCCTTCACCGCCCAGGTCGACTCGCTGGGCCGCGGCACCACGCTGCTGGTCGACACCTACGACGTGGCCACCGCGGTGAAGGCCGCCGTCGACATCGCCGGACCCGAGCTGGGCGCGGTCCGCATCGACTCGGGCGACCTGCTGCTGCTCGCCCACCGGGTGCGCCAGCAGCTGGACGACCTCGGGGCGAAGAACACGAAGATCGTGGTCACCTCGGACCTGGACGAGTACGCGATCGCGTCGCTGGCCGCGGCGCCGGTCGACTCCTACGGGGTCGGTACGTCGCTGGTCACCGGCAGCGGGCAGCCGACCTGCTCGATGGTCTACAAGCTGGTCGCCCGCGCGGCCGGCGACGGGCCGCTGGTGCCGGTGGCGAAGAAGTCGATGGGCGGCAAGACGAGCGTCGGCGGCCGCAAGTGGGCCGCCCGCCGGGTGGACGCGGACGGCGTCGCCGCCGCCGAGGTCGTCGGCAGCGGCCCGGTCCCTGAGGACCTGGCCGACCGCCAGCTCCTCGTCCCCCTCGTCCGCGGCGGCGAGATCGTCGGCCGCGAGCCCCTCGACGCGGCCCGGCTGCGCCACATCGAGACCCGCGCCGGCCTCCCGGCGTCCGCGACCCAGCTCTCCCGCGGCGAGCCCGTCCTGCACACGGAGGTACTCGGGTAGCTCCCGGCCGCGTGCGGGGCTTCCCGCGGCGGGGGAGAATCCCTACGCTCAGGCCGTATCCACCCACCGCCGAAAGGGCAAAATGCACCGCGCACTGATCGTCGTCGACGTGCAGAACGACTTCTGCGAGGGAGGCAGCCTCGCGGTCGCCGGAGGGGCGGACGTGGCCGCCGCGGTCACGGACCTGATCGGGGAGGCGGCAGGCAGCTACCGGCACGTGGTGGCCACCCGGGACCACCATGTCGACCCCGGGGACCACTTCTCGGCCGAGCCGGACTTCGTCACCTCCTGGCCCGTGCACTGCGTGGCCGGGACCGAGGGGGTCGGCTTCCACCCGAACTTCGCCCCCGCGGTGGCCTCGGGCGCGGTGGACGCGGTCTTCGACAAGGGCGCCTACGCGGCGGCCTACAGCGGCTTCGAGGGCCGCGACGAGAACGGCGAGGGCCTGGCGGGCTGGCTGCGGGAGCGCGACGTCAGCGAGGTGGACGTGGTCGGCATCGCCACCGACCACTGCGTGCGGGCGACGGCCCTGGACGCGGCCAGGGAGGGCTTCACGACCCGCGTGCTGGTCGCGCTGACCGCCGGGGTGGCCGAGGAGACCACGGAGAAGGCGCTGGCGGAGCTGCGGGCGTCGGGCGTGGGCCTGGTGCAGGTGTAGGCGCCGCCCGGCCTTCCGGGCGCGTCCGGCGTCGCCGGCGCGTCCCGGCGTTCCGTCCCGGCGTTCTAGACGCGGTTCAGCGTCGAGATCGGGTGCCAGGGGTCGGACGTCCTGGCGCGGTGGTCGCGCCAGATGAGGCCGTCCGGGTGGTGCAGCACCGCGGTGATCTCGTCCGGGGTGGGCGGCTCGGCATTGCCCGTCAGGCGGGTGCCGCGGAAGCCCAGGTTGCTGAGCCGGGTCAGCGCGCGCTGCCGGTTCAGGGCGTGCACCACGACCCGGACCGTGTGCGCCGGGTCGGCAGGGTGCGCCAGCACGAGGGCGACGACGACCGTGCCGCTCGGCAGCTTGATGAAACCTCCTACGGCCATGTCCACATCTTGTGCGGTCCGGCCGCCGCCCACCAGCAGGCGACGGCCGAACGCGGCATGACCGCAGGTGGGACAGCCGATGGCGTCAGCGGTGCGCGGGCCCGACCTGGAGCGTCATCGTGCTGCCGCTCAGCGGCTCGGCCACGATGGTGATCCGGGTGTTCGTGTCGGGCACCTGCACGCTGCCGTACGGGTTGCTGCTGTACCAGTAGGTCCCGTAGTGGTCGTCGAAGATCGGCGAGCCGAGCTTCGGGGCGATCTTGGCGGCGACCCCGTTGTTGTGCAGGGTCAGGCCCTGCGTCGGGTACCAGCTGAAGGACGAGTCGTAGGCCTGGATGCGGTTGCGCATCACCGAGCCGTCCGACCACTTCTCCGGCTTGGCGTGGGCGTCGACCGGCAGGATCTCACCGGCACCCGGGTGCGCACCGACGTTGTTGTCGGCCTGCGAGGTGTCCCACAGCCACACGACGAGTCCGTTCTGGTACGGGAAGTGCTCGACCTGCTTGGCCTTGCTGTTGAGCCAGCCGAAGTTGTACGGGCCGGTCTGCAGCGTCTGGTCGAAGCTGACGTACTGCCGGTTCTCCGCGATGTAGAACTCGGGGTATTCGTTGGTGAAGGACGCGCCGATCCGGGTGAAGCCCTTGGCGGTCCAGCCGTTGTCGTCGGTCTCGGCGCCGTCGGTGACCACGGCGGCACCGTCGGCGGTCACGGTGATCGCGTCGGCCGCGAAGCCCTGCTGGGCCACACCGCCGTCGGTGAGGTAGCGGAAGCGCAGCTGTATCTGCTTGCCCGCGTAGGCGTCCAGCGGGAAGGACAGGTCCTCGTACGCGCCGCTGGTGCCGGTCAGGGCCGGGGCGTCGCCGCCGTCCCTGGGCAGCGACTTGCCGTTCGCGGTGCCGTCGAGCGCGGTCCAGCTGGCGCCGCCGTCGGCGGAGGCCTCGGTGTAGAGGTAGTCGTAGTTCTCCTCGATGTCCCACCACCCCTTCAGGGTGAGCGACGCCGACGACTTGCCCGTGAGGTCCACCGAACGCGTCAGGGTGTTCGACAGGTTGTCGCCGCTGCCGGACCACCACTGCTTGCTGCCCTCGGCGGGCTGGGTGATCGAGGTGGTGACGGTCTTGTCGGGCAGCGTGACGATCAGCGCCTGCTTGTCCTTGGTGTTGTACTCGGCGACGCCCAGCTTGGTGGTGGAGCGCGTCGCGGCCTTGGCGGTGCCGTAGTTGAGCCAGCCCAGCTGCAGCTTGTCCCAGGCGTTCATGTCGTCCGGGCGGTCGCCGATCGCGTTCTTGCCGGTGCCCATCCACGAGCCGGACGACATCAGCGTCCAGAAGGCGGTGCTGTTCTCGCCGATGTACGTGGTGTCGTACTCGTCGGGCAGGCCCAGGTCGTGGCCGTACTCGTGCGCGAAGACGCCGAGGCCGCCGTTCTCCGGCTGGAGGGTGTAGTCGCCGACCCAGATGCCGGTGTCGCCGATCTGGGTGCCGCCCGCCTTGTTCGTGCCGGGGCCGGTACGGCCCGCGTCGGTGCCGTACGCGTACCAGCGGTGCGCCCACAGCGCGTCGGTGGCCTGGACGCCGCCGCCGGCCGACTCGTCCTCGCCGGCGTGCACGATCTGGAAGTGGTCGATGTAGCCGTCGGGCTCGTTGAAGTTGCCGTCGCCGTCGTAGTCGTAGCGGTCCCACTGGTCGTACTGCGCCAGGTCCGCCTTGATCTGCGCCGATGTGCGGCCCTGCGCCTTCTGGTCGGCGACAAAGGCCGTGGTGGCGTCGCGGATCAGGTCCCAGGCGCTGGAGCAGATGGTGCTGCCGCAGTAGTTCGAGCCGTAACGGGCCTCGTTCCAGGGCACCTTGACCCAGGCGGAGACCTCACCGTCGACCGAGTAGCGGCCCGAGGACTGCTTCTCGTAGTACGTGGCCAGCGAGTCCTTGCCGGCCGCGTGCGAGAAGTACAGGTCCTGGAAGTGCTGCTGGTTGTAGTCGGCCTGCCAGGCGGTGCTGTTGTCGGTCTTCGGGTCGGGCTTGGCGATGGTGTTGTGCGCCGGGCCCGCGGTGCCGCCGTACTTGGTCACCGGGGCCTCGGGGCCGTCGGGACCGTCCGGGTCGTAGGTGGTGGTGCTGTCCACCTGGTCGCCGAACTCGGCGAGGATGGTGAAGATCTTGTCGGTCTTCTCCCGGCCCAGCTCGACGTACTTGCTCTTCTTGCCCTTGCCGGAGCCGAGCTGCACGACCTTGGAGGCGCCGATCTGCTGGACGGTCGCCTGCCCGGCGACCACCTGCTGCAGGGCTGCGGAGCGCTCGGCGTCCTGCTGCTTGCTGAACGGGCCCGGCAGGTCGTGCGCCTGGCTCTCCGCCGGGTCGTGCGCCGAAGCCGCAGGTACGGTGCCCGGCGCGCTGCCCGGAGCCGCCGCGAACGCGCCCGCCGCGGTGGCGGTGGGAAGCACGCCCAGCACGGCGATCGCCAGCGCCAGGGCGGCGGGTTGGGTGATCCTCCGCTGATATCTCAAGATTACTTGACCTCCCCTTGGGAAAGGCCATTGCATCGGAGTGACGGACGAAAAAACAGACCTTGACTTGGGCATGGCAGGACAGTACGTTTACCGGTTCCACGGCTCCGCTGAGCGGACATCAGGCTCCGCAAGTGCCCTTCCGGCACAATTGCGTTGAGATATCCGGACGCGCGTGCGACCCCGTGCGCCCCCTTGTGCACCGCGCCGTTGGTTAGGTCATGCTTACCGGGTGTTCGCCCCGGGCATGCCGAACAGGAACCACCCGTCAGCGTGCCCCCGCTTCGACGTACCCGAGGACGGTTCCCCCGATGCCACGTCCGACGACACTGCAACTCGCCTACGGTTCCCTCACCGTCGTGCTGTCCACCCTCGCGACACTGCTGCTGACCGGCGTACGCTCCGGCGCCGCGGTCGTCGCCGTGGCCGCCGGCGGGCTGCTGCTCGGACTGCTCGTCGCGGTGAGCATGACCGTGCCGGTGGCCGCCCGCCGCCGCGCCTCGCTCGGCCCGGCCCCGATCCCCCCGGCCGCCGTGCCCGTCCCGCGCTCCCGCGTGGCGGCCGGCGCCGACTCCCGGGTCGGAGCGCGCTCGACCCGGCGCTGAACCGCCGGCGCGGGCCATCAGACGGCGGTCACGACCACGGTCTTGGCCGCCTTCTCGTGCAGCCCCTGCCGGTAGGGCTTGTCGAACAGCACGGTGATGCCGATGATCAGGAACCAGAAGCAGCTGCAGCAGAAGGCCGGCAGCCACAGGATCGCGGCGCGGGCCGCGGCGGAGTTCGTCGTCGGCACACTGCCGTCGGACAGCATCGCCGCCCGAAGGCCCATCAGCTTCTTGCCCACCGTCTGGCCGGTGGACTTCGTCATGTACCACTCGTAGAGGAAGCCCAGCGCCGCGGTGAAGACACCGCCGACCGCGGACCGGCCGGCGGTGAAGTCGCTGCCGTGCACACCGCCGGCCGCCCAGTCCAGAAAGCCCGCGGGCACCAGCACGATGATGATGTCGATGACGCGGGCGAGCACTCTTCTGCCGGAGGCGGCCAGCGGGGGCATGCCGGCCATCGGGTCCGGCTCCTGCCCGCCGAAGCCGCCGCCCGAGCCGTACGGGTTCCCTCCGGCGGGTGGCGGACTCCCGTACGGGTTGCCTCCGGCGGGGGGCGGGTTTCCGTCCGGCGGCGTCTGATCACTGCTCATACGCCGAGTCAATCCCGGCCCGCCCCGCCCTGCCCGCCACCACGTTCCATCCGGGCGACCCGGCCCCTTCGGCAGGGGGGTGCCCACGAGGGGCGCGGGGAACTGCGCGCTCAGCCACCCACCGGCCGGTGGTCCGGCATGGACCGAACAGCCCCTTCGGGTCGGTGACGACCCGCGCGCCCGGTGGGGGCTGGTCGCGCGGTTCCCCGCGCCCCTGGTGGGCACCCCCTTGCGAAGGGGAACCGCACACCCACCGCGGCCAGCGGAAGGGCGCCGTTCGGGCTAAGCGCCGGCGACGAAGGTGCGTGCCGCCTTGTCGTGCCAGCCCTGGCGCCAAGGGCGGTCGAAAACGCACCAGGCGACACCGACGGCGCCCACGACGAACACGTTGAGGACGGAGCGGACGAGCCAGCGCCGCAAGCTCGCCCCGAAGCCGGGTGGCTGCTGCGCCTCGATGTCGAGGACCTTGAGCCCGAGCAGCCTCTTGCCGATCGTGCGCCCCCACCTGGCGGTGGGGAGGACTTCGAGGAGGACCCCGGCGAGGAGGGCGACGACGAGCACCGCCCCCAACTCCGCCCCGGTCGTGGCGTCGAGGAGCCAGACCTTGACCGTCTCCCCGGTCAGCTTGGCCGCGTCGACCTTGTCCTTGGCGTGGTGGTAGGCGGCGGAGCCGAGCGGCAGGGCCGCCGCCGCGGTGACCGAGGCGAAGAGCACCGTGTCGACGACCCGCGCGGCGAACCGCCGGGCCAGCCCGCCTGGGCGCTCCTGCGCGCGGGCGCTGCCGAAGGGGTCGTTCGCGACGGGCCGCCAGGGGGTGACGCCTTCGCGGGCCAGGTCGTGCACCTGCTCGGCCCAGGGCGCGGGTGTCTGCGCGGGCACCCCGGGGGCGCCGCCCTGCGGTGACGGACGGTTCCAGGCGGGCGGCCCGGGGGGCGCGGGCCGCGGGTCGGTCCTCGGCGGCTGATGGGCCGGCGCCCGCTGCTCGGCCTCCGGGGGCGGCGCGCCCCAGGAGATGGGGGGCAGCTCGCCGCCGCCCGCGGCGGGCACGGGCCACGCGGCCGGCGGCTCAGCGGCAGGGGCGGGGGCGGGCAAGGGCGCCGGAGCGGCCGCGGGCTCGGGCCAGACGGGCGGCGGCTCGGCGGCGGGCGCCGGGATCGGCGCCTCGGGCACCCCTTGCACCGCGGCCGGCGCCGACGGGTCGGCGTCCAGGAACATCGGACCCGACTCGTCCACCGCCGGCGGCGCGGCGGCCGGTGCGGGCCGGCTCGTACCCGGGACCCAGCCGGAACCGCTCCAGTAGCGGATGTAGTTCGGGATGGACGGGTCCGGGTAGTAGCCCGGCGCCGGGGACGCGGACGACGAAGAACCGGAGGAGCCAGAAGGAGGTGCGCTCATGGTTCACAGGTTCCGTATCTGCTCGGCCGGGGTCTTCAGCGTCCAGAAATACCAGACCGGCGGACCCGGCGGGACCGCGCCGCCGCACACCACCCTCCCTGACCCGTCCTTACCCTCACACGGCGCCGCGCGCCCCCTCTTCGTGAAATTTGAACCGAATCCCGCGAAGCCGCGTAATGGTGGAGGAGGCACGCGCTCTCTCCAGGTGCTGGCCCCGTTCGCGATACCCGCCAAGAGGGGCCGCCGCCAAGGAAAGGACGTCGACTCGATGCAGACCGTGGTGGAACGCGAACTCGAAATGCAGCTGGTGCTGTCGCCCGAGCGCAGCATCCCCGTGCCGGCCAAGCTGGCCTACCGCACGGACGACCCGTTCGCCGTGCACGTCACCTTCCACGTGGGCTCCGACGCGCCCGTGAACTGGACGTTCGCGCGCGAGCTGATCGTGGAGGGGGTTTTCAGACCGTGCGGGCACGGCGATGTGCGGATCTGGCCGACGAAGGTCAACGGCCGCAGTGTGCTGTGCATGGCGCTCAGCTCGCCGGACGGCGAGGCGCTGCTCGAAGCGCCGTCCTCGCCCGTCGCGGCCTGGCTGGAGCGCACCCTGCGGATGGTCGCGCCGGGCACCGAGCACGAACAGCTCGGCATGGACGACGGGTTGAGCCGCCTGCTGGCCCCGGCGGCCGGCGACGAGCTGTGGCTGGGCAATCCCGCACCCGGGCCCCGGGACCCCAGACAGGGACGGAAGGACGACACTCCTGACGCGAGTGCGTGACCCCGGCGGCGGTCAGAAGACCTTGCCCGGGTTGAGCAGCCCGAGCGGGTCGAAGACGGCCTTGATACCGCGCTGCAGCTCCACCCCGGTGGGGCCGAGTTCGCGCGCCAGCCAGTCCTTCTTCAGCAGTCCCACCCCGTGCTCGCCGGTGATGGTGCCGCCCAGCTCCAGGCCGAGCGCCATGATCTCGTCGAAGGACTCCCGGGCCCGCCGGGTCTCGTCGGGGTCGTGCGCGTCGAAGCAGACCACGGGGTGGGTGTTGCCGTCGCCGGCGTGCGCGCACACGCCGATCGTCAGGTCGTGGCGGGCGGCGATCGCGGCGACCCCGTCCAGCATGTCGCCGAGCCGCCCGCGCGGCACGCACACGTCGTCGATCATCGTGGCCGTGGACACCTTCTCCAGCGCGGTGAGCGACAGCCGGCGCGCCTGGAGCAGCATCTCGGACTCCGCGGCGTCCTGCGCGGGCACGACCTCGGTGGCCCCGGCCGCCGTGCACAGCGCGCCGAGCGCGGCGAGGTCGGCCGCCGGGTCGGGGGTGTCGAACGCGGCGAGCAGCAGTGCCTCGGTGGACTCCGGGAGCCCCATCTGCGCCATGGCGTTGACCGCGCGGATGGTGGTGGCGTCCATCAGCTCCAGCAGCGACGGCACGTGGCCGCCCTCCATGATCGCGCAGACCGCCGCGCAGGCGGCCGCCGTGGAGGGGAACTCGGCGACCAGCGCGAGCTGTCGGGGCGGCGCCGGCTTGAGGGCGACGACCGCCTTGACGACGACGCCGAGGGTGCCCTCGGAGCCGACGAAGAGCCGCGTGAGGTCGTAGCCCGCGACGCCCTTGGCCGTACGCCGGCCGGTGGTCAGCAGCCGCCCGTCGGCGAGGACGACGTCCAGGCCGAGGACGTACTCGGCGGTGACGCCGTATTTGACGCAGCACAGGCCGCCGGCGCCGGTGCCGATGTTGCCGCCGATGGTGCACTGCTCCCAACTCGACGGGTCAGGCGGGTAGTACAGCCCCTGCTCGGCGACCGCGCGGGACAGCACCGCGTTGACGACGCCGGGTTCGACGACGGCGACGCGGTCCACCGGGTCGATCTCCACGATCCGGTCCATCTTCCGCAGCGACAGCACGAGGCAGCCGTCCACGGCGTTGGCCGCGCCGGACAGCCCCGTGAGCGCCCCCTGCGGCACGACCGGCACCCGCCGCGCGGTCGCGGTCCGCATGACGTGCTGCACGTCCGCGACGGTCCGCGGCATCACGACGGCGAGCGGCACGCCCGCTTCCGAGAAGCCGGCCATGTCATGCGCGTAGGACGCCATGACCTCCGGGTCGGTCACCACGGCCCCCGCGGGCAGTCCGGCTTCGAGCGTGTCGATCACGTCACCCATGCCCCCACCATGGCACCAGGTGCCTCCTGCCCGTAAGGGGGTGCCCGCCGGAGGCACCCCCTGGTGGGTTCAGAGGTTGCCGCGCAGGGCCTGCTCCCGCTCGATGGCCTCGAAGAGGGCCTTGAAGTTGCCCTTGCCGAAGCCCATGGAGCCGTGGCGCTCGATCATCTCGAAGAAGACCGTGGGCCGGTCCTGCACCGGCTTGGTGAAGATCTGCAGCAGGTAGCCGTCCTCGTCCCGGTCGGCGAGGATCTTCAGGTCGCGCAGCTCGTCCAGCGGCACCCTGGTGTCGCCGACCCACTCGCCGAGGGTGTCGTAGTACGAGTCGGGGGTGTCGAGGAATTCGACGCCCGCGGCCCGCATGGCGCGGACCGAGGCGACGATGTCGTTCGTGGCCAGCGCGATGTGCTGGACCCCGGGCCCTCCGTAGAATTCCAGGTACTCGTCGATCTGGGACTTCTTCTTGCCCACCGCGGGCTCGTTGAGCGGGAATTTGACCTTGAGGGTGCCGTCGGCGACGACCTTCGACATGAGGGCGGAGTATTCGGTGGCGATGTCGTCGCCGACGAACTCCTTCATGTTGGTGAAGCCCATGACCTGGTTGTAGAAGGCCACCCACTCGTTCATGCGGCCGAGTTCGACATTGCCGACGCAGTGGTCGACGGCCTGGAAGTAGCGGTGGGCAGGCGGTTCGACGACCGGCCGGGCCGCCTCGTAGCCGGGCAGGTAGGGGCCGTCGTAGCCGGTGCGGTCGACCAGGGTGTGCCGGGTCTGGCCGTAGGTGGCGATCTCGGCGAGCACGACCGTGCCGTTGTCGTCCTTCAGCTCGTACGGCTCGGCGAGGCCGTGCGCGCCGTGGGCGACGGCGTAGGCGTAGGCGGCGCGGGCGTCGGGGACCTCGATGGCCAGGTCGATGACGCCGTCGCCGTGGACGGCGACGTGCTCGGCGAGGAAGCGGCCGCGCTCGGTGGCGGGTTTGACGACGGAGGTGAGGACGAAGCGCGCGCCGCCCGACTCCAGGACGTAGGAGGCGGTCTCGCGGCTGCCGTTCTCCGGGCCCGCGTACGCCACCAGGCGCATCCCGAACGCGGTCGAGTAGTAGTGCGCGGCCTGCTTCGCGTTGCCCACCGCGAAGATCACCGCGTCCATGCCCTTGACGGGGAAAGCGTCCTTGGCTGCCCTGGCGTCCTTGGTCTCAGTCATGGCAAAAGCGTCCCCTCGCCGCTCAGGGTGCGCAACAGTTCCGGTTTTCACTGGACAGACTGCACAGCCGCGGTGACGATCGAGGGATCAATCTGTGCAGGATGACCATGGTGAGGGGCGGGCGGGACGGGGATGGGCATCGACGCGCTGGACGGGCGGCTGATCACACTGCTGGACCGGGAGCCGCGGATAGGCGTCCTGGAGGCGTCGCGCCGGCTGGGGGTGGCACGCGGCACCGTGCAGGCCAGGCTCGACCGGTTGCAGGCGCACGGGGTGATCCGGGGCTTCGGCCCGCAGGTGGACCCGGCGGCGCTGGGCTATCCGGTGACGGCGTTCGCGACGCTGGAGATCAAGCAGGGCCTGGGCGCGGACGTCCGCGCGCACCTGGCGTCGGTGCCCGAGGTGCTGGAGCTGCACACCACGACCGGCGAGGGCGACATGCTGTGCCGGCTGGTGGCCAGGTCGAACGCGGATCTGCAGCGGGTCATCGACAAGGTCGTCGGCTTCGGGGGGATCGTGCGGGCGGCGACCGCGATCGTGATGGAGAACCCGGTGCCGCTGCGGATCATCCCGCTGGTGGAGCAGGCGGCCGGGGACGCGCCCGCGCCGTGACGGCCGCCGGGGCGGCCCTGGGGGCGGCTGTCAGCAGGTCGGGGTCTGCTTGCCCGCCCGCAGGTCGGCCAGCGCCGCCAGGGTGCCGTCGAGGGTCTCGACGGGAATGAGCCGCAGGCCGCCGGGGAGCAGGGCGGTGGCGTCGGAGCATTCGGCGCGCGGCACCAGGAAGACGGTGGCCCCGTCCTTGCGCGCGGCCTGCTCCTTGAGCGGTACGCCGCCGACCGCGCCGACATTGCCGCGCGCGTCGATGGTGCCGGTGCCGGCGATGACGCGGCCGCCGGTGAGGTCGCCGCCGTGGCCGTCGCCCTGGATCTTGTCGATGATGCCGAGGGTGAAGAGCAGCCCGGCGCTGGGGCCGCCGACGTCGGCGAGGTGCAGCTCGACCTTGACCTTCGCCGGCGACAGGCCGAGGTGGCCGAGGGCGGCGCCGGTGGCCGCCGCCTGCGAGTCCGCCATCTCCTTGAGGTTGGCCTTGTCGTTGGCCTTGACCGAGCCGCCGTGCGGGAAGACCGAGTCGCGCGGCATGGCGGCCTGGTTCGTACGGAACCAGGCCTTGGCCACGTCGATGAAGTGCACGGAGGCGTTCGGCGGGGTCGCGGCGATGGTGACCAGACGCAGCTGCCCGCTGGTGGCGCGTACCGGAGTCCCGCTGATCGTGATGATCTGGGTGCCCTTGTCGGCGCCCAGGACGTTCGCGGTCAGGCCCGGCGCGACGATGGTCACGGGCAGCGGCGCGAAGGCGGCCACGACCAGCAGTGCGGCCACGACCGCCGCGCACACGGCGAGGGTCAGGGACCGGCGGGAGAGCGTAGGCATGCGCCCGACCTTATTTCACCGCCGACCCTGCCCAGAAACCGCGGGCTCCGTCACCCGCTCAGCGCAGTGCGTCGGACACCTCGGTGGCCGCCTCCACCACCCTCGGCCCCACCCTTTCCGGCACCGCCTCGGCGAGCATCACGACGCCGACGCTGCCCTCCACACCCGGCACCCCGAGCAGCGGGGCGGCGGCGCCGCTCGCGCCTGCCTCCAGCTCGCCGTGGGTGAGGACGTAGCGGACCTGGTCGGTGGCCAGGCTGGTGGCGACCGAGGCGGTGCCGACGCGGACCGTCGCGCCGCGGTCGTCGTCCAGCGGGTCCTGGCCGTCGTGCCCGTCCCTGCCGTCGGGGTCCTCCCGGCCGTCGTGGGCGTCCGCGAAGCGCTCCCAGCGGCTGCCGTCCGGTGTCGGCTGCATTCCGCGGCCGGCCAGGATCGCCCGGCCCGCCGCGCCCCGCTCCAGCGGGTGGCGGAAGCCGGTGCGGTAGGCGACGTGGTAGTCGGTCCAGGTCGGCTCGACCACGGCGACGGCCAGCGCTTCGCTGCCGTCGACCAGGGTCAGATGGGCGGTGGCCCCGATGTCCTCGGCCAGCGAGCGCAGCGCGGGAAGCGCCGCCTCGCGCAGCAGCGGGTGCACCTGGTGGGCGAGTCCGAGCACTCCGAGCCCGACCCTGGCGCGCCCGCCGAGGTCGCGCCGAACCAGCGAGTGCTGTTCCAGGGTGGCGAGCAGCCGGTAGACGACCGTCCGGTTCACCCCGAGTTTGGCTGCCAACTCGGTCACGGTCAGGCCGTGATCGGTGTCGGCGAGCAGTTTCAGGACCCGCAGGCCCCGGTCCAGTGTCTGAGACGTCTCCGCGGTCACGACGCCCCCTCCTCATAGAATCGGCGGCGCTTGTCACGGAGACGACGCACCACCGGTCCCGCGGCAGTGCGCGGAGAGGCCGCCGGTTGTCGGCTTACCGGCTGCGCTCCGCGGCGGCTCTGCCACGGCGCGTGCGTGATCGGCACGGTAGCGAGGTTGTACCGCTCAGCGGAAGAGGCCGTCCACAATCCGGGCGGTCCGGTGACGCCTCGTCGCATGTCATATCCGTGTAACACCGCGGAAATCATCGCATTCGGGTGGCCCATTCCTGCACCTTCTTGATCCGTTCGCCGAGCTGGCCCGCGGTCGCCTCGGCACTCGGCGGACCCCCGCAGGCCCTGCGCAGCTCGGTGTGGATCACGCCGTGCGGCTTGCCGCTCTGATGGTTGTACGCGGCCACCAGGGTGTTCAACTGCTTTCTCAGCTCCAGGAGCTGGCGGTGCGACACCACAGGGCGCCGCTCCGCGGGCAGCTCCAGCAGGTCGGCCTCCTCGTCCGGCTTCTTGCGGCTGTGCGCGATCTGCCGGGCCTGCCGCCGCTGGAGCAGTATCTGGACCTGGTCGGGCTCCAGCAGCCCGGGGATGCCGAGGTAGTCCTGCTCCTCCTCGCTGCCCGGGTGCGCCTGCATGCCGAACTCGGCGCCGTCGTAGAGGACCCGGTCGAAGACCGCGTCGGACTCCAGCGCCTCGAAGGGCAGTTGGTCGTCCCCGGTGTCCTCGTCCTCGGCCTTCTCGGCGTCCGCGAGGAGCTGGTCCTCCTCGGCGAAGGGGTCCTCCTCGCCGGCCTTCTTCGGCTTGTCGAGCACGTGGTCGCGCTCGACCTCCATCTCGCCGGCGAATTCCAGCAGCATCGGGATCGTCGGCACGAACACCGAGGCGGTCTCGCCGCGGCGGCGCGACCGGACGAAACGGCCCACGGCCTGGGCGAAGAAGAGCGGCGTCGAGATCGTCGTGGCATAGACCCCGACCGCCAGGCGCGGCACGTCCACGCCCTCGGACACCATCCGCACCGCGACCATCCAGCGGTCCTCGGACGCGCTGAACTCCTCGATGCGCTTGGAGGCGCCCGTGTCGTCCGACAGCACCACGGTCGGCTTGTGCCCGGTCAGCTCCCGCAGCAGCTTGGCGTAGGCGCGGGCCGAGTCCTGGTCGGTGGCGATGACCAGGCCGCCCGCGTCCGGGATGCCCTTGCGCACCTCGGTCAGCCGCTGGTCGGCGGACTTGAGCACGTTGGGGATCCAGTCGCCGGTCGGCGACAGCGCGGTCCGCCAGGCCTGCCCGGTGGCGTCCTTGGTCATCGGCTCGCCGAGCCGGGCCGCGATCTCGTCGCCCGCCTTGGTGCGCCAGCGCATGTTGCCGCTGTAGGACAGGAAGATCACCGGCCGGACGACGCCGTCGGCGAGGGCGTTGCCGTAGCCGTAGGTGTAGTCGGCCGAGCTGCGCCGGATGCCGTCGTTGCCCTCCTCGTAGGCCACGAAGGGGATCGGGTTGGTGTCCGACCTGAAGGGCGTCCCCGTCAGCGCCAGCCGCCTGGCCGCCGGGTCGAACGCCTCAAGGCACGCCTCACCCCACGACTTGCTGTCGCCGGCGTGGTGGATCTCGTCCAGGATCACCAGCGTCTTGCGCTGCTCGCACCGGTTGCGGTGCAGCATCGGCCGCACCCCGACACCCGCGTACGTCACCGCGACGCCGTGGTATTCGCGCCCCACCGGCCCCGCGCTGTACTGCGGGTCCAGCTTGATCCCTATCCGCGCCGCCGCGTCCGCCCACTGCGTCTTCAGGTGCTCGGTCGGCGCCACCACGGTGATCTGCTGGACCATGTGGTTGTGCAGCAGGTACGACGCGAGCGACAGCGCGAAGGTCGTCTTGCCCGCGCCGGGGGTGGCCACCGCGAGGAAGTCGCGCGGCTGCCGCGCGACATAGGTGTCGATGGCCGCCTGCTGCCAGGCCCGCAGCTTGTTCGCCGTCCCCCAGGGCGCGCGGCCGGGGAAGGCGGGAGACAGGTGGTGGGGGTGCGATGCGGTGGTAGTCACGGTCTCCGGGGTACGTGTCGGGGCGGCGACCGCCCCCTGCCAAGACGCCGGCGCGGCCCATGAAAACCGCCTCAGCCTACCGGCCCACTGCCCGCGTCCCCCGTTTCGATGCCGGGCCCCGCTCCGGTGCGACCGACGTCACACCCGCGCGCTTCCGCGGGGCGGTTGGGGTTAGTGGTGCGCTTGGCGGGGCGGAGGCGGGCGGCCGCCACGGTGGAGGCGAGGGCGAGGAGGGCTGCCGGGAGGAAGACCGCGGCGAAGGCGGCCGGGTGGGCCGCCACCGCCGTGCCGCCCGCGGCGGCGGACGGCGCGAGCGAGCCGCCGCCGAGCGCGGCGAAGGCCGTGCCCGCGGCGGCCACCAGCACCACCTGCGCCAGCGCGTCGCTGACCTGCAAGGCGGCGGAGTTGGTCCCGGCGTCCTGCGGACGCGAGATCCGCATCAGCAGCACCGACAGCGTGGAGATCACCATCCCCATCCCCATGCCGGCCAGGCACCAGGCGACGGCGACGATCCACACCGGCACGGCGTGGTCCAGCGCCAGCGGCACCGCCGCTATCGCGGTCGCCGACAGCACCATGCCGACCTGCACGAGGCGCTCCCGCATCGGCTCGAAGCGCGGCCTGGCCTGGAGGTAGGAGCCGAGTGCCCAGGTCAGCCCGCCGCCGGCGAGCGACAGGCCCGCCATCGTGGCGGACAGCCCGCGCTGGGTGACCAGCATCAGCGGGATGAAGGTCTCGGCCGCCGCGAAGGTGCCCGCCGCCAGGCCGCGCATCAGCACCACCGCGGGCAGCCCGCGCACCGCGCGGAAGGTGCCGGGCGGCAGCAGGCGGCGGGCGGCCGGTACGAGCAGCGCGGCGCCGGCGAGCGCGGGCAGCGCCGACAGCGGGCGCAGGTCCTGGCCCGCGTATTGCAGCAGCACCGCGCCCGCGGCCAGCGCGACGGCCAGCCAGATGCGCCGCCCGTCCATGCCGGGCCGCGGCCCGGCGTCCTGCTCGGGCGCGGCCACCGTACGCCGCAGCGCGGGCAGCATCACCGCGAGCGGCAGCGCCACGAGCACCGGGATGGCCAGGAAGACCCAGCGCCAGCCCAGTTGCTCGGTCACCGTCCCCGACACCAGCGGCCCGACGATCGACGGCACCACCCAGGACGCCGAGAAGGACGCCATCACCGAGGGGCGCAGCCGCTCCGGATACGCCCGCCCCACCACCACGTACAGCGCGACGATCACCAGCCCGCCGCCGAAGCCCTGCACCGCCCGGCCCAGCACGAACGTCCCCATCGCACCGGCCGTCCCGCTGACCACCAGCCCGGCGGCGAAGCCCGCGATCCCGGCGGTCAGCGGGCGCAGCGGCCCGCTGCGGTCGCACCACTGGCCGCTGACGACCATCGCGAGCAGCGAGGTCGTGAAGTAACCGGAGAAGCCGAAGGCATACAGTCCGAGCCCGTGCAGGTCCCTGGCCGCGATGGGCATCGCGGTGCTCACCGCGGTGGCCTCGAAGGCCACGAGCAGCACCACCGAGACCACCCCGAGCGTCAGCGCCCGGTATTCCCGCCCCAGGATGCCGCCCGTCCCGGCCTCGGGTATCAGGCGCTCTCCGGCTCGCTCCTCCGCAACAGTCACCGGCTCAGCGTAAGGGGCAATCGCCCGTTTCACTCCTGCCACGGGACCGGACCCGCCTCCGCCTTCCGTCCTACGCCCCCGGCCGTTTTGTTAACGACGTGTGGCGGTCGTATGGCAGCGCCGCCCGCCCCATTGACCCCGCCCACCCGCACCCGTCATGGTCGTACCAGAGAGCACGCACATGGCCGTGTGCCCGAGTGGTTGAGGGACTCGTCTGCAAAGCGAGTGACGCCGGTTCGATTCCGGTCACGGCCTCCGGTACGAGAAGGCGGCACCCCGGCCGGGGTGCCGCCTTCTCCTTGCTGCGCCAGGCGCGGGCCGCGGGCTCGCCCAGCAGGGAGTGGGCCGCGGCCGTCCGTGCCGAGTGGAAGCGGCGGACGGCGTGCACCTCGTCGCCCTGCCCGCCGTCCGCCACGGCGGCATCCGACCAGCCGGGCGGCGCCCTCGGGGGGGATTGGCCCACACTTTCCGGGGGCGATTGGCACACTCCGGGAGGCCGTGGCCCCCGTACCGTCTGGCGTATGACGGAACGAACGAAGGACACACCGGTGGGGACGGGCGCGGACGTGCTGCGGGCGCTGCATCACGGGCGGGCGGTCGGGGATCCGCTGGTGCTGCCGGGGCCGTGGGACGCGGCCAGCGCGCGGGTCTTCGCGGACGCCGGCTTCCCCGCGCTGGCCACGCCCAGCGCCGGGATCTCGGCGAGCCTGGGCTACGAGGACGGTGAGGGGACGCCGCCCGGTGAGATGTTCGCCGCGATCCGCCGGATCACGCGGGCCGTCGACGTGCCCGTCACCGCCGATGTCGAGACCGGCTACGGCCTGCCCGCCGCCGAGCTGGTCGAGCGGCTGCTGGAGGCCGGCGCCGCCGGGTGCAACCTGGAGGACTCCGACCCGTCCGCCGCGACGCTGGTCGACCCCGCCCGGCAGGCCGACCGCCTCGCGGCGGTCCGCGCGGCCGCCGGCCCCGCGCTGGTGGTCAACGCCCGCGTGGACACGTACCTGCGCGGCCCGCGCACACCCGCCGCGGCGATCGAACGCGCCCTGCTCTACGCCGAGGCGGGCGCCGACTGCGTCTATCCGATCCTCGCCCCGGCGACGCACCTCACGACGATCGCCGACGCCGTCGGCGTCCCGCTGAACGCCCTGTGCAAGCCCGGCACCCCCTCCCCCCGCGAACTCGGCGCCCTCGGTGCCACCCGCGTCACCTTCGGCGGCGGCCTCCAGGCCGAGGCACTTGAGGCGGTCAGGGCGATGGCCGCCGGCATGGCCGGCTGAGGCCGGCGGCGGCCTACCCGGTGCAGTAGCCCTCGGGGCAGAAGGACGCGCGCAGCACCTCGAAGACGTTCTGGTAGGTGGGCCAGTCGGAGTCGGGTCCCGCGACCAGCAGCGCGTACTGCACGCCGTCGGGGCCGGTGAAGGCGCGGTCGACGACGTGGCGGGTGCTGCCGTCGTCGCGGACGTAGGTGTATTCGAGGTCGGCGGCGTCGGACGCGTCGTCGTCGATGATGTACCGCAGCCCGAGCAGCTGGTACTGGTCGTTGCCCGAGACGGTCTCCTCGGTCGCCTTCAGGGAGTCGTAGGGCGTCGTCTCCGGGCTGGTGAGCGCGAATACCTGGATCAGGCCCGACGCGTCCTGGCTCTCGTAGTAGACGCTGGCGCCCCCGTCGCTGCGCTGCCAGGCCTCCGGCACGTCGAGGGTGAAGCCCGCGACGTCCTGCAACCGCTCGAAGCCGGGCGGCGGTTCCGTCGTCGGGTCCTCGGTGCTCGGGTAGTCGGTGGTCGGGTCCTCGGTGGTCGGATAGTCGGTGGTCGGGTAGTCGGTCGTGTCGGAGTCGCCGGCCCCGCCCGCGTCGTCGGTCGCGGCCGGATAGGTCGAGTAGGCGGCCGAGGTGTCGGTGCCGCTTAGGCCCGGTGCCCCGGCGGCCGGACCCGAACCGCTCCCCGAGTCCGTCCGCGACGCCCACAGCGCGACGCCGGCCACCACGCAGACCAGCACCACGGCGAAGGCCACCAGCAGCACCCGGCTGTTGCCGCCGGCCCGGCTCAGCAGGCCCGGCGTCCGCGGCGCGATCACCGGCCACGGCTCGCCGGCCTCCCCTGGCGGCGGGTCCTGCACCCAGCGCTGGTTCTCCGCGTCCCATCTGGCCATCAGGAACACCCCCCTCTCAGCCGAGCAGTTGCAGGCAGGCCTGGACGACCGCCGCCGCGGAGGCCAGCCCGGCCGCGGCCGACGCCCCCAGGTCGAGCCGCTCGCGCAGCCTTTGCAGCCGGTCGCGCCGCACCTGGCCGCCCTCGGCGATCTCCCGCTCGGCCACGGCCAGCTCGGCGTCGATCTCCGCGGTCTCGTCGCTGGGCGCCAGCGCCCGCAGCTGCTCGCGCAGCGCGCCGACGGCGGCGGCCAGCTCCGCGGACGCGTCGACATACCGCGTCGAGGCGTCGACCGCCCTGGCGTCCTGCCCCGCGGCCACCGCCCCGCCGGTCATCGTGCCGACGCCGATACCGGCGGGCGGCGCGACCGGCTGCGGACCGGTGTGCGGGGCCGGCGGAGGCGCCGCCGCCCGGCGGGCGCGGTCCTCGGCGCGGGCGCCGCGCCCGGCTGCCGCCGCCCCGCCGGTCATCACGCCGATCGTGATGCCGCCCGCGGCCGGCGCCGCGGGGGCCTCCTCCCGCGGCGGCTCCGCCGCGTCCCGCCGCACGTCCTCCGCGCCGTCCGCCTGTTCCGCCGCCATCACGCACCGCCTTCCGTGTGCTTCGCCGACGCCCGCTCCCCCGTCGCGACCGCGCCGCCGCTCATCGCGCCGATGTAGACACCGCCGCCGCTGACGTTGACGATCTGCTGCTCGAACTCGCCGGTTGCGTAGCCCTTCTGCCGCAGCGCCTCCCGCACGCCGCTGGCGATCCGGTCCTGGACGGTCTTCACGTAGCGGCTGATGTCCATCTCCTGGAAGAGCGACACGTCCCGCGCGCTGCCCAGCTCCCGCACCGAGGTGGCCGGCCCGTCGGGATACGCGTGCTCCGGGTCGGCCAGCCAGGTGCGGAAGACGGTGACGCCGGTGCGTACCAGCGAACCCCCCGCCGCCAGGCCCGCGGCCGGGCTCGCCAGCAGGCTGCGCAGCGCCCGCCGCACCGGGTCGGCCTGGCCGCGCGCCTCGATCACGTCCACGGCCCTGAATTCCGCCCGCACGGGGGTCAGGACGTGCGGGACGACCTCCAGGACGAGCATGCCGCCCTGGGTGTGGACCCGGACCAGGATGGAGACGACGACCTGCTCCTCCCAGGCGCCGACCCGGATGCGCAGGAAGTGCCTGCGTGCCTCGCCGCCCTCGCCCGCCGCGGCCATGAGGTGCTCGTCGACGGTGCTCGCCGCGTACTCCACCTCGGCGCGGCGCAACCCGGCGGGCAGGTAGACGAATTCGTCGATCTCCAGCGAGCGCAGCCGGTCCCTGCTGGCCGCGGCGGAGTCGCGCAGCGCCGTCATCCGGGGCTTGATGAGGTCGATGACCTCGCGCCCGGTGAGCCGCGGCCCGTCCGCGGCCCCGCCATCCTTCCGCTGCTCGACCGGCTTCAGCTCCATGGCCAGCGACCAGGGTTCGTACGGCTTCCCGGCGCCGATGAAGGGCCGGAAGGGGTCGTAGATCGTCAGCGGCGAATACTGCTCGCGGTCGATGGCGGCGCCGATCCGCCGCCACTGCGGGGAGTCGCCCAGTGCCGCGCGGGGCGCGTGCGGGTAGGGCCCGCGGCCCAGCTCCGCGCACATCACGGCGGTGACCCGGCCGCGGTGGACCCACACCGGGATCGCGAGCAGGAAGGGGAAGGCCGCGCCCGCCCACGCGTTGCGGCCGCTCAGCAGCATGAAGACGACGGCCCCGGCGTAGAGCAGGCCCACGAAGGGGGTCAGCACCGGCAGCAGCAGCTTCAGCCGGCCGTGCGTGGCCTCCTTGACCATCGCACGGTCGAAGGTGAAGACCGCCAGGCCCACCCCGGTCGCGCTGCGCCTGGCCCAGGCCATCACGCAGAGCAGCGCGTAGGCCACGAACCAGGGGATGCGCAGGAGGGGGTCGGAGCCGGCGCCGGTCACCGCGAAGGCGATGAAGAACAACCAGACCACCGCCAGCCACGCCCCCGTCCCGGCCTCCAGGCGGCGGGCGCGCAGCGCGTGGGCCAGGACCGGCAGCGCGTCGATGCCGAGCGAGGGCGCGACCGGCCGCTCCTCGTGCTCGACCAGCTCCTCGATGACGCGGGTGCGGAAGGCGGTGTCGAAGTAGACCCCGGCGCTGAGCAGCCGGGTCGCCTCGGTGCGGAAGGCCGGCGGCCGCGCGCCCTCTCTGGGTGGCGGAACGGTCCCGGTGGGTGTGCTCATACGTCCCCCGTTGTCCGAATGCACGGCCGCGGCGGGCGCAGGCAGTGCACCTGGTGTCACCCTGAGTATGACGGCCCGTCAGCGGGCAGGTGCCACTCCGGCGAACAACGGGGGACCAATAAAACTACGTCTGCGGCTTCACGATGGCGGCCTGCGGGCGGATGGGCAGGCGCGTGACGGGGCGGCCGGTGGCGGCACGGACCGCGGCGGCCACCGCGGCCGGGGACGTCACGACGGGCACCGCGCTGACCGCCTTGGCTCCGAAGGGCGCCACGACGTCGCGCTCCTCGACGAGTCTGACGATCCGCACGTCGGGTGCGTCGAGGGCGGTGGGAAGCGCGTAACCGGTGAGGCTGGGGCGCTTCACGATGCCGCGGGGCGCGCGCAGGTCCTCCATGAGGGCCAGGCCGACGCCCTGCGTGACGCCCGCCTCGATGCGGGCGGCGAGCTGGCGCGGGTTGAGGACCCGGCCGACGTCCTGGGCGACGGCCAGCTCCACCACGCGCACCGCGCCCAGTTCGATGTCGACGTCGACCACGGCCCGGATGGCGCAGAAGGTCAGCCCGACGAAGGCGTCGCCCTGGCCGGTCTCGTCGAGCCGGTCGGTGGGATGCGGGCGGCACTGCGCGGTCGCCCACAGCTCCTTGCCGTCGAGGGTCTCGGCGACGGTCGTGGAGAGCACCCCGTCGTAGGAGGTGATCTTCCCGTCGGCGATGGTCAGCAGCTCCACCGACATGCCGAACTTCGCCGCGAGCGGCTGCAGCAGCTGCGTCCGCACCATCTTCGCGGCCCGCTCCACCGCCCCGCCCGAGACCCAGGTGTGCCGGCCGCGGGCGGCGGGCCCTGCGGGCGGCTGGTCGGTGTCGGAGGGCAGGACGCGGACATCCTCGACGCCCAGCACCTCCTGGACGATCTGCCGGGCCAGCGTGGTGAAGCCCTGCCCGGTCTCGACGGCGGCGCAGATGACGGTGGCGCGGCCGTCGTGGACCCGCACGGTCGCGGTGGACACCTCGTCGGTGCCCTCGGCGCCCAGGACGTGGACCATGCCCAGCGCGTAGCCGACGCCGCGGCGCACCGCGCCGGGCTCGCCCGCGCCCGAGGTGCCGCCGGGCAGCAGCCACTGCGACTCGTCGTCGCCGTCGGGCAGCGGCGGCAGCTCGGCGTCGCGCACGGCCTTCAGCAGCTCGCCGACCGGCGCCGGGCAGGTGACGGTCTGCCCGGTGGGCAGCAGGTCGCCGGTCGCCAGCACATTGCGCATGCGGATCTCGGCGGGCTCCAGGCCGATTTTGGCGGCGAGCTTGTCCATCTGGCCCTCGTAGGCCGTGCAGACCTGGAGCGCGCCCTCGCCGCGTACGTGCCCGGACGGCGGGTTGTTGGTGCGTACGGCCCAGCCCTCGACGAAGACGTGCGGGACGACGTAGGGACCGGCGGCGAAGGCCACCGCGGCGGCCAGCGCGTCGGAGGACGCGTCGGCGTAGGCGCCCGCGTCCAGCAGGATCTGCGCCTCGACCTTCACCAGGCGGCCCTCCGCGTCCGCGTGGTGGCGGTAGCGCAGCAGGGTGGGGTGGCGGTGGGCGTGCCCGAGGAAGGACTCCTCGCGGGTCGCGACGAATTTGACCGGGCAGCCGGTCCGCAGCGCCAGCAGGCCCAGCGGCAGCTGGATGCCGGAGTCCTCGCGGTCGCCCATCGCGCCGGGCACACCGGTGACGACGACCTTGACGTGGTCGGCCTCCAGGCCGAAGCAGGCCGCGGCGATGTCGCGGTCGGCGTGCGGATCGGTGGAGGCGACGTACAGCTCGACGCCGCCGTCCGGGCGGGGCACGGCGAGGCCGGCCTCGGCGCCGATCGGGGCCGGGTCCTGGCGGCCGACCCGGTAGAGGCCCTCGACGATGACCTCGCCGACGGTGTCGGGGTCGCCGAAGCGCAGCGGGATGTGCCGGATCAGGTTGCCGTCGGGGTGCAGCGGCTCGGCGGCGAAGGCCTTCTCCGGGTCGGTGACGGGTTCGAGCACGTCGTATTCGACCAGGATCGCGGCGGCCGCCAGCCTCGCGGTGTCCGGGTGGTCGGCGGCGACCGCGGCGATCGGCTCGCCGTGGTGCCTGACGATGTCCTTGGCGAAGACCGGCCGGTCGGCGACGAGCCGCCCGTGCATGGCGTCGCCCGGCACGTCCTCGTGCGTGACGACGGCACGGACGCCGGGCATCGCGGCGGCCTCCGTGGTGTCGATACGGACGATGCGCGCGTGCGGATAGGGCGAGCGCAGCACCGCGGCCCACAGCAGCCCCTCGGCCCACAGGTCGGCCGCGTAGGGATACGTGCCCTGCGTCTTGGCCGGCGCGTCCGTCGACGGCACCGATGTGCCGATGCCGTGCGGCGGCCCCCCGGCCAGGCTCTCCGCGACGGCCCCTGGCCCGTCGATGACGCTCATCGCCGGCCTCCCGCGCGTGCGCCCGCGGCGCTTCCGTTGTGTCTTCCCGCCCGCGGCCGCCCCTGCGGGGGTGGGCCGCCGGCGGCTGGGGCGAGGATGCCGGTGCGGGTCATACGGCGGCCTCCGGGGAGGTGGGGCCGGGCTGGGCGGGGATGCGGACGGCGGGCGGCGGATCCTCGGCGTCCCGGGTGGTCACGACCTGGCGGACCGCCTCGATCACCCCGCGGTAGCCGGAGCAGCGGCACAGGTTGCCGGAGAGCGCCTGGCGCGTCTCCAGGTCGGTCGGGCGGTGGTTGCCCTCGAGGAGGTCGTGGACGGTCATCGCCATGCCGGGGATGCAGAAGCCGCACTGGACGGCGCCGCACTCCACCAGGGCCTGCTGGACGTCGGAGAGGCGGCCGTCGGCCGACAGGCCCTCGACCGTGCGGACCTCGCTGCCCGCGGCGGTCGCCGCGGGCACCAGGCAGGACGCCACGAGGCGGCCGTCGACCTGGACCGAGCAGGCGCCGCACTCGCCCTGCTCGCAGCCGTCCTTGGCGCCGGCCAGGCCGAGGCGCTCGCGCAGCACGTACAGCAGCGACTCGCCGAGCCAGGCGTCGGTCACGGGGCGCTCGGTGCCGTTGACCCGCAGCAGGTAGGAGGCCAGCGGGTGTTCGCTGCGGGTCTCCTCGACGGGTACGGGCTCGGGCTCGGCCTCGGCCTGCGGCTCCGGCTCGGCCTGCGGCTCCGGCTCGGCCTGCGGCTCCGGCTCGGCCGGGGGCTCCAGGTCGAGCGGAGGCTCCAGGTCGAGCGGGGGCTCCGAGGCCTCCGGGTCGGCCTCGGCCGCCGCGTCGTGCTCCGGCTCGGGCTCGGGCACCTCGTCCACCACCGCGGACCACGCGGCCTCCGCCGCCGTCTGGTCGACCGGCTGCCACGGCACCGCGTCGCCGCCGGAGAAGGCCGCCCAGTGCCCTTCCGGCTCGGCCTCGACGGGCTCGGCGGGGGGCAGGGCCTGGGCCGCCGCGGCGGCCTGCGCGGCCGCCGCGCCCTGGCCGAACATCCCGGCCGGGAAGGACTGCGTGGGCGCCGCGGGCGACGGCGCCCGGTCCCACGACGACGTGAAGGCGCCGACCGAATACTCGCCCGAGTCGCCCTCGGGCTCGTCCCTTATGACGGGGATCGTCCACTGGGTGGCCGGGTCGGTGTCGCCGACGGGCCCGTGCGCGCTCAGCGGGTCCTCGCCGGGGAGCGGCTCCGGCGGGAGCTGCGCGGCGAAGGAGACGTGCATGGTCTGGTCGGGGTCGTAGTCCCCGCCGCCCGGAACGGGCTGCCACGCCCCGGAATTGCCGGGCCGGCCCGGCTGCTGCGGCTGGTCGGTCATGCCAGGGCCCTCCCGAGCGCTCGGCGGGACAGTGCGGCCACCGTACGGCGCAGCTGGACGGCGGCGGGGGGCAGTTCGACCCCGGGCTGGTCGGGGATGCACGCGGCGGCGACGTATTCGCCGAAGGCGGTGCACGCCTCGGGGGCGAGGGTGCGCTCGCCGTCCCAGTCGATCAGGCCGGCGACCCACTGCTCGGCCTCCAGCGGGCGCAGCGGCACCTGGGCGACCGCGCCGACCGCGCACCGCACCTGGCGCCTGGCCGGGTCGACCACCAGCGCGACCGAGGCGACCGCGCGGCCGGGTCCGGTGCGGCCGGTGGCCTTGAGGAAGGTCTGCGGGGCGTGCAGCAGCGGGATGCGGACGAAGGCCAGCAGCTCGCCGGGCCGCAGCGGGTCCATTCCGGTCAGCAGATGGCTGACCGGGACCTCCCGGTCGGCCTCGGGCCCGGCGAGGATGACGCTGGCCTCCAGCGCGGCCAGCACCGGGAGGGCGTCACCGGTGGGCGCGGCGGAGATGATGTTGCCGCCCAGGGTGCCCGCGTTGCGGATCTGCGGGGGTCCTGCCGAGCGGGCGGCGGCGGCCAGCGCCGGGATGAGCGCGGCGAAGTCGGGGCGGCCCATCCGCGCGTGCGTCAGGCCCGCGCCGAGCAGCGCGGCGCCGTCCAGATACTGCCAGCCGCGGATCTCGGCGATACGCCCGAGGCCGACCAGCGCGGCCGGCCGCAGCAGCCCGGCGTTCACCGACGCCATCAGGTCGGTGCCCCCCGCGACGGGCACGGCGCTGGGCATGGCGGCGAGCGCCGCCACCGCCTCGTCGAGCGAGGACGGCAACGTGACATTCTCCGCGGTCTGCTGTGCATACGTGCTCACGCAGCTGCCCCTTCCCGGCCTTCCTCCGTCACGCGGTAGCCGTACCGTACGTGCTGAGCGCCCGGACGTGGCAACTCTGGCACATCTTCCCCCGGGGTCGGCGCGAGGGTCCACGAAGTACCGATCCGTCCGCCACGCGTGCGATGGTACGTCTCCCGGAGAAAACGGCACAGTGCCGGAATTGCCATCCTTCGTACGCGTTACGGCGGTTACGTGTCCACGGTGCCAGGTCCGCCGCGGCCTGGTGCGGTAGTTGCGGAATGGTCACACGATCGTGGGCGGACCGTCCAACGGGCGCCCCAGGACACCCGGGCGGCGCTGCCAGGGACGCGGGCCGCCGGGCGGGCGGTATTCGACGCCCAGGGCGTCCAGCCGGGCGTAGTGCGTGCGCATCCTGGCCTCGAAGTCCGGCCAGTCCCGCTCGGCGGGCGGCGGCAAGGCCGACCAGGCGACCTCGGCCAGTGCGGCGAGCCGCGGGTAGACCGCGTAGTCCACCGCCCGCGCGGAGTCCAGGACTTCGGTCCACACGTTGGCCTGGGTGCCGATGACGTGCTCCGCCTCGGCCGCGGTCAGTTCGGCCGGCACCGGCTCGAAGCGGTAGACGTCCTCCAGGGTCCGCACATGGGCGATCGGCACCGGCTCGTCGGGGCCCTCCGCCTGCCGCCAGTCCAGATAGACCTGGCTCTGCGGGCACATCACCACGTCGTGCCCCGCCCTGGCCGCCGCGACACCGCCCGCGTAGCCCTGCCAGGACGACACCGCGGCGCCCTCCGCGAGACCGCCCTCCAGGATCTCGTCCCAGCCGATCAGCCGCCGCCCCCGGTCCGCCAGCCAGCGGTCGAAGTGCCGGATCAGCGCGCTCTGCAGCCCGTCCTCGTCCGCCACCCCCAGCTCGGCGATCCGCGCCTGCGCGGTGGGCGAGGCCCGCCACTGCTCCTTGGGGCACTCGTCGCCGCCGATGTGGAAGAAGGTGCCGGGGAAGACGTCCAGCAGCTCGGCCAGGACGTCCTCGTAGAAGCGCAGGGTCGCCTCGGTCGGCGCCAGGACGTTGGGGTTGATCCCCCACTCCGGCAGCACCGGCAGGGCGGCGGTGTCGACGACGTCGGTGTTGCCCAGCTCCGGATACGCGGCGATGGCCGCCTGCGAGTGGCCCGGTATGTCGATCTCCGGCACCACCGTGATGTGCCGGGCCGCCGCATAGGCCACGATCTCCCTCAGGTCGTCCTGGGTGTAGAAGCCGCCGTGCGGCCGCTCGTCCCACAGCGGGGACTCCCGCAGGCCCACCTTCGTCCGCTCCCGCCACGCGCCCACCTCGGTCAGCCGCGGGTAGCGGGTGATCTCGGGCCGCCAGCCCTGGTCGTCGGTGAGGTGCAGGTGCAGCACGTTCAGCTTGTGCGCGGCCATCAGGTCCAGGTGGCGCAGGACACCGTCCTTGGGCATGAAGTGGCGTGCGACGTCCAGCATGAAGCCGCGCCAGTGGAAGCGGGGCCGGTCCTCGATTTCGCAGACCGGCAAGGTCCAGGGGGCCGCCCCTGGCGCCGGGGCTCGGCGGAAGGCCGCCGGTGCCAGGAGCTGGCGCAGCGTCTGTGCGCCCCAGAAGACGCCGGCGGCGTCACCGCCCGTGACCTCGACGGTGCCCGTCGTGACGCTCAGCCGATACGCCTCGGGGCCGAGGCCCGCGTCCACGGCCAGCCGTAGGGTGACGCCGTCCCCGTGTCCCGCCTCGTGGAAGTCCACGCCTGTCGCGGGGGCGAGGACCCCGCGTATCCACCGTGCGGTGGCCTCGGTGCCTGGGCCCACGTCCAGCCGAACCGATTCGCCCAGCTCGACCGAACCGCCGTCCGCCGCCCCTGCCAACCGCACCCGCGGGATGAGATCCATACCCCCATCCTCCCCCCGGTGGTGGACCCGTCTCGCAGTTCCCCGAGCCCCTGGGTGAGTGCCGCTTGCGGTGGCGTTGCTTTGTTTCGCGCCTCTTCGGCGGGGCGCGCAGTTCCCCGCGCCCCTGAAAAACGCGTGCCCTCCGCGCAGAGCCACTGGCCGGGGCGAAGGCCTGGTCGGCAGAGGACGCGAGCCCCAAAGGGGCGCGGGGAACTGCGCCACCAGCCACAGCGAACCGCAACTGTGAACGCGACAGAACGAGGCACCCACCCAGGGGCGCGTGGGGGTACCCCCAGGTGAAGTGCTGGGGGAGAACTGCGCGCACAGCCCCCACCGGTCCGCAGACAAGCCCGCACCGCACGGCGCAGGCGCCCGGGGGCCGGGTGGGCGCGGGGCCGGAGGGGGCCCAGGGGAAGGGCGCGGCCGGTCAGAGTGACCGGGAGCGCAAGGTGCGGGCGTGGGTCGAGAAGGTCGCCGCCGCGAGGCAGGACAGGACGAGCCAACCCAAGTGCGCGAGGGCGAGGTCGCGCCAGGTGGAGCGGGAGGCGGACCCGGCGACCGCGGCCGCGAGCGTGGCGCCGAGCAGCAGCGCGGGGATGACGATCTGGAGCCGGCCGAACCAGGAGAAGAGGAAGGTCCGGCGGGTGAATTCGGGCCCGTACCACCAGTGGACGCCGACGACGGCGAGGGCGAGTGCGGCGGCGCCCGCGGCGGTGACCGGGACCGCGGCCCACAGGGGCCACAGCTCGCGCCGCCACGCGCGGTCGGCGACGAGCCCGGTGGTGATCAGCGGCGCCACGGGAATGGCGGCGCCGACATGTGCGGCGCGGATCTGCCACAGCCGGGGGTCCGCGGCGAGCTCGGTGCGGACGGTCGCCCGGATGCCGCGCAGCCGGGCGCGCGCCCCCGTCCCCGTACGCCTGGCGTGGACGCGGACGACGACCGCGAGCAGTGCCGCCGTGGCGACCAGGACGAAGCCCGCGGCGATGAACTGCCAGTTGTCGCCGGTTTCGATGCGGTAGAGCTGGATGCCCCAGAGCAGGGCGACGGCGAGCCCGCCGGTGAGGACGCCGGCCCGGGGGGCTTGGAGCTGCCCGGGGTCCGCGCCGAGCAGCAGGGAGCGCTCGACGGCGGTGCGGTGCTCGGGTCGGAGCCGCCGGGGTATGCGGCCCAGGATGCTGCGGCCGGCGCTGAGGGAGCGGGCCAGCGCGACCTGCGCCTCGGCTTCCTGCGGGGCGAGGTCGACGGCCCGCCGGGCGGCGGCGACCGCGTCGGGGACGCGGCCGAGCCGCCGGTAGACGTCGGAGAGCAGCACGGCCGGCTCCCAGCCGTCCGGCTCGGCCCCGGTGGCCCGCAGCGCGACGATCAGCGCGTCGTGGGCCTCGTCGAGTGAGAGAAGGACCACACCGGCCAGGACGAAGACGTCGGCCGCCTCCGCGGGCCCGGCGAGTGCCAGCGCCCAGTCGACGGCCTCGCGGGCCTCGGGCCCGCGGTTCTCCTGGGCCAGGACCCAGGCGCGCAGCAGGTAGCCGGCGCTGCCGTTGCGTTCCACGAAGGCGTCGCCGACCACGGCGTGCGCCTCCGCGAAGCGGCCCTGTCCGACGAGCGCGTGGACGCGCTCGTTGCTGGTGGAGTCGTCGTCGGGCGCGTCCGGCGTACCGAACACGCCCCCGTCACCCTCGTCGCCTTCCACAGGCCTCCCCTGTCCGCCGGAAGGGCGTCAGGCGTTGCCGCCCTTGCCCTTGCCCGACTTGTCCTTGTCTCCGCCGCCGCCGCCGAGCGGCATGCCCTCGTAGATCTCCTTGCACATCGGGCAGACCGGATATTTCTTCGGATCGCGGCCGGGGACCCAGACCTTGCCGCACAGGGCGACGACGGGCGTGCCTTCCAGCGCGCTCGCCATGATCTTGTCCTTCTGGACATAGTGCGCGTAGCGCTCGTGGTCGCCGTCACCGTGGGAGAGCTGCGGAGTCGGCTCGACCAGAGTGCCGGTGCCCGCCCCGCGCTCGGGCTCAAGAGTGCTCATAGGAGACAAGACTAGTTGAGAGACGGATCGTCGGGATACGTGGCCACCATCGCCAGCTCATTGCGCTGCCTGCGCAGCACCGACCGCCACAGCCTTTCCGGGTTCGGCGCGGACACGTCACCGGGTTCCGACTCGACCACGTACCAGGCGCCGTCGACCAGCTCGCGCTCCAGCTGGCCGGGCCCCCAGCCGGAGTAGCCGGCGAAGATCCGCAGGGAGCCCAGCTCGGCGGCGAGCAGCTCCGGCGGGGCCTCCAGGTCGACCAGGCCGATCGCCCCGTGCACCCGGCGCCAGCCCAGCACCTCGGTCCCGTCGCCGGGGCGCGGCTCGCCGGGGACGACGGCCAGGCCGAGGGCGGAGTCGAGCGAGACGGGGCCGCCCTGGAAGACGACCTGCGGCAGTACGGCGAGCGCGGCCCAGTGCTGGAGCACGTCGCCGACGCCGACCGGGGTGGGCCGGTTCAGGACGACGCCGAGCGACCCCTCCGCGTCGTGGTCGAGGAGGAGCACCACTGCCCGGTCGAAATTGGGGTCGGCCAGTTTCGGGGTGGCGACGAGCAGTCGTCCGGTGAGCGAGGACACCTCGGTCATGGTCCACATGATCCCGCATGCCGACCCGCTGCGGAGGGTCGTACGGGGTATACGGCCCGGTACGGATCAGCTGCCCGACCAGCGCGGGGGCGTACTCGGTGGTACGCACCCGGCCGCCGGGCCGCGGCACCCGTACGGCAGGGGTCGGCACGGCCCAGCGGCAGGGGTCGCCGGGCGCATTACCATTTCCCCTGTTCTCCCTGGCACTACCCGTTCCGACGATCGCGAGTTCCATGACCGACATCGCCGATGTACTGCTTGTCCATGGCGGAACCCCCCTCGAAGGCGAGATCCGGGTCAGAGGCGCGAAGAATCTCGTGCCCAAGGCCATGGTCGCCGCCCTCCTCGGCAGTGAGCCCAGCCGGCTGCGCAATGTGCCGGACATCCGCGACGTCAGAGTGGTGCGCGGGCTGCTCCAGCTGCACGGCGTGACGGTCAACACCGGCGAGGAGCCGGGCGAGCTGGTGCTCGACCCGACCCGGGTGGAGAGTGCGAACGTCGCGGACATCGACGCGCACGCGGGCTCGTCGCGTATCCCGATCCTGTTCTGCGGTCCGCTGCTGCACCGCCTCGGCCACGCCTTCATCCCGGGGCTGGGCGGCTGCGACATCGGCGGCCGGCCGATCGACTTCCACTTCGACGTGCTGCGCCGGTTCGGCGCGACGATCGAGAAGCGGGCCGACGGGCAGTACCTGGAGGCGCCGCAGCGGCTGCGCGGCTGCAAGATCCGGCTGCCGTACCCGTCGGTGGGCTCGACCGAGCAGGTGCTGCTGACGGCGGTGCTCGCGGAGGGCGTCACGGAGCTGTCGAACGCCGCGGTCGAACCCGAGATCGAGGATCTGATCTGCGTCCTGCAGAAAATGGGCGCGATCATTTCCATGGACACCGACCGTACGATCCGCATCACCGGTGTCGACAAGCTGGGCGGCTACACGCACCGGGCGATTCCCGACCGCCTTGAGGCCGCGTCGTGGGCGAGTGCGGCCCTTGCGACCGAGGGGAACATCTACGTTCGCGGTGCGCAGCAGCGGTCGATGATGACGTTCCTGAACACCTTCCGGCGGGTCGGCGGCGCCTTCGCGATCGACGACGAGGGCATCAGGTTCTGGCACCCGGGCGGCCCGCTGAACGCCATCGCACTGGAGACCGATGTGCACCCCGGTTTCCAGACCGACTGGCAGCAGCCGCTCGTGGTGGCCCTCACCCAGGCCGCGGGGCTCTCCATCGTGCACGAGACGGTCTACGAGTCCCGGCTCGGCTTCACCTCCGCGCTGGGCCAGATGGGCGCACACATCCAGCTCTACCGCGAGTGCCTGGGCGGCAGCGCCTGCCGGTTCGGGCAGCGCAATTTCCTGCACTCCGCGGTGGTGTCGGGGCCGACCAAGCTGCAGGGCGCCGACCTGGTGATCCCCGACCTGCGCGGCGGCTTCTCGTACCTGATCGCGGCGCTCGCGGCACAGGGCACCTCGCGGGTGCACGGCATCGACCTGATCAACCGCGGCTACGAGAACTTCCTGGCCAAGCTGGAGGGCCTGGGCGCGCACATCGAACTGCCCGGCCTGCCCGCGCAGCACGCGAAGGCCTCGGCCGCGGCGGTCGCCTGACGCCGCGACCTGCGGCGCCGGCACGGAAGGGCGGCCTCCCCCGGTCCGGGGAGGCCGCCCTTCGACGCGCTCGCGGGCTTACTTGCCCTTGGCGGCTTCCTTCAGCTTGGAGCCCGCGGAGACCTTCACGCTGTACCCGGCCGGGATGTTGATCGGCTCACCCGTCTGCGGGTTGCGGGCGGTGCGGGCGGCACGGTGAGTGCGCTCGAAGGTCAGGAAGCCGGGGATCGTGACCTTCTCGTCGCCCTTGGCCACGATCTCACCGACGGTCTCAGCGAACGCGGCCAGAACGGCGTCGGCGTCCTTGCGGGTCACCTCTGCGCGGTCGGCCAGGGCGGCCACCAGCTCACTGCGGTTCATATCTGTACTCCCGTGTTCTTTCTGCCATGGGGGCGCGAGCTACGAAGCTGTTGCTGTGTGCCTCACTGCCCAGGTGTGCATCCTGCCCCCATATATGGGCGGAAAGCCAATCGCCTGCCCGCGCGAGTCGCGGAAAAACCGTTGCGGCACGGCGGGGATGACGGATTGTCGTCACATGCTCGACGCTCGGAATACGAATCCGGCTCTTTCCCGTCCTACAACCCGTGCCCCGCCGGTACGGACGCCGCGGCGGCCACCGCGGGGCCCTGCGCCTTGGCCGCCTCCCGTACGGCGTCGGCGACCGCGCCGGCCACCTTGTCGTTGAAGACGCTCGGGATGATGTAGTTCGCGTTCAGCTCGCCGTCCCCGACGACCGCCGCCAGCGCGCGGGCCGCGGCCAGCATCATCTCGGTGTTGACCGTACGGGACTGGGCGTCCAGCAGGCCGCGGAAGACGCCGGGGAAGACCAGCACGTTGTTGATCTGGTTGGGGAAGTCGCTGCGCCCGGTGGCGACCACCGCGGCGGTCTGCCGGGCCACCGCGGGGTCGACCTCGGGGTCGGGGTTGGCCAGCGCGAAGACGATCGCGCCGTCCGCCATCCCCGCGACGTCCGCGCCGTCCAGCACGTCGGGCGCCGACACGCCGATGAAGACGTCGGCGCCGGCCACCGCCTGCTTCAACGTCCCCGTGACGCCCTCGGGGTTGGTGTTGTCGGCGATCCAGCGCAGCGCGGACCCGGCGGGCGCCTCGACCAGGTCCTCGCGGCCCGCGTGCACCACACCGTGGATGTCGGCGACCACCGCGTGCTTGACCCCGGCCGCGATCAGCAGCTTCAGGATCGCCGTACCGGCCGCGCCCGCCCCCGACATGACGACCCGTAGGTCGCCGATCTGCTTGCCGACCACCCGCAGCGCGTTGGTCAGCGCCGCCAGCACCACGATGGCGGTGCCGTGCTGGTCGTCGTGGAAGACCGGGATGTCCAGCGCCTCGCGCAGCCTCGCCTCGATCTCGAAGCAGCGCGGCGCGGAGATGTCCTCCAGGTTGATCCCCGCGAAGCCGGGGGCGATCGCCTTGACGATCGCCACGATCTCGTCGGAGTCCTGGGTGTCCAGGCACAGCGGCCACGCGTCGATCCCCGCGAACCGCTTGAACAGCGCCGCCTTGCCCTCCATCACCGGCAGCGCGGCCTTCGGCCCGATATTGCCCAGCCCCAGCACCGCGGAGCCGTCGGTGACCACGGCCACGCTGTTGCGCTTGATCGTCAGCCGGCGGGCGTCCTCCGGATTCTCCGCGATGGCCATGCAGACCCGGGCGACACCGGGCGTGTAGATCATGGACAGGTCGTCGCGGTTCCGGATCGGGTGCTTGGACTGCATCTCGATCTTGCCGCCGAGGTGCATCAGGAACGTACGGTCCGAGACCTTGCCGATCGTGACACCCTCGATGCCGCGCAGCTTCCCGACGATCTCGCCCGCGTGCTCGGTCGAACTGGCCGCGACCGTCACGTCGATACGCAGCCGCTCGTGCCCCGACGCGGTGACGTCCAGACCCGTGACCGACCCGCCGGACGACTCCACGGCGGTGGTCAGCGCACTGACCGCGGTCCCCCCCGCGGGGACCTCCAGCCGTACCGTGATCGAGTAAGAGACGCTTGGCGCCGTTGCCATGACGACCTTCTTCCGGTTCCTGCCTGAGGGTGTTCGTACCCGTGGAAGACTACTTCCACGATGTGAAGGCACGGCAACACCCCGGTTCTGCCTTTTGCCCCACCCGGGAAGAGCTTCCGCCCACGGTTTGTTAGCCTGAGTACGACACCGGCCCGATCCAAGCCCCCGGGCCCAACCTTAGGCGCTTCGAGCGCCCACTTGCCGCGAGGCGAGCATGGCGGGTCGGTGTCACCAACCTCACCACCCCGCGGGCGCCCGCGAGCCCGCCGGCGCCCCTCAGCCCCTGCGTCTGCCGATGCGGGGGCCGTGGCTTGCCCCTTGCGGTGCGTGCCTGCCTTCCCGGCCGCTGTGGTCGCCCGCGCAGTTCCCCGCGCCCCTTCGGGCCTGCGTCCTCCTACGCCCAGGCGTTGGCCCCTGCCAGGGGCCCTCTGCGCAGGAGGATGACCGTTTTCCAGGGGCACGGGGAACTGCGCGCCCCGCCAAAACGGCGTCGCAGACAAGCACCGCACCGCAAGGGGCAACCACCCAGGGGCGCGTGGGGGTACCCCCAGGCGGAGCTCTGGGGGAGAACGGAGCGCACAGCCCCCACCGGGCCGCGGACAAGGCACCGCACCGCAAGGGGCAGGGCCCCAGCCGCACCGTGGGGTCAGGACATGGGCCTGAGGAGGTCGGGGACGCCTGCGGCGTCAGGCGCGTCGGGGGTCGTCGCGAGCACCGTGAGGCGCTGGGTCGCGCGGGTGAGGGCGACGTACAAGACGCGAAGGCCCGCGGGGGACTCCTCCGCGATCTCGGCCGGGGACACCACCACCGTCGCGTCGTATTCGAGGCCCTTGGCCTCAAGGCTGCCCAGCGCGACCACGCGCTCCCCGAGGCCCTCGATCCAGCCGCGGGCCTGCGCCCGCCGGTTCATGGCGACGACGACCCCGACGGTCCCGTCGACCTCCGAGAGCAGCCGCGCGGCGGCACTCCGGACGTCGGCGCCGAGATCGCCGCCCGCGACCTCGTAGCGCGGCACGATGCCGGTGGAGCGGACCGCCCGCGGGGACTCCATCCCCGGCATGGCGAGCGCGAGCACCGTCGAGGCGACCTCGGCGATCTCCGCAGGGTTGCGGTAGTTGACCGTGAGGGTGAAGCGGCGCCGCGGCCGGCTGCCGAGGGCCTCGTCCCGCGCCTGCGCGGCCTCCTCCACGTCGGACCACGAGCTCTGCGCCGGGTCGCCGACGATCGTCCAGGTCGCCGTACGGCCGCGGCGGCCGACCATCCGCCACTGCATGGGCGTGAGGTCCTGCGCCTCGTCCACGATGACGTGGGCGTATTCCGTCCGCTCCTCGTCGAGGCGCTCAGCGCGGCCGCGCCGCCCGCCCGGCATCCGGTCCGCGTAGGTGGTGACCTCGTCCAGGCCGGTCAGCTCGTCCATCGGGTCGGCCTCGCGCTGCTTGGGCCGCGGCGCCGGGCCCAGCAGCATCTCCAGCTCGTCCAGCAGCGCCACGTCGTGCGCGCTGGAGCCGTCCCTGCGCAGCGACCGCGCCACCCGCCGCACCTCGGGCGGCGTCAGGACCCGGCGTGCCCAGCGGGCCAGCCGCTTCTCGTCGGCGAGCGCGGCCAGCACGCCGCGCGGCTCAAGGACCGGCCACCAGGCGTCGAGGAAGTCGATGAAGTCCTGCTCGGTCGAGATGTCCTCGTCGAAGCCCTGCCGCTCCTCGGCGGCGAGTTCGGCGTCGTCGAAACGGCGCCCCGTCTTGCGCCACAGCGCGTCGAGCAGCAGCCGCCGGGCCCGCGGGCGCAGCAGGTTGACGGGGGCTGTGCCGCCGAGCACGGTGTGCCGCAGGTCGGACAGCTCGCCGGCGGACAGCTCGACGCGCCGCCCGAAGGCCACCACCCGCAGTGTCGCGGGGCCCTCCAGGGCCAGGTCGAGGCAGCCCCGTGCCGCGTTGCGCAGCACCTTCTGCATCCGCAGGGAGCCCTTGACGCGGGCGGTGGCGGGCTCGTCGTACAGATCGGCGGTCACACCGTCGACCAGCGAGCCGACCGCGCGGATCGCGACCTGCCCCTCCTCGCCGAGCGAGGGCAGTACGCCTTCGGTGTACGCGACCAGCAGCGGCGTCGGGCTGACGCACAGGATGCCGCCGGAGTAGCGGCGCCGGTCCTGGTAGAGCAGGTACGCCGCCCGGTGCAGCGCCACCGCGGTCTTGCCGGTGCCGGGGCCGCCGGTCACCTCGGTGACGGACGCGGCGGGCGCCCTGATCACCATGTCCTGCTCGGCCTGGATGCTGGAGACGATGTCCCGCATGCTGTGCGTCCTGGCCTGGCCGAGCGCGGCCATCAGGGCGCCGTCGCCGACGACGGGCAGGCCGGTGGTCAGCTCGGGGCGCAGCAGGTCGTCCTCGACGCCGAGCACCCGGCGCCCCTTGGACCTGATCACCCGGCGCCGTACGACCCGGCCGGGCGCGACCGGCGTCGACCGGTAGAAGGGCGCGGCAGCCGGCGCCCGCCAGTCGATGACCAGCGGCGCGTAGTCGGTGTCGAGCACGCCGATCCTGCCGATGTGCAAGGTCTCGGCGATGTCGGCGGTCGCGTCGTCGCGGATCGCGTCGTCGGCGGGGTCGATGGAGGTGAAGGCGCCGTCCGCGCCCTTCTTTCCGTCCTTGCCGCGCAGCAGGTCGATCCGGCCGAACAGGAAGTCCTCGAACTCGTTGTTCAGCCGGTTCAGGTGCACGCCGGCCCGGAAGACCTGCGCGTCCCGCTCGGCGAGCGCGCCGGGCGTCCCCACATGGCCTTTCTTCGCGGCGTCGCTCATCAGGAACTCCGCCTCGTGGATCTTCTCCTCAAGGCGGCGGTAGACCCGGTCGAGGTGCTGCTGCTCGACGGCGATCTCCCGCTCCCTGACTCCGCCGCCCCCCTGCCGGTCCTGAACTGCGGTCTGCGCGGCCACGCAGGACCCCCTTCGTCTGTACGTCATGCGCCACCCCGCCGGTTACCCGTTCCGTGCGAGGGGCAGCCTGCAACCGTACGCGACCTGCGCGCTTCTGCCCACCCGGCGCATCAGACCGACCCGGGCAATTCGCTCGGGGGGCGGAGGGATCAGGCGTTGCGCAGTGCCGGACCGGTACGCCTGCGGTGCCTGGCGACCCGCTCGCGGTTGCCGCAGACCTCGCTGCTGCACCAGCGCCGGCGCCTTCCGCGGGAGGTGTCCAGATAGACCAGGGCGCAGTTCTCGCCCTCGCAGCGGCGCAGCTGGGAGCGCGCGACGGGGTCGGTGAAGAGGTCCACCGCGTCCCTCGCCACCGCCGCGAGCAGGCCGGCCGCGTCCGGCGGCGCCGCGAGTGCCCTGGTCAGGGCGCCGTCCGCGCCCAGCACGGCCCGCGGCGCGGGCGGGGCGGCGGCCCGCGCGACCTCGTTGAGCCGCGCCACCGCCTCCGGCGGGGGCGGGGTGCCGGTGAGCTGGGCGCCCACCAGGTCCTCCAGTAACGCGCGCAGGTCCGTCAGGCCCCGCGCCCACCCCTGGTCCGCCCGTACGGGCGTCCCCGTCGGAACCAGCCCGGTGCCGTACACCCACTCGACCACCCGCTCGACCCGGTCGAGCCGCTCCCCGACCGGCCGCGCCACCCGCGTCGCCACGAGATCCAGGCACACCCGCCCCCCGTCGAACCTCAACTCCCCCATCGCCCCCTCCCTTCGCCGCCCCCAGAGTGCCGGTACCCCCCAGTCGGGGGCTAGCGCCTTGCATGCACAGCACCCCCCACTTCCCGCGCACCCCCGGAGACGCTGCCCCCTACGGCGACCGGTCACCTTTCCCACCGCTGTGGCTGAGCGCGCAGTTCCCCGCGCCCCTTTCGGCCTGCGTCCCCCGCCGTCAGGCGTTGGCTCCCGCCAGGGGGCTTGCCTCTGCGCCGGAGGATGACCGTTTTTCAGGGAGGGGCGCGGGGACTTGCGCGCCCCGCCAAAAAGGCGGGAAAAAAGCAACGCCACCGCAAGTGGCACCCACCCAGGGGCGTGGGGAACTGCGCGACAAGCCACACCGCGGCCGCAGGAAAACAACGCACCGCAAGGGGCAGCACCCCAGGGGCTCGGGGAACTGCGAGGCCGGCCCCACCGGGCCGCAGGTGGGACGTAAGCGCACCCTCGCAGAGGATCAAGCCGGCCCGGGGGCGTATTTGTCGGCGTGGGGATCGAGCGAGAGCCGATACCCCCGCTTGACCACCGTCTGAATAAGCTTGGGCGCCCCCAAAGCCGACCGCAAGCGAGCCATCGCCGTCTCGACGGCGTGCTCGTCCCGCCCGGCCCCTGGAAGGACCCGCAGGAGGTCCGCCCGGGAGACGACCCACCCGGGGCGCCGGGCCAGGGCCCGCAAGAGGGCCATCCCAGCAGGCGGCACCGGCCGCAGCACACCGTCGACCACGACGGCCTGGCCGCGGATCTCGACCTGGTGGCCGGCCACCGGGAGCGGGCGTACCCGCCCCGGCAGCTCGCGGGCGAGGAGCTGGACGAGCGGCCCGAGCCGGAAGCGCTCCGGCTGGAGCGTCGGGATGTCGTGGGCCTGGAGCGGCAGGGCCGTCACGGGCCCTACGCAGGCGACGAGGACATCGCGCCGGAAGGCGGCGAGCAGTTCGTCGAGGCGCCCGCGCTGCCCGGCGCGGTCGAGCAGCGAGGCGGCCGCGGGGGCGCTGGTGAAGCTCACCGCGTCCAGGGACCGGGCGAAGACCGCGTCGAGCAGCCGGTCGACCGGGCCGATGTCCTCCGGCGGCATCCAGCGGTAGACGGGTACGGCCACGACGCGCGCGCCCGCGACCCGTAGCGACTCGATGAAGCCGGGCAGCGGCTCCCCGTGCAGCTGCACGGCGACGCGGCGCCCCTCGACCCCTTCGTCCAGGAGCCGTTCGAGCACCTCGGCCATGGACTCGGACGCGGGCGACCACGCCTCGGTGAGCCCGGCCGCGCGGACGGCGCCGCGTACCTTCGGGCCGCGGGCGAGGAGTTCGACCTCGCCGAGCCGCCGCAGCAGCGCCTCGCCGAGGCCCCAGCCCTCGGCCGCCTCGATCCAGCCGCGGAAGCCGATCGCGGTGGTGGCGACCACGATGTCGGGTGCGTCGTCGAGCAGTTGCTTGGTCGTGGCGAGCAGTTCCGCGTCATCGGGCAGCGGCACGATCCGCAGCACCGGCGCGCGCAGGACGGCCGCGCCGCGCCGCTCGAACAGCGCGGCCAGCTCGTCGGCGCGGCGGGCCGCCGTCACGCCGACGGTGAAGCCCGCCAGCGGTGCCACCGCTTGGGGTCCGCCGTTCCCGCTCGCCTGCTGCGCCTGCATCGCTTCCCACCTTGCCACTGGTATTCCGCCCCGCCACCCCGCCGGGGTCCCGGCATCGTCCCAAGGCGGGGTGACGGCTTCGGTTCACCGGGATTTCCCGGGTGTTACGTACGCCTCGGGCGCTCACACCTCCGCGTAGGCGGCCGCACCGGTCGGAGCGGTCAGCTCCTCGCCCGCGGGGGTGCGGGAGGGGCGCCGCAGGTATACGGCCCAGGTGATGGCGAAACAGACTCCGTAGTAGGCGAGGAAGGACACGAAGGCGGGGGTGCCCGACCGGCTGGTGAGGAAGCTCTCCCGGAAGGCCAGGTTGATGCCGACCCCGCCGAGCGCCCCGACCGCGCCGATCAGGCCCATGGACGCGCCGGACAGCCGCCGCCCGTAGGCGGCCGCGCCCTCCCCGGTGAGACCCCTGGCCTCGGCCTTCTTGTGGAAGATGCCGGGGATCATCTTGTACGTGGACCCGTTGCCGAGGCCGCTGAGCACGAACAGCGCGATGAAGCCGGGCAGGAACAGTCCGAGCGACTTCTGCTCGGATGCGGTGACGACGACGCCGGTGGCGGCGGCCATGGCCAGGAAGTTCCACAGGGTGATCCGCGCGCCGCCGAAGCGGTCGGCGAGCCGGCCGCCGACGGGCCGGATCAGCGAGCCGAGCAGCGGCCCGATGAAGGTCAGGTAGGCCGCGTGCAGCGGGGTGCGGCCGAACTGGTTCTGCAGGACCAGGCCGAAGGCGAAGCTGTAGCCGATGAAGGAGCCGAAGGTGCCGACGTAGAGCAGCGACATGATCCAGGTGTGCGGGTCCTTCGCCGCGTCGATCGCGGCCCCGGTGTCGTTCTTCACCGTGGTGAGGTTGTCCATGTACAGCGCGGCGAGCGTGGCGGCGACGACGATGAGCGGGATGTAGACGGCGAGCACCACCCGCGGGTGGCCGGCGCCCGCGGTGGCGATGACCAGCAGCCCGACCAGCTGGATCGCGGCGACCCCGATGTTGCCGCCGCCGGCGTTCAGGCCGAGCGCCCAGCCCTTCTCACGCAGCGGGTAGAAGGAGTTGATGTTGGTCATGGAGGAGGCGAAGTTCCCGCCGCCGACCCCGGTGAGGGCCGCGACCAGCATCAGCGTCGAGTAGGAGACCCCGGGTTTCACCACGAAGGCCGCGGTCACCGTCGGGATCAGCAGCAGCAGCGCGCTGGCGATCGTCCAGTTGCGGCCGCCGAACTTCGCCACGGCGAAGGTGTACGGCACCCGCAGCACCCCGCCGACCAGCGTCGGCATCGCCACCAGGAAGAACTTCCCGGCCGGGTCGACGTGGTATTCGGGCCCCATGAACAGCACCATCACCGACCACAGGCTCCAGATGGAGAAGCCGATGTGCTCGGACAGCACGGAGAAGACGAGGTTGCGCAGCGCGACCCGCCTCCCGCCCTCCTGCCAGAACCGCTCGTCCTCGGGGTCCCACCGCTCGATCCACCGGCCTGTCCATCGACTCATGGCGCCTCCCTGTGACCTGGTGCTGTGCACTGCCGGGTGTCGCCCCGACGATAGGAACGCCGCGTTACCACCCCGTGCCACCAGGTCACACGAACGCAACCGTGCTCTCATTCCCCCCGAGCCCCGACTGTGAGCCCCCGGAAACGCCGAACGGCGCCCCTTCAACCGGAGCCTCGTTGCCTGCGTGACGGTCCTCCAGCGCATCGTCACAGCGCCGTGAACAGCAACTTCTCATGAGAACCGCAACTTTGGATCAGCCCTGCCACCGAAGAAGCCCGGCGACGGCGCTCTTGCGCCGAGGCTCACCAGAGCTCCACCACGCCGTCTCCGCAACACAGTTGACGTTCCACAACACAGGGCGCCCCGTCGGAGGTACTTCCTCGCTCACTCGGCCGGGCCCGCCGCATATATCCACGGTAGAGCCGCCGGACATCTTGCCCCCGTTACCACTGATACGTCGAATAACTCCAGATGTGCGAGGGGTTTCGGCAAATGCGGAGCATTTCCGTCCACGCCGCGTTACGCTCTGAACCGGTCTCGATCGGTTTTCGACACGCACGCAACGTGGTGTGGAGTCGGGTGGGGCGGGGGCGCCACGACCGACGAGGATCGCTTGACTTGGGGTGGGGGACATGACTCAGACGGGAAATTTCGCCGCAACAACACGACTTCTCAGGACGCTGCTGGAGGAAAAGCCGCAGTACCGAAGGCTGTGGCTCGCGAGGGTGGAACGCGACCGAGACTCCGACATCAATCTCGCAGCGGTGTCCCGCGTGTTATCCGAATACCTCTGGGAAGCAGGCGAGCGTCCCGACACCGACCGCGACCTGCCCAGGGACATCAAGGACCGCGTGCGTCGCGCGCTGACAGGCCAGCACTTGACGGCGGAGACCTTGAATTGGTTCCTCCGGGCCTTCGAGATGACCGACGACGACGAGGAGTCCCTGTGGGCCACGTACACCAGGCGATCACTCGATCGTGGAATTGCCCATACGATGGTGGCTCCCCGGCCCATGGCCAAGCCGCAAAGGCACAGGACCCTGGCACTGTTCGAGCGCTACATCATCGATCTCGCCGGACGGCTCAGTGAGCGGCACACATACCACGTCATCCTGGCCATGGAAGATGGCGTGGACGGCTACATGTTCAATCACGAGGCGGACGTGGACGCCATCACGGTGGCGCATCAGGGCCGGGTCGGCGGCCATTACGAGTACGGCGGCGGCCTCCAGGCCGACGAGATACTGATCGACAGGACGCTCAGAAAAGGCGAGAGCGCGTCGATCGAGTACCACACCTCCTATCGCGGAGACGGGGGCGCCACGCTGGAGCTGCGCAGGCCGGCGCGGAGGCGGGCGGAGAACGTCGACACGGTGGTCCGCTTCCACCCCCAGCGACTCCCCTGCCGGTGCTGGTGGTCCGTGTGGGCCGACCACATCGAAGGAACCCCGGTTCTCGAGGAGCCGGTCGTGCTCGGCGCCGAGGGCACGCTGCACCGGTTCCTGCCGTACATCGAGCAGACCGTCGTGGGCTGGCGCTGGGAGTGGTGACTTCCCTCCACGTCGCGCGCTGAGGATGTCTAGCGCCTCCTCCGGCCCGGCCGCCGAGTGCGCCGTAAGCGCGCCACAGCTCCTCTTCACTGGACAACGAGGCCACTGGCTGTTCGGGGCCTCCCCGTCACCTGACCCTGCGTTGAAGGAGGAAGTCTTGGGCTACATCAAGATCAGCGTCGAGGACGTACAGCGGATCGGTTCTCTGCTGCAGCAGAACGCTACCGCTCGCGAGAACGACGTCACCTCGCTGTCCAGCAGCGCCTCCCCCGAGGCGTTCTGGGAGGGGGCGGCGGCCTCCGCCTACACCGAGAAGTACAACCAGTGGCGTGCGGCCGAGCGCAACCTCATCCAGGCCCTGCACGACCTCGGACACGTGATCAACACGATCGCGAACAACTTCGACCAGGTCAACCAGTCCGGCGCCTCGGCGATGGGCGGTTAGCTGCGGTGGACATCCAGGTCGATCCGCAGCGCTTCGCCGAACAGGCGGAAGCGGTCAGGACTGCGAGTACCCAGCTCGCCCACTGCGGCGAGGACATCAAGACCGTTGCCGCCTCGGCTGCGGGGCGCTGCGGATCGATCGACGACGGTGGGCTGCGCGGCGCGCTGCATGGATTCGGTGCGACCTGGTCCTTCGACACGACCGGTGTGGGCAACGACCTGCGGGGCCTCGGCTCGATCATGCAGACCTTGGCCGGCCTGTACGCGCAAGCGAACGCGGCTGCCGAGCAGGCGCTGGGCACGGGAGGGTGAGGCTCCGTGGTCCTTCCGTTCTTGTACGACCTCTCGGTCGAACTGCCCGATGTGACCGGTCTCCGTGCTGACGCCGCTCGCTTACACGAGATCTCCGCGGGCCTCGGGGCCCGTATGACCCTGGTGCAGGACGTGGCATCCGGTATCGACAACGGCGTCTGGTCCGACGGCAGTTCGGCCACGGCCAAGCGGATGCTCCAGGAGTTCTCCGACGAACTCGGCGTTGCCCGCCAAGCGTTCGGTGAGGCCGCCGACTCCCTCAACGCTGTTGCCTCCCTCGTGGGGGCCCACCGGGCGCGTCACCAGGAAGTGGTCGCCCAGTTGAGGGCAGCGGGGCATGCTCCGGTGCATTCCGTGTTCGACGCCGCAGGATCCACTGCGCATCTCGCACATGAGAAGCAGCAGATCGAGAGGGAGATCACCGCGGCCATGGCGCACGCCGCGCACACTGTACGGTCGGCCACCGCGCGGGCCACCCGGCATCCGCGCTCCACGTGGTCCCGGATCGGCGACTTCCTGCACGGTGTATGGGATGGGACGTACGCCATGGGCAAGTCGCTCGTCGAACTCGCCTCGCTGGCAGCTCGGCTCAACCCGGAGCGGATCGCCTACGACCCGGTGGGCTATGCCCAGGACATGCAGAAGATCGTCGGCGCCGAGGCGCGGATGGTCGGCGCGCTGCTGCGCGATCCGGCGGGGTTCGGCCGCACCGTGCTCTCCTCGGCGCTCGATCTCGACGACCTGAAGAAGAACCCGGCCCACTGGGCCGGCGCCCTCGTCCCGACGGTACTGGGCACCGTGCTCACCGACGGGGAGGGAGCCGTCCTCAAGGGAGTGAACGCGACCAAGGGCGTCGAGGCGACCGCCAAGATGACCAACGGGCTACTGGCTTCGGACGACTTCAAGTTCTCGTCGACTGCCTTCAACCACATCGTCAACGGCGAGATCAACAAAGGCGGGAGGGCCGTGGGGTTCCACAGTGCCCCCGACGGGGTCGCGCCACCGGGACGCGAGATCGTCTCGATTCGAGAAGTATATCCGGATGGGACATACCGGGCCGACGTGAAGGTCAACGGCGTTCGCAAAAGAGCGGATCTGCATACCATGTACCCGGATTCGTGGAGCCACGACGACATCCGGAGCGCAATCGAGACGGCATTCGCCAACCGAGTCGAATACGACGGCGGCATGTGGATCGGACACCACGGCGACATGCAGATCACCGGGTACGTGAGGGACGGGCAACCGGTGACAGCTTTTCCGACAACGTATGGCCCATCGTCCGGGACCTCCAGATGAACGGGCCTCCCCGGAACGACATGGGAAAGGATGGACGGACCGGATGAGTTGGAATTTCCACTGGGGGCCGCATTATGTCCTCGTAGAGCCCCCGAGCGGGGTGGACGCCGGACTTGCGAGGGCCGTCGAGCAATTCCTGCACACGGAGATCAGCGGCAGGCCGAGCACGCTGACGCACTATCGCGACACCTGGCGCGAGGTCAGAGCGGCAGAGGATCCGGAGCTGACCGAGATCTCCGGGAACGCCACCGTGCAGCGACTGGAGGGCGACCGCGTGGTGTTCGAGGCGCTCTACGACCAGTGGCCGGACACGAGTATGTCGGTCGCCGACTTCGAGAACTTGCTGAGCTCCTTCCAGGAATTCTTGGAAGGGCGCTGATCGAGAAAGGCTGAACGGATGGGCGCCGAAGGTGACTCCACCGGATTGCTGCGCATTTCCCTCAACGTGGCGGTCGACGGCCCAGAGTCGTACGACCTTGTCGTGGAGGCCGACAACGGAACGCGGGTCGCCGATCTCGTCACCGCACTGGCTGAACGTACCGGGCTGCCGGCCGGCGCCGATCCGGGGCTGCTGAGGACCATGTCCACCGTCGGCGGCGTGCCGGGCGAGCTGGCCGTCGGCTACCTGCCGCAGGACGCGCTGCTGGCCCAGTGCTCGCTGGTCGAGGGGACAGCGCTGGCCCTGCACGATCGCGGGAAGCGGCCTGCGCCCACGATCGCGCTGGACACCGACAGGGCGGACGACGACCTTTTCCTGATCGACGAACGCGGCACCCATCGGGGCAGGGTCACCCGTCTGCCGGCCGGAACCGAGGTGACGATCGGATCGGCTCCCGGCGGCGGTTCACATGTGCTCGTGGACGATCGCAATGTGCCCGGCACCGCGCTGATCGTGACCAACGTCAACGGCGATTTCGCCCAGTGCGTGGTCAAGGAGGACAAGGGCCTGTACCTGGCGGGCAGCCCTGCCCGCCAGGCCGAACCAGCCCTGCTGCCCGGCAGCACGATCACCTTCCGGCGCGGTGGCACCCCCGTCAGCCAGTCCCGCGGCTCGCACCTGCCCGACGAGACCGACTACGTGGGCTTCACGCTGACCACGGCGGCCGGCCTGCATGAGCGCTCACCCATCGGCCGCGTGCGCTTCGACGTCACCGCGCGCCCCGCCGACCCGGCGTACGACGTGATGAGCGAGCAGAGCGGCACAGTCCCCGCGCAGCCCCGTGAACCCGAGCATCAGCCGTACCCGTACGAGCAGGCGGTGCTGCCCGCGGCGATGCTGATCGTGCTGTACCTGGTGACCCACAGCTATCTGACACTGTTCGCCGCGCCCGCGATCTTCCTCGCCCCCACCATCAGCCACGGCCGCCAGCGCAAGCAGGCCGCCAAGCGGTACGCAGCCGACCGAGCGGAGTGGCGGCGCCGACTGGAGACCAGCCTCGAGGAACTGACTCAGTTGGCCGGCATGGAGGAGGAGAACCTGCAGCGCGAATCGCCCGCCACGGAAGTGTGGGCGCTGCGCGCGTACCGTCGCCTGGCCGGGCTGTGGTCGCGATCGACCGAGCGGACCGACTACCTGAAAGTCAGCCTCGGCTGGGGGGAGCTTCCCAGCAGGTACGAAGTCAGGCTCGCGGACGGGCTCGACCACGAGGACCCGGAGTTCCGGGAACTGGTGGAGGTGGAGGGACGGCGGCGCGATCGGGAGCGGCTGCGGCCGCAGCTGTTCGACGTGCCGTTCCCGGTGAGTCTTCGCGATCAGCAACTCGGCCTCGTCGGACCTCAGGCCGCCGTCAACGACGTCGCCATCGACGTGCTCGTGCAGGTCGTGTGCGCACACCCGCCGGGCAGCGTCGCCATCGCCGCACTGCTGCCGGCTTCGCAGTACGCACGACGGCGCTACGAGTGGCTCAAGTGGCTGCCTCACACCCGCTCGGGCTCGACCATCCTTCCGGCCCAGCGCCTGCTGGCCGGGCGGAAGTCGTGCAACGCGTTCCTGCTGGGTGTGCGCGACGCCCTGCTCCAGCAGCCACGTCAGCCCGGCACCGTGGCCACCAATGCGCTGCTGGTCGTCCACGAATCAGCGGAGGTGGACCTCGCGCTGCTCGGTGAGGTCTGCCGACTGGCGGAGGGCGCTATCCGGGTGTTGTGGCTCGGCACCTCTCCGGACACCGCGCCCGACCTGGTCACCGCGCTGGCCCGGCTCGACCTGGTGGACGAGGAGGTGCACGGGGTCCTGCTGTCCGGCGATCCCGTCATGGTCAACGTGCCCTTCACCGCTGTCCGGTTCGCAGCGGACCCCGCCATCACGGCACGGGCCTTGGCATCGCTGTACGACCCCAGCACGTCGGGTGCCAGCGCGGGCGTGCCGCAGTCGGCGCCGTTGTCCGCGGTGACCCCGGTGGAACATGTGGAGCCGGCCGCGCTGCCGCGCGCGTCGCTGGGGCGGAGCCTGCCGGTGCGGCTCGGTGTGGGAGAAGCGGGGATGTTCGAACTGGACCTCGTCCGAGACGGTCCGCACGTTCTGATCGGCGGTACCACCGGATCCGGCAAGAGCGAACTGCTCCAGACCATGGTGTGCGGGCTCGCGGGCGGTTACGGGCCGGGCGAGGTCAGCCTCTTCCTTGTGGACTTCAAAGGGGGAGCGACGTTCGCCCCCTTCTCGGGGCTGCCGCACGTGGTGGGGTACGTGAGCGACTTGGGTCCGCGGGACGTCGACCGTTCGCTGGCGTTCCTGCGTGCCGAGCTCCGCCGCCGCGAAGTGGCCTTCCAGGAGGCGGACAACGCCAAGGAGTACGCGGACTACCTCCAGTACTGCCTCGACAACGGCCGGAGAGCCGTGCTGCCCAGGCTCGTCGTCGCCTTCGACGAGTTCGCCACTTTGGTGCAGGAGTTCGGAGACCGGACGATCTCCGCGGTGATCGACATCGCCCAGCGGGGCCGCTCCTGGGGAGTCCACCTGGTCCTCGCCACCCAGCAGCCCAGCCGTGACGTCGTCGTACCCAAGGTACGCGCCAACGTCACAGCCCGGATCGCGCTGCGCACCCTGGCCTCCGAGGAGTCCGAGACGATCATCGACCGGCCCGAGGCTGCCCGCATCCCGAGGTCGATCCCCGGGCGGGCCCTGGCCAGGCTCGAGGGCAGCACCCTGCTGGAGTTCCAGACAGCGCACAGCGGGGCGCCGTACGTGCCCAGGAGCGCCGACGAGGCCCTGGTCCTGACGGACTTCGGGATCGACTTCTCCGACGTTGCCGACGTGCGGCCCGGCAGCGTGCCGGGACGCGGAGAGTCCCAGCTCCAGCGCCTCGTCCGGGCGGTACGGGAGTCCGGCGCGACCCCTCCTGCAGGCGCGGTCGTGATGCCGCCGGCGCTTCAGGACACCCCGGTGCGCCTGATCCCGACGCCGTCCGGACTGCCGGACGGCGAACCCCGCCGACCCGACCGCTCCCCAGGACAGGGTCGTGAGACGGCGCTGGTGGACGTTCTCGCCGTGGGGCTGCGGGATCTGCCGGACCGGCAACGGCAGGACGAACTTCGGGTCGACCTCGCAGCAGGTCCGCTTGCCGTGTTCGGCCCCAACCAGTCAGGGCGTTCGGGTGCGCTGGCGATGCTCGCGGAAGCCTTCGTCGGCCACGTTCGCGGCGCCGCCGTCCCCAGCGTGATCTGTTTCGACTCCGCCGAGCGGCTCGGGACAGCCTTGCGCTACCGGTTCTCCGACGCGGTGGTCGTTCCGATCGCCAGGTCGGACCACGTCACACGATGCATTGACCAGCTCTGGTGGGTGATGCGAAGTCGAATGGGCAGGGAGAGCGGCGAATTCGGCATCGACGCCGACGCACCTCCGGCCGACCGGGTCCCCGTGCTCGTGTTGATCGACGGATTCGACACTCTGGCACGTTCCTTCGCCAGTTCCGCGTACGTGGGCTGGGCCGGCAAGCTCGTGGAATTGCTGACCCTGGGCCGACGGTACGGAATCCATGCGGGTCTGGCCTCTCGGGATGTCCGCGATCTCGACAACGCCATCGCCACGGTGATCAGCCAACAGGTGCATCTGCAGGCCCACGACGAGGAGGCAGGCACCGCCCGCGAGGACCGGCTCCCCGGGTTCGGCCTCGACGGGCAGGGAAATCTCGTGCAGCTGTACGCCCCGCACTGGGCAGCCGACGGGGTCCTTGCCGCAGACACACCCCGTCTTCCGCTCAATACCGCCATGGCCGCCTTCCTGAAGCCCGACGGCTGGCGCCATGCTCCTTCCACCGCGATGTCGGCGACCGTTCCCGGCGGTTCGGTACTGTCTCTGGGCGTGGACGAGATCCAGCGGGAGCCGCTGCTCGTGAACCTGAGCGAGTCGCATCTCCTGGTGGTGGGCCCCAGCAAGAGCGGTCGCACCACGATGCTGCGTGATGCCGTCGCCAAGCTCCACGAAGCCACCGGCAGGCGAGTCGCCGTACTCGCGGCCCAGAAGCCGGAGCAGTGGGCCGATGCGGCAGGAGCGCACCTCATATCGGCCTCGGACTTCCTCGCTGCCCCCGAGCCCGCACGAGCGGCGTATTTCCAGACGCTCGGGCTCTGCGAGACCGCGGACGGCCGCCTCCTCCTGGTCATCGACGACGCCTTCGCTCTTGAGAGCCCGCCCGGCGGCGCCGAACTCGGTCTCACGCTGGCCGATCTCTTCCGCCGCTCTCAACTGCAACTCATGGCCGCGTCGTCAGCCGGATTCCTCGGGGGCATGGTGGGCGCCGCGCTGAAGGGCGGCGGCACGACCGTGTATCTGCGCCCGGTGGCGATCGGCAGTGATGTCGACGACGGATACCGGGTCCGGGGCGCACCACTTCGGCATCGCCCGGGTGCCGTCTACGTCAAAGGCGACGCGATCGTGCAGACCGACGAGGGCCAGCACCTCATCCACCTCGGACGGCCGGCCGAATCGCCCGCGGGGAGGGTATAGCGACATGGGATACGTCATCGCGGTACAGGCGGCACTTGCCCTGTACATCCTCGTCCGGGTGGTCAGGATCGGCTTGGGCAACGCGCTGCTGGTGGTGGCCGGCGTGGACCGGGAGACGCTGGGGCGGGCCCCGGTCAGCCGGGCCTACTACGTGGGCCTGGGCGTGTCGATCATCCTGGCGGCCACCATCTCCACCGCGGGGCTGCTGGAAGCGACATCGATCGCCTTTCACACCCCGCCCGTACCGCTGTTGGTCTGCGGCACCATCTACTTCTTCCTGCTGCTCGGTCTGGACCGCTGGCTCGTCTCCGACGCCAAGGCCGGCTTCGCCCACAACGCCAAGCGCGACGTCGGGCGGGTGGCCGCCTGGTTCGTCCACCTCCTCGTCGAGCTTCTCAAGGTCGCGCCGCGCGTTGCGGTGGCGCTGCTCTCGTCGTGGCTGTTCGCCCAGTTCCTGGTCATGGCGGTCTTCGCACCGGAAGTGAAGGAGGAACTCAAGCAGATCCAGATCCAGCAGCAGAGCCAGTACGACCAGCAGGTCGATGCCGCCGCGCAGGACATCGCAGCCAAGGCGCAGCAGGTCATCACGCAGGCCGACAAAGCCAAGAAAGACGTGCAGGGCGATTTCGAGAAGAGCCAGACGGCACTCACCACGGCCTACCAGCAGGAGCAGAACGCGCTCAAAACAGCGAAGTCGAACGGCCTGCACTGCTCGCCGGTGGCCCGCTACGCCACCCGTTACAACTCACGCGGTCAGAGCTACCGGGTCTACCTGGGCAAGGTGACGGAATGCCCTTCCGAAGTGGACAGCATTTTCGGGGCATACGACGACGCCCGGACGCGCAACGCCGGACCGTCCCAGAGCAGAGTGAACCGGCAGAAGGCCGCCATCGACAAGCAGTACCACGTGGCCGAGCACCGCCACGAGATCGAGAGCGCCAAAGCTGTGGCGCAGAAGCGACTGGGCGCGTATCGGCCCGCATCCGACGACGGCCTGCTGGCGCGTATGCACGCGCTCGGCCTCATCACCCACAAGCCGGCCGGGGTCTGCCCGGCGACGCCAAGTACCGCGGACCTCGCCGGCAACCCTGCGTGCGTGGCCCACTACTCGGCGGACGCCGCGCAGATGAACACGCGCCTGCGCTACTGGCTGCTGCTGCTCGAAGTCCTCCCGGTGCTGTTCAAGTTCGTCCACTCGCTGCTGCCGCGCAACGGCTATGCGGCCCTGATGGGCGCCCGTGACGAGGTGAACCGGATAGAAGCGGAGCTGATGGTTGTCGAGAAGGAAATGCACAAGCGGGCAGAGGTCACCAAGGCACGTCGCTTGGAACGGGTGCGCATGGAGACCGAGGGCGCCGTCCAGGAGCGGCAGATGCGCGAAGTGGCCCGCCAGGAATCGGTCTACGGAATCAGGCAGATCAGGGCCCGCATCTCCCAGGCCCTGACGCACCCGCCCACCCGGCTTGGCAATCTCCGGCTCACCCGGAGGAACCGCCCTATCCCCGGAGATGCCATCGAGCCGCACCACCGCGTGGATCCCGAGGTCGCCAGGATCCCGCCGGCCCGTCAGGCCATCCGGTCCGAGGACTTCCTGCTCTGAGGACCCCGGAGCCCGCGCTCCGGGGTCCTCAGCCCTCGACGCAGATGACCTGCTTCAGCTTGGCCACGACCTCCACGAGGTCGCGCTGCTGGTCGATGACCCTTTCGACGGACTTGTACGCGCCGGAGATCTCGTCGACGACGCTCGCGCCCTTGCGGCACTCGACGCCGCGGGTCTGCTGTGCGAGGCCGCGGGTGGTGTCCGCGCGCTTCGCCGCGCCGCGCCGCGGCTCGTGCGGCGGCCCGCGCCGTGGGACGCGGAGTTGAAGGCAGCCGTGTTGCCGAGGCCGCGGACGATGTACGATCCGGTGCCCCATGGAACCGGGGATGATCCCGCAGCCGCCACTCCCCGCGCGGATCGCGCCCTTGCGGGTGATGAGCAGGTCGGCCCCCTCGTAGCGCCCCTCGCTGACGTAGTTGTGGTGGCACGAGATAACCGGTTCGAAGGTGATCTCCGCCTTGCGGAACTCGCGGCGGATCACCTCCTGGGACAGCGCCGGCCGGGCCGCGCGGGTCTAGGGTGTCCGCGTCACGAGACTCTGCACGGTGTCACCGGTGTTGCACACCACGGTCGACGTCGAGGGCGCCGCGACCGTGTAGCCGGGGAGCATGTACGTCAGGCCGAACAGCACGTTCTTGCAGGTGGCCTCGACGTGGTACTGGCCGGAGTCGCACTGGGCGTTCCCCTGGCCGTAGAAGTGGTTGCTGCCCTGGGTGACCCACGACACCGAGGCGGTACAGCCGCTCGGCTCCACGAGCGGAGTCACCGTGTGCGGTCCGGCCGTGGCCGCGGCCCGCGCCGGCTGCGCGGAGGCGACGGCGGGCACGACGGCTATGGGCAGCAGACCCAGCAGGGCCGCGCCGAGTACGACCAGTAGACGTCTGTTCATCACACACCCTCAGTCGAGGTACTGAGCAAACAGACCGTACGACTGCGGAAAGTATCAGCGCTTGAGCGCAGCACCCAGGGACGCTTTCGGCCATGGCCCGCCCCGGGGCCCGCCCGTGGTGCCTGAGCGCCCCCAGAGCTCGCGCAGCCGCACCCGCGGCCGGCCCGGGGCGGCGGCCCCCCGGGGCCCGGTGGACCTCGGCCCGCGCCTGCGGCGCCCGGCCCCGCCGCCCGGCGCGGGCGGCGCGGCGCTCGCATCCGCCTCCAGGCCCTTCGCCGCACACGCTGTTCACCAGCGCATCCCCAGCTCAGTCAGCTCCGCTCGCCGCGCATCACTCAGCTTGTCCGCCCGCCGCCGGGCATTGTCCACGAACAGGCCGAGCTTGTGTTCGACACCGTCGGCTGGCTTCTCGTCCTCGGACACGGCGACGGAGCCCGGCTGTGGACTGCGCAATTGCGGCTTGAACGAGCGTGACGCACGGTCACCACCGAATGTGGGACAGAGCCGATCATCGAACACTCCCGATGGCCGGTCGGCTTGCTCTGACGCGCCATCAACGGGCTCCTGCGCGACGCCGTGGGGCGCGTACAAGACCGCGGACGCCCTGCGCCGCCGCATCGCCGAGGGCGCGTTGCCACCGGGCGCGCAACGTCCCAGCGAGGCCGCGTACGAGGTGTCTGGCCGGAGGAGGACGTCGGCCGCCGCTACCCAAGCTGGGGCAGCCCTTCGCCTTGAAGGCAGGCCTCGATCCGGTGGCGCATCGAGCGGTCCATCGTGAGGCCCTGGGCCTCGTCACGGGGAACCCACACCACCTCGTGTGACTCGTCGCTCGGAGTCGGCTCGCCGTCGACGTACTCCGCCGTGAAGACGACCGAGAACTCCTGCCGTACCTCGTCGTTGCTCGTGTAATGGATGAGATGGCGGGGGTCGGTGTAGATGCCGACAAGCCCGGTGACCCGGCAGTGGATCCCGGTCTCTTCGAGGGTCTCCCGCACCGCGGTCTGCACGATGGATTCCCCGAGGTCCATCGCTCCCCCGGGCACGGCCCAATTGCCGTTGTCGCTGCGGCGGATCATCAGAATCCGACCCTCGCCGTCGGTCACGACGGCGTTCGCGGACGGGATGAGGCTGTTGGCGGGCGGTGCGCTCGGGTCGTCGAAGTAGTCGATGCGGCTCGGCACAGTCGTCATGACTCCGTTCCAGCAACGCGGCTCGAAGGCGCTCACTCTGCAGGCATCGCCCCTCGGGCGCCCTCAGACGGCTCCACGATAGGCGGGGCGTCTCGCACACGTCCAGTCACGAAGCGGTGACGTACCGCTCGCAGGCGCGCCCTGGTGGCATCGACGCCGACCCGGCGCCGCGTGCTGGCCGGGAACGCCGAACGGCGCCCCCCGTCTGGGAGGCGCCGTCCGGCGCATGGGATGAGTGGAGATGGCGGGAATCGAACCCGCGTCCTGTGGTGCGGAAACAGGGCTTCTCCGAGCGCAGTCCGCTGTGCTTTTCTCGGCCCCGGCAGTCACGCGGACAAGCCGCCGACGGGCCCAGTCACTGTTTGGTTTCCTTCAAAGACCCGTGACCGGTCCTTGAAGTTTAGATCCCTAGATTATGCCAGGATCCGGGTCGGGATCACCCCCGGGCTGACACTCCATAGGAGGCCTTCTCTAGCTGTTATTAGGCAGCGAGAGCGTAGGACTCGGAGGCATCGCGCTTGGTGTTGGCGATTATTGTTTGCGACATATGGTTAACGAGATCATTGCCGCTTCCTCGGCTCGCTTCCCCTGCTTCGACATCCCCAGTCGAAACCGATCATCCCCATGTGGTGTTTTCAATGTGCACACCGGACTCACCATGGCCCGGTGGTGCTGTGTCCCATCGTACGTGATCAGCGCGCGGCGCGGCCAGCGTATTCCCGGTGCGTCCCCCGGAAGGGGGTCAGGAGGCGCGCTGGCGGCGGCGGGCGGCGGAGATCACGCGGTCGGACTCGCGGCGGTCCTGCTTCTCGCGCAGGGTCTGCCGCTTGTCGTACTCCTTCTTGCCCTTCGCGACCGCGATCTCGACCTTCACCCGGCCGTCCTTGAAGTACAGGACCAGCGGCACGATGGTGTGGCCGGTCTCCTGGGTCTTGTGGACCAGCTTGTCGATCTCGGCCCGGTGCAGCAGCATCTTGCGCTTCCTGCGGGCCGAGTGGTTGGTCCAGGTGCCCTGGGTGTACTCGGGGATGTGCACGTTGTGCAGCCAGGCCTCGCCGCCGTCGAGCTGGGCGAAGCCGTCGACGAGCGACGCGCGGCCCATGCGCAGCGACTTGACCTCGGTGCCGGTGAGCACCAGGCCCGCCTCGTACGTGTCGAGGATGAGGTAATCGTGTCGCGCCTTCTTGTTCTGCGCGATGATCTTGCGACCGGTCTCTTTTGCCATAGCGGGCCCATTCTCCCACTAGGAGGGGGGGCCGAGGCCAGCGATTACCTCGCGTGCCTCCGCCGCCGCGTCCTGGCCGCCGCTGACCTGCACGTCCGGCTCGATGCCGCGGCCGTCGACCCCGCGGCCGTCGGGCAGGCTGTAGTGGCCGACGGTCAGCTCGGCGACCGAGCCGTCGGGCAGCGGGCTGGGCATCTGCACCGAGCCCTTGCCGAAGGTGCGGGAGCCCACGACCACCGCCCGGCCGCGGTCCTGGAGCGCGCCGGCCAGCATCTCCGCGGCGCTCATGGTGCCGCCGTCGACGAGGACGACCAGCGGCTCGGTGGTGTCGCCGCCCGGGGCCGCGTAGAGGGCCTGCTGCTGCCCGTGGACGTCGTAGGTGGCGACCAGGCCGCCGTCGAGGAAGGCGGAGGCCACGGAGACGGCTTCCTGGACCAGGCCGCCGGAATTGCCGCGCAGGTCCAGCAGCACGCCGTGCCCGGCCGTCTTCACCGCGGCCTGCACCTGCTTGCCGGTGCCGAGCGTGAAGGCGTCGATGGCGATGTCGGTGGGGCCGTCGGGACCGTCGGGCCGGCTGACGGTGACCGCCTCGGTGGCGAGCGTGGCCCGCTGCATGGTGATCGTACGGCCGCGGCCGCCGCGCTGCACGGTGAGCGTGACCGTGCTGCCCGGCACGTTGTCGCCGCGCAGGGCGGCGACCACCTCGGTCACCGCGAGGCCGGTACATCGGGTGGAGTCGATCGAGTCCAGGACGTCGCCGACGCCGATGCCGGCCCGCTGCGCCGGGCTGCCCGACTGCACCCGGGCGATCTGGATCCGGCCCCCGCCGATCCGCCGCACCCACAGCCCGGTGCCCACGTAGCGCCCGTCGAGTGCCTCCTGGAGGCCGGCGTACTCCTGCGCGGTGTAGAAGGACGACCAGCGGTCGCCGCTGCGGCTGACGAGCTTGCGTGCGGCCTGCGGGCCGACCTTGCCCTGGGCGATCTCCTGGGCGATGCCCTCGGTGTCGACCGGCGGGCGGTCGCCATCCGCCGCGTACCCGGCGCCCTTTGCGTCGCCGCCGGCGCTCGCGCCCTTCGCCCGGGGCGCCTTGGCGTCGCCGCGGCCTGAATCAGCCGCGGGGGCCGCCGCGATGCGCGCCGTCCTGGCGCGCTGCTGCGGCTCGGCCAGGCTGCCGGCCGCGGCTCCGGTGGCGAGCATGGTGCCGAAGACCAACGTCAGGGTCGCCCCGCGGCGGATACGGCGGGGCGTCCCGAGCATCAACGGGCCGGACATGGCGGGAAGTCTAGGCCAGAATCGGGCGTCGTACGGAAAGATACGACGGCCGCCGGTGGGTCCCGTGGACGCACCGGCGGATCGCCGCTCAGACCCTCAAGTACCGCCGCAGCGCGATGAACGCGGCGAACGCCGGCATCAGGAAGCCGATCAGCAGCACCAGCGGCAGCACCTGGACGACCGAGTCCCAGCCGAGGAAGGACACCAGCGGGATCTTGTCCTGGAGCTTGAGGCCGGCGTCGATCATGAAGTACCGCCCGCCGAGCAGCATCACGCAGGCCACCGCGGCGCCGACCAGGCCGGCGAACGCCGCCTCCATGATGAACGGCATCTGGATGTAGAAGCTGGACGCGCCGACGAGCCGCATGATGCCGGTCTCCCGGCGGCGGCTGAAGGCCGACACCCGCACGGTGTTGATGATCAGCAGCATCGCTACGGTCAGCATGAAGGCCAGCACCACGTACGCGGCCTTGGTCATGCCGCCGAGCAGCGAGAACAGGTTCTTCAGCACCGCCCGCTGGTCCTCGACCGACTGCACGCCGGGGCGGCCCTGGAAGGCGCTGGCGATGACGGTGAACTTCGTCGGGTCCTTGAGCTTGACCCGGTAGTTCTCCGGCATCTGGTCCGGGGTGATGGAGGTGGCCATCGGCGAGTTCTTGAACTGCTTCTCGTAGTTCTTGTACGCGCCCTCGGCGCTCTCGTAGTAGACCTTCTCCACGATCGGGAGCTTCTTGAGGTCCGCGAGGATCTGCGTCTTCTGGTCGTCGGTCACCGCACCCTTGGCGCAGCTGGGCGTGGTGCCCGCGTCGCTCTTGTTGCACATGTAGACGGTGACCTGGACCTTGTCGTACCAGTAGCCCTTCATCGAGTCGACCTGCTTGTTGGCCAGCAGAGCGCCGCCGGCGAGGGCGAGCGAGAGCGCCACGGAGATGATCACGGCGAAGGTCATCGTGAGGTTGCGGCGGAGGCCGACGCCGATCTCCGACAGGAAGAACTGGAGGCGCATGGGGGTCGAGGTTCCTTTCGGAAGGGGGACGGGTGTCGTTTCGGCCGGTGCCAGTGCAGGCTGCCTGTGCGGGCAGCCCTAGTGCTGGTAGCCGTAGACACCGCGCGACTGGTCGCGGACCAGCCGCCCCTTCTCCAGTTCGATGACGCGCTTGCGCATCTGGTCGACGATGTTCTGGTCGTGGGTGGCCATCACCACGGTGGTGCCGGTCCTGTTGATCCGGTCGAGCAGCCGCATGATGCCCACCGACGTCTGCGGGTCGAGGTTTCCGGTCGGCTCGTCCGCGATCAGCAGCATGGGCCGGTTCACGAAGGCACGGGCGATCGCCACGCGCTGCTGCTCGCCACCGGACAGCTCGCCCGGCATCCGGTCCTCCTTGCCGGCCAGGCCGACCAGGTCCAGCACCTCGGGCACGGTCTTGCGGATGGTGCCGCGGGCCTTGCCGATCACTTCGAGGGCGAAGGCGACGTTCTGGGCGACCGTCTTGTTCGGCAGCAGCCGGAAGTCCTGGAAGACCGTGCCGAGCTGGCGCCGCATGTGCGGGACCTTCCAGTTCGACAGCCGGTTCAGGTCCTTGCCGAGCACGTGCACCATGCCGGTGTCGGTCCGCTCCTCACGCAGGATGAGCCGCAGGAAGGTCGACTTGCCCGAGCCCGAGGAGCCCACCAGGAAGACGAACTCACCCTTCTCGATCTCCAGCGACACATCCCGCAGCGCGGGGCGGTTCTGCTTGGGGTAGGTCTTGGTGACGTTGTCGAATCGGATCACGTTCGCACCAGGGGTTTGCGGGGTGAGCGGACAGGGGATGAGGGCGACACTACGCGACGGGGCAAGCCGTGCGCAGTCGTCGTAGCGGGTTGGTGGGCCGTCCCACAGGGCATAACCGGGCAAGCCCGCGCATTCCCGCCCCACGCCCCCGGGGCGCACCCCGGCTCGGAACCTGTCACAGTAGATAGTGCGTACGCAGTGCCGACCCCAGGACTGGCGAGTACCCCTCCCGGGAACGATTCACCCACCGGGAGCGTTCACCGGACGGAGTGAGGAGACCCCCATGACAGTCGACCGGCTGGTGTGCGCGAACTGTTCCGGCCCGGTGGCCGAAGGCCGCTGCCCCGTGTGCCGCGCGAACCGCGCCCGCATGGAGCAGGAGCCCGGCTGGTCCTCCATATCCCCCGCCACCCTGATCGCCCTCCTGGTGGCCCTGCTGGCCGTCGTCCTGGTCGTGGAGCACGCCACGGCGTGACCTTCGCCGTCACTCTCCGTTAGCCGTCGCCCGGTCCGAGGTGCTGCGCAGGACGCAGAATTCGTTGCCCTCCGGGTCGGCGAGGACCGCCCAGCCCGTACCGTCCGGATTCCGGCGATCGGCGACGAAGGTGGCACCGATGCCCAGCAGCCGCTCCACTTCCTGATCCCGCGAGGTCTCGGGCCGCAGGCACAGGTGGATGCGGTTCTTGTCGGCCTTGGCCTCGGGCACCTGGTTGAAGTGCAGCACGGGCCCGTCCTCCGACAGCAGCACTTGGGCCTCCGGATCCCCCGGAAAGTCATCCGCATGCAGCGGACACCCCGTCACCTTGCTCCAGAAGCTCGCCAACGCGTAGGCGTCGGCACAGTCGATCGCTACGTTCTGCACCACTGAGACCATGCGCGCGAGCTTCCCTCATCTTCCGGCCGGACGCCACGGGTGTTGCGCGCGACCGCCGAACGGATTCCTCGGCGGGTTCGACAAGGATGTGGTGGACCAGCTCCACGTCACCGCGGAAGTCGAACAGGGCGTCGAGCTCGTCGTCATGTTGCTGTCGACCACTGCCGTCAGACGTGAGGTCGTAGGTGACCGCGTGGGTCTCCTTTTATAACCGCTGGCAATAACTAGACGCAATGCAGCGATTTAAGAACTCTGACTGCCAAATCGCTTACACTCTTATCCGATTGGGAACACGGGAGATCGCGCAACCTCGCCAAAATCTCAGTGCCCGCCCCTGAGGCAGATTCCTCGGAAATCCCGTCGCGCAGCCACCGCAGCCACCCAACAACCATGCGAACTCCAAAACCAAGGAGATACTCTCCGCTGTCCGCATCCCCTTCGTTGTGCGCAATCAAGACAATTTTCAAGGCTGCAGACAGGCGGCTGACCGGCAGGTCGTGCGACGACAACACCAGCCCCAACTCGTCGAATCTGCCGATCGCCGCTTTGTCAGCCGTCCACTCATACGGAATCGTGGAACCAGCAACACTCGTCAGGGAAATAGGCACCCCCCCAGGATCGAGGATCACATCAATACGCGACGCATTTCCTGGATCGTCTACCGAGACCCGGATCCGATGCAACCCGGGAGACCCGAAACCCTGGACGAAAGTGGACACATTGAGGATATCTCCAACTGCGATGCAACCGTCAGCAAGCGAGATGTCCCCGTCAAAGACGACGGTGCCCCTAGCCGGTCCGATCCTATTCCACAATTTGACGCGCACCAGTCCGACCTGCGCCCTCGCCGCAACGTGGATGTGCTTGTCGGATGCCGTCGCAGGTGCACCGCCCAACTGGGAGGCAGCCGATGGAGCTTCCTTGGACCCAAGGCGAACCGTGCCGTGGTTCAGATAGATATCCGTGCTAGCAATCAGCATCTGCCAGTCCTTGAATGAGAGTGCGCCTGACCGACGCGTGGTCGGCCAGGCGCAGATTCCAGCTAAACCGTATGGCCAGGAAGAAGCTCCGCCAGCTTTTCCACGGCACTAGGTATACCCGGCAGACCCGGGAACGTTGGATCATGGTATCCGTGATTCCGGAGCATCTGCTGAGCCTTCTGTACCGCGACAGACTGCGTTTCGCTGCACACCTGACAATGCGGGAACAGGTTCCTCGGTGTACTGGTGGGTCCGATGCCGGACTGCGGCTGATGGTCTCCGATCATCGTCGGAGTGCTTCCGCCGCATGTGTGGCATGCCTTCCCCTGCATCGCCGCACTCTGTTCAGGCGTTACCACAGGTCCCGTCGCAGGAACCGACTCATTGGCGTGGGGCCCAACTTGCAGGGTATCGGCTTCCCCTTGAGTCAGCGTGACGTCGCAGTTGTGGACCAGGACCGGGGCCGCCCCCGCGAGCACATAGTACGAGTGGAGGTCCGCGACCGTGAGGTCGTAGGTGACTGCGTGGCGGTGGTAGTTGCGGACCGTTGTGACGGTGGCCGTCGTGCCGTCGGGTCGGCGGAAGTGGGTGCCGGGGGTGAGGGACTGGGCGTCGGTCCAGCGGTGGTGGGTGGCGTCCCAGAAGGGGTGGTGCCAGGTGGTGGTCAGGTGGGACGGCGGGGCGTTGGGGTGGGCGTCGTCTGTGGTCAGGGTCAGGTCGGTGAAGTCCTCGTCGGTGTGGGTGACGATGACCTTCAGGACCTTCTCCGGACGGGTCAGTCCGGTCTGCGGGTCGGTCGCCTGGACCGTGTCGCCGACCTTGACCTGGGAGATGGCCTTCGTTCCCCCGCCGGCCAGGGACACCGGCGTGTCCGCCAGGAAGCTGTGCGGGGCGGAGCAGCCCGGCGCCGGGCTGGGGGCCTCCTCGGCGGCCTCGTCGGCCGCCGCCTTCGCGTCGCTCATCGCCGACGCCGAGGAGGCCTCCCGTTTGGCGGCCAGGACGTCCTCGGCGACGTTCACGGCCTCCTGGGTGTCCTTGATGAGGCCTTCTGCCTTCTCCACCTCGCGCCAGATTTTGAACGCCTTGACGCCGACCTTGAAGGCCTTGAAGACCTTCGTCCACGGGACGCTGCCGAGGGCCGTGTTGATGCAGCCCATCACGTTGCCCTCGGTGAAGCAGCTGATCGCGTCGTTGACGCCGATGAGGTCGCCGACCAGGTGGACGATCTTGCTGAGCAGGCCCTCCTTGTGGGCCCTCGCGGCCGCCGCGACCTGGTTGGCGGTGTCCGCGGCGCGCTGCGCGGCCGCCGCGTCGTCCTGCGCCTTCTTGGTGGTGTCGGACGTGGAGGGCTTGCCCGAACCTCCGCCGCCACCCCCGCTGTCGGTGCCGCTGCCCGGCTGGTGCGAGCGCTTGTTGCCGTAGATGAAGTGCCCGTTGTACATCTGGCACTCGTAGTAGAGGCAGTCTTCCGGCTGGTTGCCGCTCGGGTCGGACAGCGTGACGGGGCTGTTGTCGGAATAGGCGTAGGCGTTCAGGGACTGGGGGTCGCCTGGCGCGAGCAGCGGGTCGGGGGTCAGGAAGCGGCCGGTGGTGGCGTCGTATTCGCGGGCCCCGAGGTTGGTCAGGCCGGTGGTGTCGTCCTGCTGGCCGCCGACGTAGCCGCGGCTGCCGAGCCAGCCGCTGGTGGCGGTGCGGGTCCGGCCGAAGGGCAGGTACTGGCGGCGGGTGAGGGCCTGGCTGACCGCGTCGATCTGGATCTGGCCGGTGCCCTGGCGGTCGGACGCCAGGTAGGCGAAGGCGCCCTCGGAGGAGTGGACGGCGACGGTGAGTCCGGCGATGGAGATGTAGCGGACGCCGGTGCGGCCGGTGGCGCCGGTCTTGAGGGTGACCTCCTCGTCGCCGAGGAAGGCGGTGCTGCCGGTGGCGTCCCGCCGCACGAGCAGGTTGCCGTCGGCGCCGTAGACGTAGGTCGTGTCGCCGGCGGTCCCGGTCTGCTGGAGCTTGGCGAGCCTGCCGGCGGTGTCGAAGGTGAAGGTGTCGGTGCCGGCCTGGGTGGTGCGGGTGGCGACGTTGCCGGCCTGGTCGTAGGTGTAGGAGGTGACCGCGTCGGGCACGGGGGCGCCCGGGGTGTGGGTGGCGACCTGGGCCAGGGCGTGGGCGGGGCCGCCGGTGGCCTTGGCGTCGGTCGAGGTGGCGACGGCGTCCTTGGCGGCGTCGCCCGCCAGGTCGTGGTCGGTCTGGGTGGCGCGGTCGCCGGTGGCGTCGTAGGTCCAGGACTGCCAGTAGGGGGCCGGGCCGCCCACGGTGGCGGCGGATCCCGCGGCCGGGGTGGCGGCGCAGGCGTCGGTGGCGGTCCAGGCGGCGGCGAGCCGCTGCGCGCCGTCGTAGCCGAAGCACTGCGTGTCGGTCTGGCCGGTGTCGAGCTGGTCGCTGATCCGGGTGACCTGGCCGGAGGCCTTGTAGGCGTACGAGGTGGAGTCCGCGCGTACCCGCCCGGACTGGGTGACCGTCAGCTGGCCCTTCAGCCGCCGGGTCTGCTCGTCGTAGGAATACGTGGTCTGCGCGAAGTTCCCCGACGGGCCGAAGGTGAACTGCGCGGGCTCGTTGTATTCGGTCCAGGCCAGCTTGTCGACGTAGTCCCAGCTGCCGACGTCGCCGCCGGCGGAGGTGGGCCGCCCGAAGGTGTCGTAGCCGTAGCTGACGGTCTCCTGCGGGAGGGCGCCCGCGGCGCCGTCGGTGTAGGAGTGCAGGTTGCCGGTCGGGGTGTAGGTGCGGTCGGTGATGTACGTGCCCGCGGGGTTGCCGTCGCCGGCCGGGATGATCGTCTCGGTCGACTGGGTCCAGCCGTGGCTGTCGTAGCCGAGGACCTTGCCGGTGTAGGCGAGCCCGTCGTCGTAGCTGGTGGACGAGGTGGGCAGGCCCTTCTTGAGGGTGTCGTAGGTCCAGGACGCCAGCCTGTTCGCGGTGCCGGGAGTGGCGCCGCCGGTGGTGTCGTAGGTGGCGGTCGGGCGGCCGAGCTCGTCGTACGCGGTGGTGACCGTCTTGCCGCGCGCGTCGGTGGCGGTGAGCTGCTGGCCTGTCAGGTCGTAGGTGCTGCTGGTGGTGCCGGTGTCCGGGTCGGTCTGGGAGGTCTTCCGGCCGAGCATGTCGTAGGCGGACGACCAGGTGTTGCCGTCGCCGTCCTTGAGGCCGGTCTGGTGGCCGGACTTGTCGTAGGTGTACGTGATGGTGTCGGCCGGGCCGCTCGGCGTCGTGCCGTGGTAGGTGAGCAGCTTGACGGTGCGGCCGCGGCCGTCGGTGAAGGTCGAGGTGGGCGAGGCGCCGTCCGGCGGGGTGATGTCGGTGCGGTCGGAGCCGGGGTAGGCCGTGGTGGTGCGCCAGGTCTCGGAGCCGAGGGTGTAGGCGGCGGAGGCGGTGACGCGGCCGGCGCCGTCGTAGAAGGTGGCGGTCTCGGCGGCGACCTGGTCGTCGGGGGCGTAGACGAGCGTCCCGTCCGGTGAACCCTTGGTGTAATAGGGGCCGTTGGCCTTGACCGTCCAGCCGTGGTCGTCGTAGGCGACGTCGGTGATGACCCGGCCGCCGTCGACGGTGGCGGTCTGCGTCTCGCGCGGCCGCAGCAGGGCGTCGTAGATGCCGACGGAGGTCTGGTACGTGGTCGCGCTGCCGTTGTCGACCAGCGTCTTCGTGGTGACCGTGGAGGGCACCTCGCTGGACAGGGCATAGCTGTAGGTGACGTTGGGCTGCGCATTGAGGGACTGCGAGAAGCCGGCCTTCCAGCCGGCGGTGATCCGGCCCAGCGGGTCGTAGGTGCTGCTGGTGGTGTAGCCGGACACGTCGGTGGTGGCGAGCGGCAGGCCGCGGGCCGGGTCGTAGGTGGTGGTGGAGTTGAAGGCCTGGAGCTGGCCGGTCACCTGCGGCTCGGTGGTCTTGATCTTGGTGGGCGCGGCGCCGGTCGCCGGGGTGTATGCGGTGATGGTGCGGTGGCCGAGCGCGTCGGTCTGGCTCAGCTGCCGGCCGTAGATGTCGTAGTCGGCCGTGGTGGTGCCGGGCAGCACGTTGGTGCTGGCGGTGACGTAGTGCGGTGTGCCGGCGGAAGTGGCCGAGTCGGCCTTCTTCACCATCGTGACGTCGGCGGCTCCGGTGACCGGGGCGGTGCTGTCGGTGGAGCCGTCGTAGAAGATCAGGTCGTCGCTGAGCAGGTCGGCGGGGTAGGTCGGGGTGGCGGCGCACCCGACGCCGAGCGAGGTGATGCGGCGCGGAGCGGGCAGCGGCTTGCCGCCGGCGCCGGTGGCGTAGTCCGTCTTCTCGCAGCGGTCGTCGGCGGTGGTGGACAGGTCGCCCTTGTCGTCGACGGCGAGCACGAGGCCGGTGGCGGCGTCGTGGGTGTAGTCGGTCTCGTCGGTGATCGCGGTGCCGTCGGCCTTGGTCGTGGTGGCGCGCTCACGGGCCAGGCCCAGGATGTGCGCGGTGAGCGGCCCGAGGCCGGCCCAGGTGCGGGCCTGCGTCGCGGTCGCCGCGCTCTCCCAGGGGACGGTCACCGCGTCGGAGAGCAGGGCGCCGCCGTCGCCGTTGTAGTTGCGGGCCTCGAAGACCTGCCCGGCGTACCAGTCCTTGTCGGTGGCGGTGACGTCGCCGCCCGCCGAGGTGAGGGACACGCTGCGGGTGCCGCCGGACGTCTTGTCGCCGTCCATGCCGCGGAAGTAGTTCAGCCGGGTCAGGGTGACGCCGGTGGTGTCGGAGCCGGTGCGGGTCTCGACCTGGCCGTAGCCGCGCCACTGGTTCCAGGTGCGGTACTTGGCCAGGGTCCCGGGGTCGTCGGCGAAGTGCCAGGCGGGGTCGCCGACGTAGGAGTAGACCGTCTCCATGGGCTGGCCGCCGCCGGTGGGGTCCTGCTCGGTGACGGCGTGGACCAGGTATTTGTTGAACCAGTCGAGCTCCGGGTCGACCTTGCCGGGCGGCGTCCAGTAGACGGGGTAGCACAGCAGGTGGTTGCTGTCCGGGGCGCTGGGCAGCACGGTGGTGCCGAGCCGGTGGCACTGCGGGGTCGTGTACTGGACCTTGATGACCTCGCCGGTCTCGGTGGTGATGTCGGTCAGCCGGTAGCGGGCCAGCGGCTGGTAGCCGTCGAGGCCGTCGACCCGGTTGACCATCGCCTGGCCGGCGAAGGTGACGGGCCCGGTGGCCAGGGTGCCGCCGTCGAGGCCGGTGCGGGTGATGCCGTTCAGCCAGGCGGTCGGCGTGGTGGTGTCCTTGGCGTCGGCCGGCGGCGGGAAGCCGTGGGCCAGCGCCCAGGAGTCGACGTTCTGGTAGCCGGTGCCGACCAGCACCTGGGTGCGTATCGCGGTGAGCCACCTGGTGGTGAAGTAGGCGGGGCCGTGGTTGTTGCAGGTGCCGGTGGACGCGCATATCTGGTCGGCCGGCACGTCGGGCCAGTGGGCGGCGTTCGCGGCGGTGAGCTTGGCAGGTGCGCAGTCGAAGGTGTCGGTGGGCAGGCAGCGTTCCGCGGTGTCGAAGAAGACCTGGGCGGCGGCGGGGGTGCCCGCGGTGTCGTAGACCTTGCCCGCCCGCTGGCCGTACTGGATCTTCGTCAGGTAGCCGCCGCGGGTGTACGCCGCCGGGGTGGTGGTGTTGGCCGCGCCGTAGTAGCCGGTCTCCGGGGTGTACCAGTAGCTGATGGCGTTGCCGTGGTCGTCGACCGCGTAGTCGAGATTCCACCGGTAGGCCTGGTTGCAGGCGGAGGCGGCGAAGGTCGAGGCGTGGCAGGGCTCGCCGGTGTCGTTGCCGTAGACGCGGGCGGTCCACACCGAGTTGGTCACCGGGTCGTCGGCGGCGGTGCCGTGGTCGGACCAGCCGGGCAGCTGGTTGAGGCCGAAGTAGTACGTGGTGCCGTCGGTGGTGGTGACGCTGAAGGAGCGGTGTTCCTTGTCCGGGTTGGCGGCGTCGGTGCCGATCTTGACGATCTCGCCGGAGTCGCCCTGCGGGTGCCAGGTGTCGGTGGCGTCGTCGTGGACCAGGGTGTTGGAGGCGCCGTTGAGGGACAGGGTGATCTGATCGGTGGCGTCCGACCAGCACTGGTCACCGGTCTTGGGGCTGCCGCCGGCGGTGTCGTCGGCGCAGCCCGCGTAGGACTCCTCGACGAAGCCCGGCGAATACTCCCAGCCGTCGCCGATCCAGGACGCCTGCGGTGAGGTGGTCGAGGTGCGGCCGTCGATGCTCTGCGCGCTGTAGCCGAGCGCCACGGACGGCTGCAGGCCGCCGGGGACGTCGGGGGTGCCGATCGGGTAGGACCAGGAGAAGTCACCGGTCGCGCCGCCGCCGGACCACTGGCCCGAGGGCGACAGCGAGGTGGCGGCGAAGCTGCCGCCGCCGCCCGCGGTGCCCGCGTCGGCGGCCAGCACCGCGGTGGTGGACAGCGGCACCACGGCGGAGACCACGTGAGTGCCGCTGTCGTTGGTGGAGGCGAGCGGCGCCTCGGTCTGGCAGGCGGGCAGGTCGGGTGTGGTCAGCGCGCACGCGGGCAGCGACACCAGCCGCAGCCGTGAGCCCCAGTCGGCGCCGTAGGCGTCCTTGAAGGCGCTGTAGTCCAGGCTGACCTGGACGTCGCCGGTGCCCGTGCCGCCGTCGGTCCGCGCGACCTGGAGGATCAGGCCGCCCAGGTGGAGGCGCTGGGCCGCGCGCTGGTCGGCGACGGTGACCCGGGCGCGGGTGACGGGGGCCTGGGCGGCGGAGGCCTTGGCCGCGGCGGCCGCGGTCCGCCCCGCGTGCGGCACGGCCGCCTGGGCGATACGGACCGGGAGCGCGGCGGCCCGCGCGGCGGTGGCGGCCACGGCCACGTCGGCGCTGCCCGCGGCGGGCCAGCTGCGGTGCGCCGCCTCCGGGTCCCACGCCGGCATCGAGGGGACCTTGACGCCGTGGTGCGCGACCGGTTTGACGGGGACGACGCGTTCCTTGCCCGGCTTGACGTCGTAGTGCGGCGCATCGGCGACCGCTGCCGGTCCGCCCGCCACGAAGGGCACGACGAGGGCGAGCAGGGCGGCCCACATGCCCCAGGCCCACGTTTTCCGCGCGCCTCTCGCCGAACGACGACGCAATGGCATGCCGATAAGACTGCGCACCGCAAACCCCCCAAGGCGTGGAACAGCAGAAGGCAGAAGCTAGCAACCAGCACCCCGGCACGGGATCTCCAGAAGAGAACAGACAGTAAAGTTTTCACCTTACGAAAACCATGAGGAGGTCAAACACACAGGACTATGCCTCGTAAATCATGTGATGCGGCCCTTTACGCACAGGAGCGACATATCCGATTCACGGGGGCATCGTGGACCACATTGAGCCCACAAGCCAGCAGGCCGTGCGGATGACTTGACTGTGCGTCATACGTCGGCGACTACTTGTGGATTCGAACACGCAGCCGCTAGCTTGCTCCGGGTTGTGTCTCTCGATTCGACTCGACTCAGGGGTGGGGGAAATGCGTCAGCGAGTGAGTTTGTGCTGCAATAAACCAGGGAAACGCGGACGATGGAGGTCCGCTTTCATTGCTGGTGTGCTTGTTGTGGGAATTACGCCGGGGCTCGCGCTCGCCGGCGCCGGACCCGCGGGCGCCGACACCGGAAGCACCGGCGGCACCGCTCCCGTATCGGGAGGGCAGGGCACCGCCGCGCCGCGGCCCGACGAACCGGCGGCGCCGCCCGGCGTACCGCTGGCGCCCAGGGACGACGCCGACGGCCTGACGCCCGCGCAGCGCCGGGCCCTCCAGGCCGCGCAGGATCAGGCCACCGCCCAGGGCAGGCCCGTCACCGTCGACGCGCTGACCACCGAGACGTCCACCACGACGGCGAACCCCTCGGGCACCACCACCTACGACTCCACCCTGCTGCCGACCCGCGTCCGCAAGAACGGCGCCTGGACACCCGTCGACGCGACGCTGGTGCGCAATGCCGACGGCACCTACAGCCCGGCCGCGGCGACGGGAAGCCTCCGCCTCTCCGGCGGCGGGACGGCCGCGCCGCTCGCGGTCATGGGCTCCGGCGGCGAGCAGCTGGCCTTCGGCTGGCCCACCGCGCTGCCCGCGCCGACCGCCGCCGCCGACGCCCTCACCTACCCCGACGTGCTGCCGGACGTCGACCTGAAGGTCACCGCGACCACGCTCGGCGGCTTCTCCGAAGTGCTGGTCGTCAAGACGCCCGCGGCCGCGGCCGATCCGCGGCTCGGCACCCTCGCGCTGAGCACCCGCGCCACCGGCGTCACCGTCAAGGACGCGGGACCCGACGGGCTCGCCGCCGTCACGGCGAAGGGCGAGGTCGCCTTCAGCGCCCCCGCGCCGCTCATGTGGGACTCGGCGCGCGCCGCGGGCGCGGCCCCGGCACGTACCGTCGCCCCCGCCACCCGGGCCAGGTCGGCCGCGCTGCCCGCCGCCGCGAGCCCGCAACCGGGCGCGCACACCGCCGCTCTGGGCGTACGGGTCGCCGCCGGCGCCCTCACCCTGACCCCGGACCGGAAGCTGCTCACCGGCGAGGACACCGTCTACCCGGTCTACATCGACCCGAGCTGGAATCCGCACCCGACGTCCGGGTCACGCCAGCACTGGGCCGAGGTGCAGTCCGGCTGCTCCACGACCTCCAACTACGACTCGACCAAATACGGCGACCCCGGCGTGGGCGACAACACCTACTCAGGGTGCGTCGGCGTCGAGCGGTCGTACTTCCAGCTCGGCATACCCTCCGGGATCTGGGGCGCGCACATCGTCAGCGCGGTCATCAACACCACCGAGACGTACGCGGCGCAGTGCGACACCACCAGCACCGTCAACATGTACCTGACCTCGGCGATCAGCTCCAAGACAACCTGGAGCAACAAGCCGGCCGCCGGCACGAGGATCGACAGCCACTCCTTCGCGCCCGCCTGCACGAGTTACGTCCCCGGCGGCTTCACGGCGACCTCGACCGTCGCGAGCGCGGCGGCCGGGCACTGGTCGTCGCTGACCTACGTGCTGGCCAACGCCAACGAGTCCAACGGCTACCACTTCAAGCGGTTCGCCGCGAACCCCACGGTGAGCATCACCTACAACCACGCGCCCAACCCGCCGGCGACGCCGACCGTCAAGCTCAACTCCTCGACGTACGGCTGCGCCACCGCGACGCCCTACCCGATCCTCGGCAAGACGGTCGCCACCACACCGCCCACCTTGTCGTCGCTGGTCTCCGACACCGACAAGGACGCGCTCCAGGCGACCTACACCTACTGGGTCGGGTCGGGCGCCAAGTCCACGCTGAAGAGCAAGGACGTCTCCAGCGGCCAGCAGGCCCCCGCCTCCTTCCCGCTCACCTACATCAAGAACCTCGCCGACGGCAGCGTCGTCAACTGGCAGGTCTCCGTGAGCGACGGCGAGGATTCCAAGGCCGGCACCTCGACCTGCCACTTCACCGTCGACCAGCGCGCCCCTGTGGAGCCGGACGTCCTCGCCGACGTCTACCCCGACATCGACAAGGGCGGCGGCCCCGGCGCCACGGCCGGCACCCCGGGCACCTTCACCGCGAAGGTCGACCCGGGCACCACCCAGAACAACGCGGCGAAGTTCGTCTTCGGCCTCGACGTCGCGCCCCCGACCACGGGCGCCCCCGCGAGCCAGACCAAGACCGCCTCGAACAACACCGCGCAGTACACGGCGACGCCGGTGGCGCCGGGCACGCACACGCTGTTCGCCTACGCGCTCGACTCGGCCGGCAACGAATCGCCCATGCACGAATACCACTTCACGTCCGTGGGCCACGCCGGGAAGACCTACCCGAGCCTGGCCGCCGCGTTCAACAACACGGCGGTGTCCGACAACGCGACGCCGGCGGTGGCGAACGCCGACGGCGTGGGCGGCTCCTTCTCCCTCCAGGAGATGCAGTCCAAGGGCTGGCAGCCCGGCGGCAGGCTCACCGCCGACGGCGCCACCTTCACCCTCCCGAACTTCGGCGCCGGGGCCGCCGACAACGTCCTGGCGGCGAACCAGACCATCACCATGAACGGCGAGCAGGGCAACGCCCTGGTCTTCCTGGCCATGTCCACGTACGGCGGCAGCGCCGCGGACCACGTGCCCGCCGACCACAGCAGCCCATACGTGCCGGACGGCACCAGCATCAGCGCGACCGACTGCACATACGGCTACGACAACGAGCGGTACAGCGACTGCGGCGAGGCCTCCGGCACGGTCACCTACGCGGACGGCACCGCACCGCAGTCGTACTACCTGGCGGTGCCGGACTGGAGCGTCGGCCCGGCCTCGCTGGCGGTGAGCGCCTTCACCCAGATCAACACGCCCACCGGCCAGATCACGGGCAACCGCAAGGTCTACGCCTTCGCCGTCCCGCTGGCCCCGGGCGCCCACGTCTCCTCGGTGACCCTCCCCGACCTGAGCAGCAAGGCCCAGGCCTTCGTGCCCGGCCTGCACATCCTGGCGATGGCGGTACGCGACACGACGACCGCCCCGGGCGGGGCGTCGTGGACGGGGGCCTGGAGTTCGCCGAACGAGGGCACCTACAACTTCATCGGCGGCAAGTCCTACGGGGATCAGACGTTCCGATCCGTCGTCACACCGAGCGTCGGCGGAAACCGGGCGCGCATCAAGCTCTCGAACACCAACGCGACGACGCCGCTCGACATCGACCACGTGACCTTCGCGCTCCAGGGCAGTGGGCTGGCGGCGGCCGGCACCCCGACCGACATGGCGTTCGGCGGCTCCGCGGGCACGGAGATACCGGTGGGAGGCGAGGTGTTCAGCGACCCGTTGCCCGTGTCGGTGACCGCGGGCCAGAACGTACTGCTGAGCTTTCACTTGGCCAACTCGGTGGCCCACATCCCCGAGCACTCCTGGGCTTCGGGTGTCCTGACCTACATCAGCCCTGTCGGCAGCGGTGACCATACGGCCGACACGGCGAGTTCCGTGTTCACCGGTACGGACCTGCCGCACGGCTACTTCAGCGACATCGTCACCGGCCTGGACCTCGTGACGACGGACGGCAGTCCCACGGTTGTCACTGTCGGGGACGGTCTGGTCGACGCGTCGGCAGGTGCGACGACGGCGATCGGCGGCAGCGGCGCCCAGCCGACGAACTGGCGGCTGGGCGGCGCCCTGTCCCACGCGCTCCGGACGAACACCCAGGACGTCCCGCAGTACGGCGTCGTCGCGGCGGACATCCGGCGGAACCGCCTGGCGACGGATGTGGTCGGCAGCTACGTGGGAACCTTCTCCCTGCTGTCCCGGGTGGACAGGGACATCCTCGCCGAGCCCCAGGTGAACACCGTGGTGATCGCCCAGGGCCTGCAGGACATCGTCTCGGGCAGCGACGACGTCTACCTGACCACCGCCTATCAGACCCTGCTCGACCAGTTGCAGGCGTGGGGGATCAGGACCGTCATCATGACGCTGACACCCTGCGAGGGATACACGACCTGCACCGACACCGCCGACGCCTACCGGCAGACGGTGAACGACTGGATCAGCGGGGTCTCGGCAGGCAACCCGCCGGGGCAGACCTACGTCGACGCCGACGCGGCTGTCGCCGTGGACGACCCCGCCAGCACCGCCACGCCCCCGGAGCAGCAGCTCAGCAGCCAGGCCGCGCCGCTCGACTTCGACTCGGGCGACCACGTCAACCTGTCGGTCGACGGATACGGAGCGGTCGCGAGGACGATCACCGACGATCTGACGGTGCTCGTGCCCCCGCGGCCCTCCGCGCCTTAGCGGGCGCAAGGCACAAGGGTGGGGCCGGAACGCTTCCGCGTTCCGGCCCCACCCTTGTGCGTATGCGTGCTGCCGTCAGGCCGCGTCGCGGCGGCCGGCCGCCAGGCGCGGGGTCAGGCGGAAGCCGATGCCGCCCGCGATCAGGGTCGCGGCACCGAGCAGCAGGAAGGTCGTGCCACTGGAGCCGGTCTCGGCGAGCTGGCTCGTGGTGTCGCCCTGCGGGACCGACTGGGTGTTGTCGGTGCCGGTGTTGTTGTTACCGCAGTCGACGCTCTCACCGGTCAGGGTGCAGGTGTTGTTGTTGCCGTTGGGCTGCGTGCCGCCGCCGGTCGACGACGTACCAGTCGACGCGCCACCCGCGGCATTGCCGCCACCGCCGGCAGCGTTCCCACCGCCGGCAGCGTTGCCACCACCCGCAGCGTTGCCACCACCCGCAGCGTTGCCACCACCCGCAGCGGCGTCACCACCGCCAGCAGCAGCGTCACCACCGCCCGCAGCGGCATCCCCGCCACCCGCGGCAGCGTCACCACCGCCCGCGGCAGCATCCCCGCCACCAGCAGCAGCATCCCCGCCACCCGCGGCAGCATCTCCACCGCCAGCAGCGGCATCCCCGCCACCAGCAGCAGCGTCACCACCGCCCGCGGCAGCATCTCCACCGCCAGCAGCAGCATCCCCGCCACCCGCGGCAGCATCCCCGCCACCAGCAGCAGCGTCACCACCGCCCGCAGCGGCATCCCCGCCACCCGCGGCAGCATCTCCACCGCCAGCAGCGGCATCCCCGCCACCAGCAGCAGCGTCACCGGAGGCACCACCGTTGCCGATCGCGCCGCTCAGCGGGTCGGTCGGGTCGTCCAGGGTGTGGATGCCCGGCTTCGACTGCGACGTCGTGCTGTCGTTCGTCACTGCCTGGGCCGCGCCCACGGCCGTCAGGGAGGCGCCGCCGGCTATGACGGCCGCCGCGGCTATGCGGGCGACACGCAGCCGCGTGTTGCGCTTGCTCATGAGTCGATTACCCCCAGTAGATGTCTGCTTCGGGCTGCGCAGGCAACGTGAGGGTTGTCACTGGAGGGAATCTTCAACGCTCGCCCCCGTGCGCTGACGCCTCAGACATGCGCATGCCGCGCATCACCCTCGCGGCTTTCTTCCGGAGCGTCAAGGCCATTAAGCACACAATGCGTCAATTACCCCTGTGTGCCCGGCACTTCTGCACAAGGCTGTGACATGTCCAACGTCACGGACGGCTCAAGCCGCGGCCTTCTCACGGGACTTGCGCCAGCGGATGCCCGCCTCGATGAAGCCGTCGATGTCGCCGTCGAGGACGCCCTGGGGGTTGCCGACCTCGTGGTCGGTGCGCAGGTCCTTGACCATCTGGTAAGGGTGCAGGACGTACGAACGCATCTGGTTGCCCCAGGAGTTGCCGCCGTCGCTCTTGCCGAGGGAGTCCATCAGGGCCTGCTCCTCCTGGCGGCGGCGTTCGAGCAGCTTGGCCTGGAGGACGTTCATGGCGCTGGCCTTGTTCTGGATCTGGGAGCGCTCGTTCTGGCAGGAGACGACGATGCCGGTGGGGATGTGGGTGATACGGACGGCGGAGTCGGTGGTGTTGACGCCCTGGCCGCCGGGGCCCGAGGCGCGGTAGACGTCGACGCGCAGTTCGGACTCGTCGATCTCGACGTGGTCGCTCTGCTCCACGACCGGGAGGACCTCGACACCGGCGAAGGAGGTCTGGCGGCGGCCCTGGTTGTCGAAGGGGGAGATCCGCACCAGGCGGTGGGTGCCCTGCTCGACGGAGAGGGTGCCGTAGGCGTAGGGGGCCTTGACCACGAAGGTGGTCGACTTGATGCCGGCCTCCTCCGCGTAGGAGGTCTCGTAGACCTCGGTGGCATAGCCGTGGCGCTCGGCCCAGCGCATGTACATCCGCTGGAGCTGCTCGGCGAAGTCCGCCGCGTCGACGCCGCCGGCCTCGGCGCGGATGTTGACCAGGGCCTCGCGGGCGTCGTACTCGCCCGACAGCAGGGTCCTGACCTCCATCTCGTCCAGCGACTTGCGGACCTCTTCCAGCTCGCTCTCGGCCTCGGTGCGGGTGTCGGCGTCGTCCTCGGCCTCGGCCAGCTCGAAGAGGACGGCGAGGTCGTCGATACGGCCGCGCAGCGTCTCGACCTTGCGCAGCTCGGCCTGGAGGTGGGAGAGCCGGCTGGTGATCTTCTGCGCGCTCTCCGGGTCGTCCCACAGGGACGGCACGGCGGCCTGCTCCTCAAGCGCGGCGATGTCGGTCCGCATCCGGTCGAGGTCGAGGACGGCCTCGATCGACCCCATGGTCGAGGACAGGGATTTCAGTTCTTCGGATACATCGACGATTGCCACGGGTCCAGCCTACCGGCTGGCCGAAACCTACCGCCCCTGTCGTGCCGCGAGAGTGCCCTCATCGAGACCCTCGCGGCATGGCGGGGCCGTCACACCGACGCGGTCGCCCTGCTCAGGGTGCCGGAGGAGGTCCTGGTGAATATCTCCAGCGTGTGCGGTGACGCGGCTGCCGCGCCCAGGGCGGTGGGTGTGCCGGGCAGCGGGGCGGTCGACCAGTCGGCGTCGGGGGCGACCGCGGCCTGGCCGCCGGGTGCGAAGGCGTAGAGCCGGTCGCCGGCGGCGACGGCGTCGGGGCGGGCGGTGGCGTCGAGTCCCTGGACGACGGCGCAGGGGCGCCAGGCGCCGCCGGCGTAGGGCAGCTGGAGGACGGCGCCGTCTGCCTTGCGGACGACGAAGGCGTCGAGGGTGCCGCGGGCCCGGGAGACCAGGGCGGGGGCGGCGGTGATACGGCCCGCGGTGGGGACGACGGCCCAGGCGTTCCAGCGGCTGCCCACCAGGGAGGCCGTGACGAGGTCGCCGCCGACCCGGCCGACCAGGTCGATCCTGCCGGGCTCGGAGGAGGCGGCGGCGGGGGCGGCGGCGAAGTGGGTGCGCTCGTCGACCTGGGACCAGGAATTCCAGTGGGTGCCGGTCATGGTCCTGCGGTAGAGCAGGCCGTCGGTGCCGAGCGCGAACAGGTCGACGCGGCCGGCCTTGGCGGAGACGGCGGCCGGGTCGTCGGCGACGCTTATCCCGCTGAGCTTGTGCCACGGGCCGTAGTCGGAGCCGTCGCGGACGACGTACCAGATGTTCTTGTCCTGGCCGCGGGCGAAGACGTAGGTGGCGCCGTTCACGACGAGCGCGCGCGGGCCGCCGACCAGCGGGACGCCGGCGGCGGGCACGCCCTGGAAGGCGGACCAGCGCGGCAGCGCGACGGACTGGCCGGTACGTCCCTGCGGGGCGTCGGCGCCCGCGGTCGGGGCGGCGGGGGTGATGGCCTTGGGCGCGGTGGCGGCCGAGTCGGTCTTGTGGTCGGTCGCGGGGTCCGTCGTCGGCGGGGTGTCGTCGCGGGAATTACCCGGGCCCGGGGAGCCCGAGGAGCCGGCCGAGGCGATGCCCCAGCCGCCGATGCCGGCCACCGCGAGCGCCGCCGCGGCGGCCGCCGCGAAGCGGATACGCCGCTGCCGCATGGCGTCGGAGACCGCCCGGTGCCGGGGGCTCGCGGGCCGGCCTGGCGCGGAGGCGCGGCCCTTGCCCGCGCCCCGGGAGGAGGCGCCGAAACCGGCGAGCTCCTCGGCGGTGGGCAGCTTGATGCTGGTGTGGGTGTCCCGGGAGGAGTCGGGGGCGGCGCCCCTGACCAGCGGCACGGCCCCGCGCCTGCGGTCGCCGCCGGGCGGCGCGGCGGGGGCGGCCGGTGCGGCGGCGGGCGCGGGCGGCTCGGGCACGGCGTCGCCGTAGCCGCCCTCCTCGCCGGTGTCGCCGGGCGCGGTCACGTCCAGCGGGGGCAGGCCGGCGAGCCGCGGCAGCAGGTCGCGCAGCCGGGCGGCCAGCTCGCCGGCGGTGAGCCGGGAGGCGGGGGCCTTGGCGAGGCAGGCGGTGAGGATGCGTTCGAGGTCGGCGGGCAACCCGGGCAGCGGCTGTACGGCCTCGGTCACGTGCCGGCGCAGGACGGCGCCGGGGTGGCCGCCGCCGAAGGGGGTGAAGCCGCCGAGCAGCTCGTAGAGGACGGTGGCCAGCGCGTAGATGTCGACGGAGGCGCGCGGCGGCAGGCCCTCGATGATCTCCGGGGCCAGGTAGTCGGGGGTGCCGATGATGCGGGTGGCGCGGGTGCGGCGCGGGGAGTCGACCAGGCGGGCGATGCCGAAGTCGGTGAGCAGCGCGGGCGGTGCGCCGCCGGGGCCTGCGGGGGCGGCGGAGTCGAGCAGGACGTTCTCCGGCTTGACGTCGCGGTGGACCACGCCCGCGGCATGGGCCGCGGCGAGGCCGTCGGCGACGTCGGCGGCGATGGCGACGGCGGCCTCGGGGGCGAGCCGTCGCTCGCGCTCCAGCCGGGAGCGCAGGTCGGTGCCGCGGACCAGGTCCATCACCAGGGCGAGGTCGCTGCCGTCGACCACCAGGTCGCGGATGCCGACGATGTGCGGGTCGTCGAGCGAGAGCAGCGCGGTGCGCTCCTGCACGAACCGGCCGACCAGGTCCTGGTCGGAGGCCAGGTCCTCGCGCAGCAACTTGATGGCGACCGGTCCCTCGGGGCCGTCACCGAGCCACACCGTGCCCGCGGATCCCCGCCCGAGCACCTGGTGGGCGGTGTAGCGGCTGCCGATCTTCCTGGCCAAGACTTGCTCCGACTCCTCCGGCGGTCCGTCGCGTGGGCGACCAAGCGTTGCCGACAAAGCTACGCGGAACAGCGGCCGTTCGGGGTACGCGAGGGCGGTGAGTGGGCGTTCCGCACGAGAAATCACCCTTCGGAAGTCGACAAATCCCCAAGGTGGGCGTCGGAACACGCGTCGGAAGGGGCGTACGACGGCGCTCCGCCCGTACGCGGACCGGCTGCGTACGGGCGGAGTGTCGGGCGGGGCGACGAAACGGGGTCAGTTGCCGTTCTGTCCGGGCAGGCCGTTGAGGTCGGGGAGGTTGTTCAGGTCCGGGGTGCTGTTCAGGCCGGGGGTGTCGTTGCCCTGGCCGCCGCCGGAGTCGCCGGTGATCGAGGAGATCTTGTCCCATGCCGAATGGGCCCAACTCGACGTCGCGTCCCACAGGTTGCGGGTGCTGTCGACCCAGTGCGGCAGCGGCGTGGTGTACCAGATGACGACGAAGAGCACGGCGATCACCAGGATCACCGTCAGGCAGCCCTTGAGGCAGCCGAGGCCGGGGATCTTGACCGGGTTCGCGCTGCGCCGCCGCGGCTCGCGCGGGTCGTGCTGCCGGGGCGGCTCGGGGGCCCGGGCCGGCGGGCGCTGCTGCGGCTCGTAGCGCTGCGGCTGCGGCTGCTGCTCCCTTCGCGGCTCGTACGCCTGCGGGGGCGGCCCCGACTGCTGCTGCGGCTGCTGGTAGCGGGGCTGCTGCGAGGGGCCGGACTGCTGCTGCGGATAGCCGTAGCCCTGGCCGCCGCCCTGCTGCTGTTGCTGCTGCTGGTACGGCTGCTGCGGGTATCCGTAGCCCTGCCGGCCCTGGCCGCCCTGTCCCTGGCCTTGTCCCTGCCCCTGCTCCGGCTGGCCCGGCTGGCGGCGCGGGCGGCGGAAGAGCGGGTCCATCTCCGGCGGCAGATAGCGCGCCTCGGTCTGGTCGTTGCGCTGCCGGGCCGCGCTGAGCTGCGACTCCCACGGGTGCGGGCCGCCCTGCGCCTGCGCGGACTGCGGTGCGCCGTCGGGCACGGGCGGCATGACGCGGGTGCCGTCGGCGGCGGGCCGGGCCGAGCGGTCGCCCTCGGAGGGCAGCACGCTGGTCGCGGCGTTCGGGTCGTAGCCGCCGCCCTGCCCCTGCGGCAGCACCTGCGTGGGGTCGGCGTCGGAATTGCCGGCTCCCGCGCCCCGTGCGCCGCCCTGGCCGGTGCCGGGCACCAGGGTCGGGGTCTCGTCGGGGGCGAGCAGCGCGCCCACGCCGAGCGCGGCCTCGGCCGCGTCGGGCGTGGCGTGCACGCCGACGCCCGCCGCGACCACCCGCAGCGCGCGGGCCAGGCTGTCGGCGCTCGGGCGCTGGGTGGGCTCCTTGCGCAGGCAGCGCTCGATGACCGTCCACAGCGGTTCGGGAACGGTGCTGGGGCGGCGCGGCTGCTGGTTGAGGTGGGCCTGGAGCACCTCGATGGCATTCTCGCCCTGGAAGGGCGTACGCCCGGTGACCAGCTCGTAGAGCAGGATTCCGGCACCGTAGACGTCGACGGCGGAGGTCTGCGGGCGGCCCTGGGCGGATTCCGGCGCCACGTAGGCGGGGGTGCCGACGAATTCGTGGGTCCGGGTGACGCCCGGGGAGTCCGCCAGGCGCGCGATGCCGAAGTCGGTGAGCATCGGGTGCATCCGCTCTTCGCCGTTCTCACCGGTGAGGGTGGCGAGCAGCACGTTGGCGGGCTTGAGGTCGCGGTGCACGACGCCGTCGGCATGGCTGGCGGCGAGCGCGTCGGCGACGGCGGCGGTCAGCAGCGAGGCGGCGACCGGGGTGAAGGGGCCGTTCTCCCGCAGATAGCGGTGCAGGTCGGGGCCGTCGACCAGGTCCATGACCAGGGCGAGCAGGTCGCCCTCGACGACCAGGTCGCGGACCCGCACGATGTGCGGGTGGCGCAGCCGGACCAGGACGGAGCGCTCGCGAAGGAAGCGCATCACCACGTCGGGGTCGCCGGCCAGCTCTTCCTTGAGCACCTTGACGGCGACCGCGGTGCCCGACTCGTCCCGCACCCGGGCACGCCAGACGGTGCCTGTGGCGCCGCGCCCGAGCGGCTCCTCCAGGAGGTACTTGCTGCCTACCGGCCGCACGTCATGCGCTCCCTGCTCCGTAGTGACCGGGCCCTTCCGGTGCCCCGATTCCGGCCAAGCGTAGTGCCGCGCGGCAAACCGTGGCCTGGTGGCGCCGCCGGGATTCCCGGGTAGGACGCCGCACGGCGGTCCGCGGTTGCGCGGTCGGCGGCGGATCGGCTTGCGCCGGTTTGCGGTACGCGGCAGGCGGAAGACGGCCGGGAGGCGGCGGCGACACGGCTCCGACAGAGATCAGGTTCTGCCGCGAAACGGCCGGATCCGGTCACTTCCCGCCGTGCCGCCGATGGTGAGCGGCCCGGTCCGCGGTAGGACAAGATCACCGGAGGTGGTACCGGCGTCAGGATGTCGGTGGCGGGTGGGAGGATGCACCCGTACGGTCCGGTGGGGGCAGCGGGGGCGGCCCTGCCGGTCGCGGCCGCGCGCCGCCGGACGCTGTCCGGTCCGGCAGGCGGGCGCGGGTGTTCGCCAAGTGTGTCGCCAGCTGTCGTAGGTGTTCAGTGTCAACGCGCTCGTGCGCGGTCCGGGAGGGGTCTTCCGCCGCGCGCCCGGGCAGAAGGGACCGCGGACGAGATGCAGATCCGGCTGACCGTCCTCGGGCCGCGCAGCGGCCGGGCCGCACGCGGCGGCAGCGACGTGCTCGTCACCGCGCCCCCGGGCACCGTGCTCGGCTCGGTGGCCGGCGCGCTCGCCTCGGCCGCGGGGTCCGGGCAGCCGGGCCGCTCCGCCGGGTCCTCGGTGGCGCTCTACGTCGGCCAGGACCGCGTGCCGCCCACCGCCGTCCTCGGGGTGCCGCCGCTGGTCGACGGCGCCGTCCTGTCGCTGCACGCGTCCACGGGGCGCCCTGGCGAGCCGCACGACCACGGGCAGTACGGCAGCTTCGGGGAATACGGCCGCCCGTCCGCCGACGTCGCCAGGCTGCTGGTGGTCGGCGGGCCCGACGCCGGCGGCGTCCACCTGCTGCCCGGCGGCCGGGCCACGATCGGGCGGTCGGCCGACGCGGATGTGCCGCTGGACGACCCGGACGTCTCCCGGCTGCACTGCGAGGTGGCCTTCGGCCCGGACGGCGGCCTCACCGTCGCCGACCTGGGCTCCACGAACGGTACGACGCTGAGCGGGCGCGCTGTCGGCCCGCAGCCGGTGCCGCTGCCCCCGGGCGCACTGCTGCACCTGGGCGAGTCCACGCTCCGCCTCGACCCGGCGGGCTCCCCCGCCCCGCCCCCGCTCCCGGCCACCCCCGACACCGACGGGCACCTCCGCGTCTCCCTCCGGGACGCCCCCTGGCCCGCGCCCGCCTCCCCGCCGGTCCCGGCACCCCGGGACGGCGCGGCGGACGGCTCGCCCGCGGGGCACCCGCAGGACGGCAGGGACGCGGACGGCCCGACCCGCGAGGACCGTGCGGCGGCGGGCCGCAGCGGGTCCGCCGCCCGCGGCGGGCACCTGGCGGACGCCGTGGACGGGCCCGGCGGCCCCGGCCTCTCCGGCGCGGCCGGTCACCCGGATACCGCGCCGTTCGCGCCCGGCGCGGAAAGCGGGCGCCAGGGCGGCGCGACCGGGGGCCGCACCGGCGGCCCGGCATCCCGGGACGACGCCTCCGGCGCCCTCGGGCACCCGGGCGGGAGCCCGGAGACCACCGCGCCGGACGCGCTCGGCACCCCCGGGCACCAGGGCGACGGCCCCGGCGGGCGCGGCGGCAGCAGCGGGAGCAGGAGCACCGCGCAGGACAGCCCCGGCACGGGTGTGCGGCGGGACACCGGTCAGGCGCGGCGGCCCGGTGCAGGTCCCGGGGGGCGCAGCGGGGTCGTCGGGTCGATAGGGGCCTGGGCCAGGCGGCGGCTCGGCGGGACGGGGCGGGGCGAGGAGGAGGCGTACGCCGGGGGTGAGGCGGAGGCGCTGCGGGAGCGGTGGCCCGACCCGGCGGCCGTGCTGCTCACGGCGCTGGGCCCCGGCAGGCGGCTGTGGGAGCGCACCCCCGGGCACCCGGACGCGCTGACCGTACGGCTCGGCACCGCCGACCTGCCGTCGGAGTACGGGAACCGGCGGCTGGGCGGAGTGCCCTTCACCGTGGACCTGCGCGAGCCGCGCACCTCCGCGCTGACCTTGGCCGGGCCGCGGCCGCGGCTGGCCGGCCTCGCCCGCGCGGTGCTCGCCCAGCTGTGCGCGCTGCACTCCCCCACCGCCCTTGAGGTCGTGCTGGTCAGCGCGGACCGTGCCAGGCCCGCCGACCAGCGGGCCGAGGAGTGGTCCTGGCTGAACTGGCTGCCGCATCTGCGCCCGTCCCGCGGCCAGGACTGCCGGCTGCTGCTCGCCTTCGACCGCGACCAGGCGCAGGCGCGCACCGCGGAGCTGGTGCGCAGGATCGAGGAGGGCCCGGCGGGCGCCGGGCAGCCGGGGCCGTATTCGCTGCTGGTGGTCGACGGCGACCCCGGGTCCGCGGCGCTGCGCGAGACCGTCGCGCGGATCGCGGCGGCCGGTCCCGCAGTCGGCATCCATGTGCTGTGCCTGGCCGAGCCGGGCGAGCGGCCCGCCGTGGACGACGGGGTCGTCGCCCGCCTGTCGGGTGACGTCGCGACGATGCTGCGGGTCGAGCCCGCCGGGGAGCCCGCGGGCTCCGGCGGCGCCGACGAGATCGTGCTCGACGCGGTGTCCGCCGCCTGGGCCGAGCATTTCGCGCGGGCGCTGGCCCCGTTGCGCGAAGCCGACGCGGACGCGCCGGGCGCCCTGTCGCGGCACGCGCTGCCCGCCTCCGTACGGCTGCTCGACGAGCTGGACCTCGCGCTGGCCACGCCCGCGAAGATCGCCGCCCGCTGGGCCGCCGCGCCCGCCGCGGCGCCGTCCGGGGTCGCCGTGCTCGGGGCGGGCGCGGGACCCGGCGGCCGGGTCGCGGTGGACCTCGTGGCCGAGGGGCCGCACCTGATCGTCGGCGGGGCCCCTGGCGCGGGCAAGACCGAGCTGCTGCGGTCCTTCGCCGCGGCACTGGCCGCCGCCGAGCGGCCGGAGAGGCTCGCGCTGATCCTGGTCGACGGCGCCGGGCAGGACCGCGGCGAAGGGCTCGGCGGCTGCGCCGACCTGCCCCACGTCAGCGCGCACCTGGTGGCCGCCGACCCCGTCCGGATGCGGGAGTTCGCGCAGGCGCTCAGCGCGGAGCTGAAGCGGCGCGAGGGAGTGCTCGGCGGGCAGGCCTTCGCCGCGTGGCATGCCGAGCGGCTCGTCGCCGCGACCGTGCCGCACCCCGGCGGGCGCCCGCCGGGGGCCTCGCCCCAGGACGTGCCCGCGCTGCCGCGGCTCGTCGTGCTCGTCGACGACTTCGACGCGCTCGTGGCCCCCGCGCTCGGCGCCTCCGGGAGGCCCGCGGCCGGCAGCGTCGTCCGGGCGATCGAGTCGGTCGCCCGGGACGGCGAGCGCCTCGGCGTCCACCTCGTCACCGCCACCGGCCGCCCCGAGCGCACGGCGGGCACCGACGCGGACGAGCGGGCACCGCTGCGGGTCGCGCTGCGGATGCCCGACACGGAGTCAGCGGCGCTGCTGGTGAATGTCGAGGACCCGGCCGGGCTCGACGAGAGCGTCCCGGGCCGCGGGTATCTCCGGCGGCCCGGCGGGGCGGTGACGGCCTTTCAGGCCGGGCGGGTCAGCGGGCGCATCCCGCGCACGGCGACCTTGCGGCCGACGGTTGTGGGGCTCGAGTGGGAGCGGATGGGGGATCCGCCGGCCCGGCGCCAGGTCCGTGAGCTGGGGAACGGGCCGACCGATCTCGCACTCCTCGCCAGTGCGCTTCAGCGTGCCGCCGAGGCCGAGGCCACGTCTGCCTGACCCGCACCCCCGCCGGGGGCGCCCCCGCCCCCTGTTCCCGGACCTTCCCCCGGGTGGGGGTACCCCCACGCGCCCCTGGGGGGTGCCACTTGCTGTGGCGTTGCCTTTCCTTCCCGCCTTGTCGGCGGGGCGCGCAGTTCCCCGCCACTCCCTGCGGGGTGCTGTTACGGACTCCACGGTTGCGCTCCGTGGGGGCTTGGCGCTCCGTTCTCCCCCAGCGCTTCGCGTGGGAGTACCCCCACGCGCCCCTGGGGGGTGCCACTTGCTGTGGCGTTGCCTTTCCTTCCCGCCTTGTCGGCGGGGCGCGCAGTTCCCCGCGCCCCTGAAAAACGCGTGCCCCCCTGCGCAGAGGGCCCTCGGCAGGGGCGAACGCCGGCCGGCGGAGGACGCAGGCCAAAAGGGGCGCGTGGGGGTACCCCCAGGCGAAGCGCTGGGGGAGAACGGAGCGCCAAGCCACCCACACAGCGCAACTGTGGAGTCCGTAACAGCACCCCGCAGGGAGTGGCACCCGCCCAGGGGCTCGTGAGGGTACCCCCGGGCGAAGCTCTGGGGGAGAACTGCGAGACAGGCCGCCCACCCGGGGGAAGGTCCCGGAGCGCCGGGGAAGGGGCAGGGGCAAGGGGGCACCCCCAGGTTTGAGCCAAGATCACGGCGTGGTCACATTGCGGGCGGTGGGTGGTATCGGCTCTTGCCGGGGGGAGTTCACCGGGCGTAGGACAGGACGCCACGGGACTGAGGGGAAGCCAGATGCACAGGTTAAAGGGTAAGACGCGGATCGCCCCGAGCGGCAGCGCCTCACGCCGGACTACGCGCATAGCGCTCGCCGTCGTATCGGCGTCGGCCCTGGCGCTGGGCGCCGCGGCCTGCGGCGGCGGTGGCAGCGACGACGGGGGCAAGAAGAGCGACACGCCGACGACGTCGGCGGCGGCGCCCAGCAGCGGTGACGCCCTGCAACTGCCCGACCTGCACGGCCAGAAGCTGGAAGTGGCCGCGGTGTGGACGGGGCCCGAGCAGAAGAACTTCCAGAAGGTGCTCGACGAGTTCGACAAGCGCACCGGCGCGAAGACCACGTTCGTGCCGACGGGCGACAGCCAGTCGACCTTCCTGGGGACGAAGATCCAGGGCGGCGCCCCGCCCGACGTGGCCTTCCTCGCGCAGAACGGCGTGCTGCACCAGTTCGCCGACAAGGGCTGGCTCAAGCCGCTGGGCCCGGAGGCGCAGGCCCAGTTGGGAAAGAACTTCTCCCCGGGCTGGCAGAAGCTCGGCGCGTGGAAGGGCAAGCAGTACGGCGTCTACGCCAAGGTCTCCAACAAGTCGCTGATCTGGTACAACGCGGCGGCCTTCAGCAACGCGGGCGCGACGGAGCCGAAGACCTGGGCGGACTTCCTGAAGACCGCGGAGACCGTCTTCGAGTCGGGCACTCCCCCGGTGTCGATCGGCGGTGCGGACGGCTGGACCCTGACCGACTGGTTCGAGAACATCTACCTCTCGCAGGCCGGTCCGGAGAAGTACGACCAGTTGGCCGCGCACAAGATCAAGTGGACCGACCCGTCGGTGAAGGACGCGCTGACCACGCTGGGCCAGCTGTTCGGCGCCAAGGACCTGATCGCGGGCGGCGCCAAGGGCGCCCTGGCCACGGACTTCCCGAAGTCGGTGACGCAGACCTTCACCGGCAATCCGCCGGCCGCCGCGATGGTCTACGAGGGCGATTTCGTCTCGGCCTTCATCTCGGCCAACACCAAGGCGAAGGTCGGCACGGACGCCAAGGAGTTCGCCTTCCCCGCCGTGGGTACGGGCAAAGCGCCGGTGGTCAGCGGCGGTGACGTGGGGGTGGCGCTCAAGGACGGCCCCGGCGCGCAGGCGCTGCTGACCTTCATCGCGTCGACGGACGCCGCCAAGATCTGGGCCCAGGGCGGCGGTTACCTCTCGCCGAACAAGTCGCTGGACATGGCGGCGTATCCGGACGACGTGCAGCGCAACATCGCCCAGTCGCTGATCGCCGCGGGTGACGACTTCCGGTTCGACATGTCGGACCAGGCGCCGGCGGCCTTCGGCGGCACGAAGGGCGAGGGCGAGTGGAAGGACCTCCAGGACTTCCTCGCCAAGCCGTCCGACGTGGCGGGTGCGCAGGCCAAGCTGGAGGCGGACGCCACCAAGGCGTACGGGGGCTGAGGCACGTGGCCCCGGCACAGGTGGCTGGTGCCACCGCGGGGGCGGGAGGCGGCGGTTCCGCCGCCGCCGTACCGCCCCCGCCGGGTCCCGGAAAGGGATCCGGTCCCCGTCGCAGTGTGATGGGCACCCGGCCGTGGGTGGCCGCGGTGTTCCTGCTGCCCGCGCTGGTGCTGCTGGGCGCGCTGGTGGCGTATCCGATCGTCTACACCGTCAAGCGGAGCCTCTACGACGCGGACGGCAGCGCCTTCATCGGGCTGAAGAACTTCGGGACGGTCTTCAGCGACCACGGCATCCTCACCGCGGTGCGCAACAACGTGGTCTGGGTGGTGGTCGCGCCGGCCGTGGCGACCGCGCTCGGCCTGGTGTTCGCGGTGCTCACCGAGAGGGTGCGCTGGGGCACGGCGTTCAAGCTGATCGTCTTCATGCCGATGGCGATCTCGATGCTGGCCGCCGGGATCATCTTCCGGCTGGTCTACGAGCAGGACCCCTCGCAGGGCGTGGCGAACGCCGTGGTGGTGGCGGTGCACGACACCTTCACCGACAACGCCGCCTACCCGGGGGCCAGACCGCGGCCGAACAGCGATCTGGCGCCGACCGCGGGCGGTTCCTTCACGTCGAAGTCGGCGGCGGCCAGCGGCACTCCCGCCGACCTGCCGCTGATCGGCATCCCGCAGAACAAGGTGCCTTCCGGCGCGGCGGACGCGAAGCCCGCGCCGTCGCAGCCGGGTTCGGTGACCGGCACGGTGTGGCTGGACTTCCGGCCCGGCGGCACCGGGAAGCCGGGGGTGATCGACCCCGGTGAGAAGGCGCTGTCCGGGGTGAAGGTGCAGGCGGTCAAGGACGGCAAGGTCGTCGCGTCGGCGAAGTCCGGCAAGGACGGGACGTACAAGCTGCCCGCCTCGGCGGTCGGCGCCCGACTGCGGCTGCCCGCGTCGAATTTCTCCGGGAAGTACGAGGGCATCAACTGGCTCGGCCCGAGCCTGGTGACGCCGTCGATCATCGCGTCCTACATCTGGATGTGGGCGGGTTTCGCGATGGTGCTGATCGCGGCGGGCCTGGCCGGGGTGCCGCGGGAGCTGATGGAGCAGGCGCGGGTGGACGGGGCCGACGAGTGGCAGGTCTTCCGCCGGATCACCGTGCCGCTGCTGGCACCGGTGCTGGTGGTGGTCACGGTCACGCTGATGATCAACGTGCTGAAGATCTTCGACCTCGTCTACATCATCGCGCCCGGCAACACGCAGCAGAATGCCAACGTGCTGGCCCTGCAGCTGTACCTGTCGTCGTTCGGCGGCGGTGACGACCAGGGCGTCGGCAGTGCGATCGGTGTGATCCTGCTGCTGCTGGTGCTGCCGGTCATGATCTTCAACATCCGGCGGCTGCGCAGGGAGGGACGCCGATGAGCGCCGACGCGACCGCGGGGCAGGCGATGCCCCGCGACACAGCGGACCGTCCTGCGGGCGTACGGCCCAAGGACCGTCTCGGCACCCGGCTGGCGGCCCTGGCCGGCGGCGGGGTGGTGCGGGTCGTGCTGCTGGTGGTGGGCCTGTTCTGGCTGCTGCCGACCTTCGGCCTGCTGCTGTCCAGCCTGCGCACCCCGGCGGACATATCCGCCAGCGGCTGGTGGAAGGTCTTCACCTCGCCGTCGCAGCTGACGGTGACCAACTACCGCACCCTGCTGGACAACCACGCCATCACCGACTCGCTGGTGAACACGGCGCTGATCACCATTCCCACGACCCTGCTGGTGGTGGTGATCGGGTCGCTGGCCGGCTACGCCTTCGCCTGGATGGACTTCCCCGGCCGCGACTGGTGGTTCATCGCCGTGGTGGCGATGCTGGTGGTGCCGGTGCAGGTGGCGCTGATCCCGGTGGCGAAGCTCTTCGGCGACATCGGGATCTTCGGCGACATCTCCGGGGTGGTGCTCTTCCACACCGCCTTCGGGCTGCCGTTCGCGATCTTCCTGCTGCGGAACTTCTTCGCGGAGATCCCCAGGGAGCTGCTGGAGGCCGCGCGCCTCGACGGCGCGGGCGAACTGCGGCTGTTCGCGCGGGTGGTGATGCCGCTGGGCGGTCCGGCGATCGCGTCGCTGGGCATCTTCCAGTTCCTGTGGGTGTGGAACGACATGCTGGTGGCGCTGATCTTCGCGAACAGCGACTCGCAGCCCATCACGGTGGCGCTCCAGCAGCAGGTGCGGCAGTTCGGCAACAACATCGACATCCTGGCGCCCGGCGCCTTCGTGTCGATGGTGATCCCGCTGGCGGTCTTCTTCGCCTTCCAGCGGCAGTTCGTGGGCGGCGTGATGGCGGGCGCGGTGAAGTGACCGCACGCCGGTCCTGACGGCGGGCGCTGTGACGTCACCGCACGCCTGTTGACGGCGGCGACACGGTGACGCGGCGGACGATTCCGGCCGCGGGGGACGTTTACACTGACGCCCCCCGCAGCCGGGAGCCGCCCGCACCAGGGGCTCCCACCCGTTCGAACGGATCCCCATGACGCTCACCCCCACCGCCCCGGAGCCGGCCGGCGAGGAGCTTCCCGCACCCACCTCACTCGACGAGGTCAAAGGCTGGTTCTTCCCCGTCGACCAGCTGCTCTTCGACTGGTTCCTGGCCCGGCAGAGCGAGCTGACCGAACCGGGGGACCTGCTGGAGATCGGCGCCTACATGGGCAAGAGCGCGATCTTCATGGGCAGCTACCTGCGGTCCGGCGAGACCTTCACGGTCTGCGACCTGTTCGATTCCCCGGCGCAGGACGACGCGAACTCCGCGGAGATGCGGTACTCCTACTCGACGCTCACCCGTCGCTCGTTCGAGTCCAATTACCTGTCCTTCCACGACGAGCTGCCCACCGTGGTCCAGGGCCTGTCGTCCCTCGTACGGGACCGGGTGCCGGCCGCCAGCTGCCGCTTCGCGCACATCGACGGCTCGCACCTCTACGAGCACGTACGCGGCGACATCGAGGACACCAGGACGCTGCTGCACCCGCACGGCATCGTCGCGCTGGACGACTACCGCTCCGAGCACTGCCCCGGGGTGGCCGCCGCGGTCTGGGCGGCGGTCGCCACCGGCGGCCTCAACCCGGTGTGCGTGACCGGCACCAAGCTCTACGGCACGTGGGGCGACCCGGCGCCGGTGCGCGAGCAGCTGCTGGAATTCCTCGCCGGGCGCGACGACCTGTGGCACGGCGTCGAGGCGGTGGCCGGCGGCAAGCTGGTGCGGGTCAAGGGCGCCAAGACGGTCCCGCCGGCCCAGCCCCGGTCCCGGCACCGCCGCGAGGAGCCGCCGGCCGAGGAGGTCGCGCCGGTCCCCGAGCCGGCCCCGCCGGTCCCCCAGCCGGCCCAGGCCGCCGAGCCCGCGCCCGCGGCCCGGCGGCGGTCACCGCTGCGCCGGCTGGTGCTCAACGTGCTGCCGCCGTTCGTGTCCAAAGGCTTCGTAAGGCTTCGCGCCGCGCTACGCCACCAGGCGTAACCAGCGGGGCAACCGCGCGTTCGCAGGATATACAGCGTCACACACCGCATTTACCGCGGATGTGGTCGTAGTGTCCCGTGTCCCCGCGTCGAACCTGGATGTGCTGCTGTGCCCCGCTTCAGCGTCATCGTGCCCGTCTACCACGTGCAGGCGTATCTGCACGCCTGCCTGGACTCCGTGCTCGACCAGTCCTTCGGCGACTTCGAGCTGATCGTGGTGGACGACTGCTCACCGGACGGCAGCGGCGAGATCGCCGACGCCTACGCGGCCCGCGACCGCCGGGTCAGCGTCCTGCACCTGGCCGAGAACGTCGGCCTGGGCCGGGCCCGCAACGCCGGCCTCGCCCAGGCCACCGGCGACTACGTGCTCTTCCTCGACAGCGACGACACCTACGCCCCCGGCGCGCTGCACTCCATCGCCGCCAGGATCGACGCCACCGGCCGCCCCGACCTGCTGATCTTCGACTACGACCGCACCTACTGGAACGGCCGGGCGGAGCGCAACCAGTTCAGCGCGCTGCTCGCCCAGCACGACCCGCAGGTCTTCTCCCTCGACGAGCACCCCGGCCTGCTGCGATTGATCATGGTCGCCTGGAACAAGGCCTACCGCCGGGACTTCCTCGCCAAGGTCGGGGTGACCTTCCCGGCCGGCTACTACGAGGACACCCCGTGGACGTATCCGCTGCTGATGGCCGCGGACACGATCGCGCTGCTCGACCAGGTGTGCGTGCACTACCGGCAGCGCCGCAAGCGCGGCATCCTGCACACCACCAGCCGGCGGCACTTCGAGATCTTCAAGCAGTACGACCTGCTCTTCGCGTTCCTCGACAGCCGACCCGACCTGGAGCGCTGGCGCACGGTCCTCTTCCGCCGGATGCTCGACCACCTCACCACCGTCTTCAACCTGCCCGACCGGCTGCCCCGGTCGTCCCGCCCCGAATACTTCCGGCGCTGCCGCTCGCAATACCGCAGGCTGCGGCCCGGCGGCTTCAGTTTCGCGCTGAACCGGCGCAGCGGGGTGCGCTACCTGCTGGTCGCCCTCGGCGCCCGGCGCACCTTCCAGGCGCTCGGCACCCTCCACCGGCTGCGGCTGCGCACCGTGCGGCGGGCCGAGGCGGCTGCCGGACGGCTGCGCAAGACGGTGCTGCACGCGTACTACCTGGCCCAGCGGCGCCGGCCGCTCGACCCCGACCTCGCGGTCTTCTCCGCCTACTGGGACCGCGGCTACCTCTGCAACCCGGCCGCCGTCGAGGGCTCGCTGCGCGAACTCGCCCCGCACATGCGGACCGCCTGGGTCACCACCGAGCAGTACGCGCACACCCTGCCGCCCGGGGTGGCCCGGCTCCAACCCGGCTCCGCCGGCTACTGGAAGGCCATGGCCCGCGCGTCCTACCTGGTCAGCAACGTCAACTTCCACCACCGCTACGCCAAGCGGCCCGGCCAGATCAACGTGCAGACCCACCACGGCACCCCGCTCAAGCACATGGGCGTCGACCTGCTCCAGCACCCCGCCGCCGCGCACGGCATGGACTTCGAACGCCTGCTGCGGCACGTCGACCGCTGGGACTACAGCGTCTCGGCCAGCCGCCACTCCAGCCTGGTCTGGGAGCGCGCCTACCCCGCGGCCTTCACCTGCCTCGAATACGGCCAGCCCCGCACCGACGTCTTCCACCGCGCCACCCCCGAGGACGTCCTCGCGGTGCGCGACAGCCTGGGCATCCCGCGCACCGCGACGGCCCTGCTCTACGCCCCCACCCACCGCGACTACCAGTCCGGCTACCTGCCGGCCCTCGACCTGCCCCGCCTCGCGGACGAACTGGGCCCCGGGGTGGTCCTGCTGCTGCGCACGCACTACTTCTACCCGCCGGGCACCCCGGGCGCCGCCGCCCACCCGCGTGTCATCGACGTCTCCGCGCACCCCTCTGCGGAGGAGCTGTGCCTGGCCTCCGACGGCCTCATCACCGACTACTCGTCACTGATGTTCGACTACGCCGGCCTCGACCGCCCGATCGTGCTGCACGTCTCCGACTGGGACACCTACCGCGCCACCCGCGGCGCGTACTTCGACGTCACCGCGCACCCTCCCGGGCCTGTCGCCCGGACCCAGTCGGAGCTGACCGACATCCTGGCCACGGGTTCCTGGTCCGGGCCCCGCTCGGCCCAGCTCCGCGCGGCCTTCCGGGCGCGCTTCTGCCCCTACGACGACGGGCACGCGGCGGAACGGGTGGTCCGGCGCGTGTTCCTCCGCGAAGAGGGCGGCCTCCCGGCCGTCACCCCCCTCCCCGACCGCCGTCCCGCGGCCGCGCCACAACCCGCTCCCCCCACCCGCCCGACGGCGCGTCCTCTGCCGTGAGTCCCTGCCCCCTGCGCTGCGTTGCCTGCCTGCGGCCGCACGTGTGGGGCGGGGTCAGGGCGTGGGGACCGCGGGGGCCGGGGCGGGGTGGGCGAGGGAGGCGGGGGAGGGGGCCGGACGGCGGTCCGGGAGAGGGCGGTACGGCACGAGCGCGTCCTCGTTGAGGAAGACCCGCCGGACGACCCGCTCCGCGGCAAGCCCGTCGTCGTACGAGCAGAACCGCTCCCGAAAAGCCGCCCGCAGGGCATCGGCCGGGCCGGACGCGAACGCACCGCCGCGGAAGACCTCCGCCAGGGACGCCTCGTCCGCGGCGACAGCCCCCGGCGTCTCGCCGGGCCGCCCCGACAGCAGGTCGAAGTAGACGCCCCGGGCGGCCCGGTAGGCCGCCCAGTCGGCCGCGTGGATCACGATGGGCCGGTCGAGGTTGGCGTAGTCGAACATGAGCGACGAGAAGTCGGTGACCAGCGCGTCGGACGCGAGGCACAGCTCCTCCACGCACGGGTGCGCGGAGACGTCCACGATGGAGCCGTTCGCGTGCAGCTCTTCGAGCTGCGGGCTCTGCCCGTAGAAGTAGTGCGCCCGCACGAGCAGCGTGTAGCCGGGGCCCAGTTCGCGGGCGAGGCGTTCCAGGTCCAGCGGGAGGACGAACTCCCGCTGGTAGTCGCGGTGGGTGGGGGCGTAGAGGATCGCGGTCGCGCCGGGGGCGATGCCGAGGGCCTGGCGGGCGCGGCGGACGTCGTCGGGGCCTGCCGCGTAGAAGACGTCGTTGCGCGGGTAGCCGGTGGGCAGGGTGCGGTAGCCGCTGGGGTAGACGCGGTCGAAGACCTCGGCCGAGTGCTGGTTGGAGACCAGGGAGTAGTCCCACTGGTCGGCGTGGTCGAGGAGCCGGCCGAAGCTCATGCCCTTGCCGACGGCGGGCCGTGCCCGCAGGTCCATGCCCATGTGCTTGAGCGGGGTGCCGTGGTGCGTCTGCACATACGTCTGCTCGGGCCGCTTGACGACGTTTCCGGTGAAGTTCGCGTTGTTGACGAGGTGGCCGGCCCTGGCCAGGACGTCCCAGTAGCGGCGGGAGTTGACGATGACGTGGTCGACGCCGGGCGGCAGCGCGTCCCGGTCGCGCTTGTTGACGACCCAGACGCCGCGCAGGTGCGGGGCGATCTCCGCGGCCTTGCGGTAGATCGCGGCCGGGTTGCAGGACACCCCGCGGTTCCAGTAGGCCGCGTAGAGGACCAGGCCGGGGTCGACGGGGCGGCGCAGCCGCATCCGGTAGTAGCGCTGGAAGAGGGTGCGGGCCAGGCCGTTCCTGCGGGCCCTGGCCTTCTTGGCGAGGCTCATGGCGACGGCCCGCGCGCCCAGGGCGGCGCGGTAGCGGCCGTAGGAGCCGGTGCCGGCGGCCCTGACCCAGCGGGCCTCCTTCGGCTCGGGGGCGGTCCAGCCGGCCGGGCGGTGGTCGGTGAGCAGCCGGCCCGCCCTGCGGACGAAGTCGGGGGTGGCCTCGGGGGTGAGCCGGTCCTCGCCGACGGCCATCAGCATCGCGGCCATCTGCCCGTAGAGCGCGGCCCGCCCGGCCTCCCCGGGCAGGTCGGGGTCGGCGAACAGCTCGCCGTAGCGGTCGAGTACGGCCAGGTGGTGGGCGCCGCGGGTGGTGGTGAGGCTGCCGGAGCGGCGCTTGCGCCAGCGCACGCACACCCGGTCGAGGCAGGCGATGCGGGGCGCCGCGGTGAGCACCCGGGCGGCGACGGCGATGTCGGCGTAGGGGGCGTCGCCGAAGGTGAAGTCGTGGGAGGTCCAGTAGTCCCTGCGGACCGCGCGGTTCCAGGCGGCGGGGTAGCAGGCCAGGCAGTCGGGGAGGTCGGCGGCGGTGAAGACGCGGGTGCCCGCGGCGGCCAGGAAGTCGCCGTCGCCGCTCTCCTGGACGTTCTCCCACACGGTGAAGCGCTCGTGGTCGTACAGCAGCACGTCGGGGTCGCCGGTGCGGGTGAGCCGGTCGGCGAGTGCGGCGAGGGTGCCGGGTGCCATGAGGTCGTCGGCGTCGAGGAAGAGCAGGTAGTCGCCGGTGGCGCGGGCGGCACCGGCGTCCCTGGCCTTCCCGGTGCCGCCGGCGCGGTCCAGGCGCACCGGTACGACGCGCGGGTCGGCGGCGGCGAGGTCGGCGATGATCGCGCCGCAGGCGTCGGGTGAGGCGTCGTCCACCGCGATCACCTCGACGTCGCCGCCGGACCGGTCGCCGCCGGACCGGTCGCCGCCGGACTGGTCGAGGACGGACTCCAGGCAGGGGCGCAGGAAGCCCTGCGCGCGGTGGGCGGGAACGACGACGCTGAAACGGGGCATGACCATCCTGGACAGATCGGTGGTTACCGGTACGGGATAACGTCCGAGGGTAATTGGCCGCGCACCCTGTGTCGATCCGCGGGGTCGTGTCGCTCGTTCGGCCTACCTTCGGTGACCGCTGCGGGCGGGGCGAGTTGAACACACGGCATGGTCTGCCACCGCCGCCAAGAAAGGAGCGTTGTCCCCCCATGACGCCCCGCCTGACCGTCGTCGTCCCCGTCTACAACATCGAGCAGTACCTGGAGGAGTGCCTGCGGTCGATCGCCGCGCAGACGCTGGCAGAGCTTGACGTGGTGATGGTGGACGACGGTTCGACGGACACCAGCGCGGACATCGCGCGGGCGTTCGCCGCCCGCGACCCGCGCTTCCGGCTGGTCTCCCAGGCCAACGGCGGCCTCGGCCACGCCCGCAACACCGGCGCGCGCCACGCCGACCCGGCGACGTCGTACCTGACCTTCATCGACAGCGACGACGTGCTGCCGCCGCGCGCGTACGAGCAGCTGACCGGCCTGCTCGACCGGTCCGGCTCGGACTTCGCCACCGGCAACGTCTACCGGCTGACGACGGCGGGCCGCAGCCAGGCCTGGCAGCACCGCGGCATGACGAAGACGGTCAGCCGCACCCACATCACCCGCGACCTGGGCCTGCTGTCGGACCGGGTGGCCTGGAACAAGGTCTTCCGCCGCACCTTCTGGGACCGGCACGGACTCGCCTTCCCCGAGGGCGTGCTGTACGAGGACACGCCGCTGACCATCCCCGCGCACTTCCTCGCCGACGCCGTCGACGTGCTGCACGAGCATGTGTACTACTGGCGCATCCGCGAGGGCTCGATCACCCGGCGGCGCACCGACGTCAAGGGCGTACGCGACCGGATCGCGGCCGTCGACGGGGTCTCGCGCTTCCTCGCCGACCCGGCCAACACCCGCTGGAGCAGGCACAAGCGGGACTACGACCGATCGGTGCTCACCGACGACCTGCTGTATTTCATCGAGGCCCTGCCGATGGCGGGACCCGAATACCACCAGGTCTTCATGGACCGCGCCGGCGACTACCTCAGCCGCGTCGACCCCACCCTCTACCCCGGGCTGCCGGTGGAGCTGCGGCTGCGCTGGGAGCTGATCAGGCAGGGCCGGCTCGACGACCTGCTGACGGTGCTCGGCCACGAACGGCACGGCGGGCGGGGCGTCTTCGACCTCGCGGGGCTGCCGCTGCGCAAGCGGGCCGTCGTCGTACGCCCCGACGGCTCGCCGGTACGGCTGTCCCGGGCGGCGACCGCGACCGGCACCACCGACCTGCCGGTCGTCGCCCGGCTGCGGGACCTGGAGTGGCGCGACGGCAAGCTGGTGCTCAAGGGCTACGCGTACATCCGCAATGTCGACGCCCGCACCCGGCGCTCCTCGCTCAAGACGGCCGTCGCCACCTGCGGGCGGCGCAAACTGCTGCTGCCGGTGCGTACGGTGCGGGTCCCCGACGTCACCGACGAGCAGTCGCAGGAACGCCACTGCTACGACTGGTCCGGTTTCGAGATCACCGTCGACCCGGCGCGGCTGCGCACCGACGGCGGCTGGAAGCCGGCGCAGTGGCGGGTCGGCATCGTGGTCGCGGGCGCCGCCGCGGTCCGACCGGCCGCGCTCCGCGCCGACGAGGCCGGCGCGGGCTCCTCGCCCGTGCCCTTCCGGCTGGACGACGACACCCGGCTGGTGCCCTGGTACAAGGACGGCAGGCTGCACCTGTCGGTCGAGCCGGTCACCCGGCGGCTGACCGCCCACCGCCCCTCCGGCGACGGCCTGCTCCACCTGGACCTGGCGGTCCGCGACCGTACGCTGCCGGTCGCCGTGCGGCTGACCCAGCAGGCCACCGGCGCCACCCTCGACCACCCGCTGGCCCCGTCCGGCGAGCCCGCCGCAGGGTGGACCGCGCTCGCCGCCGACGTGCCGCTCGCCGGACTGGCCGCCGCCCGGCCCCCGATGAGCGGGCTCCCGAAGGAGGTCGCCCCCGAGACGACGGCGACCTGGACGGCCGAGGCCCTCTTCCGCGACGGCGGCCGCGCCCGCCTGAGCCTCGACCGCGACCTCCCCGCGGGCCGCTACCCCCTCCCCCCGGACGAGCGCCTCGGCGACCCCCGCCCGCGGGAGCTCTCGGTCGAGGGCACGGCGGCCGGCAACCTCGTCCTGCGCGACCGCACCCCGCAGGCCGTCGCCGACCGCCTGTCCTTCACCCCGGACGGCCACCTCCTGGTGTCCGGCGAACTGCCCCCGGCGGCGGCGGCGCCCGCCGCGGAAGGCGTCCGGCTGATGCTGCGGCACGGCACCTACAGCGCGGAGACCGGGGCCGAGGCCGTGGCCGACGGGGAGGGCGGGCGCTTCTCCGCCGCCGTCGACGTCGGGGCGCTGCCGCACTCCGGGCGGTGGTATCTGCACCTGCGGGCCGGCGGCACGGACACGCCCGTGCGGGTCGCGCCCGGCGCGATGTCCGGACTGCCCCTGGAGGCGGCGGTCGCGGACGGGACCCGGCCGGTGCGGCTGGACCGCCGCTTCCACGACCACCTGTTCGTGGCCGCGGGCTCCGCCGTCCCCGCCGCGGACCGCGGACCCTACCGGCAGCGGATGCTGCGCGAGCGCCGCTACCCGGTGCTGGCCCGCAGCCAGCTCACCGGCAGCGTCCTCTACAGCAGCTTCGACGGCCGCCGCTGCGACGACTCGCCGCGCGCCGTCCACGACGAACTGGTGCGGCGCGGCGCCGCGCTGGACCACGTCTGGGTGGTCGCGGACCGTACGACGGCGGTGCCGGCCGCCGCGCGGTCCGTGGTGCTCGGCAGCCACGCCTGGTACGAGGCGCTGGCCCGCAGCCGGCACATCGTCACCAACAGCCACCTGCCCGGCTTCTTCCGCCGCCGCGACGGCCAGCACGTCGTGCAGACCTGGCACGGCACCCCCGTCAAGCGCTTCGGCCAGGACCTGGCGGGCACCCTGTGCGCCGACCTCACCCACATGTGGCCGCAGCCGCTGCGCGGCGGCCAGTGGACCGTCCTCCTGTCGCCCAACGCGCAGTCCACCCCGGCGCTGCGCCGCGCCCTGGCCTTCGCCGGCGAGGTCGCCGAGACCGGGCTGCCGCGCAACGACCTGCTCAGCGGCGAGGACCGCGACAAGATCGCCGAGGACGTACGCGCCAGGCTCGGCCTGCCGCCGGGGCGCACGGTGGTGCTCTACGCGCCGACCGTGCGCGACGACGAGGCCTACGACGCCGCCCACCAGCGGCTGCACCTGGCCGCCGACCTCGCGGCGATGGAGGCGGAGCTGGGCGACACCCATGTGCTGCTGGTCCGCGCGCACCCGCGGGTCGCCGACACCGTGCCCGCGGGCGGCGGCTTCGTCCGCGACGTGTCGGCCCACCCCGACCTGGCGGAGCTGCTGCTCGCCGCCGACGTGCTGGTCGCCGACTACTCCTCGCTGCTCGCGGACTTCGCCGTCACCGGCCGCCCGATCCTGCTGCACACCCCCGACCTCGCCCATATGCGGGACACCCTGCGCGGCTTCACCTTCGACTTCGAGGCGCAGGCACCGGGGCCGCTGCTGTCGACCACACCCGAGCTGATCGCGGCGCTGCGCGACCCGGCGGACGCGGTGCGGCCGCACGGCGCGGCCTATGACGCCTTCCGCGCCGCCTTCTGCCATCTGGACGACGGGGGCGCCGCCTCCCGCGTGGCGGACCTGATTCTGCGCGGACCGCGCATCTGATGAAGCGGGGCGGCCCGGCCGGCCGCGTTCGGCCCGCGACGACGACACGCAATCCCCGCAGGACCCCAGGAGGCCCCCACCGTGCAGCTGTCCGTGATCACCTCGCTCACCGGACTGGCCCTGCTGGCCTGCATCCTGGAGCTGCTGCGCCGGCACCAGCTGCGGGAGAAGTACGCGGCGCTGTGGCTCGCGGTGGGCTCCGCGGTGGTGCCGCTCGGGCTTTTCCCGCAGATGCTGGACTCGCTGGCGCGGGGCCTGGGCATCATGTCGGGCGCCAGCCTGGTGCTCTTCGCCGGGATCGTGCTGCTGCTCCTGGTGTGCCTGCACCTGAGCTGGGAGTCCAGCCGCCTGGAGGAGGAGACCAGGACGCTCGCCGAGGAGATCGCCCTGATCAGGACGGCGCTGGACGAGCAGAACCGGCCGTCGGGCCGCCGTACGGAGGGCGGCCCCGTATGACGCCGGACCCGGACACGGCGGCACGGCGGGTCCTGGTCATCGTGCCCGCCTGGAACGAGGCGGAGGGCCTGGCGTCGGTGCTTGCCGAGCTGCGGGCCGCCGTCCCGGCCGCCGACGTCCTGGTGGTGGACGACGGGTCCACCGACCGCACCGCCCAGACCGCCCGCACCGCCGGCGCCCGGGTCGCCCGGCTGCCGTACAACCTCGGCGTGGGCGGCGCCATGCGCACCGGCTACCGCTACGCCCTGGACCAGGGCTACGACGCCGCCGTGCAGGTCGACGCCGACGGCCAGCACGACCCGGGGTACGTGCCCGCGCTGCTGGCCGCGCTGGAGAGCGCCGACCTGGTCGTCGGCGCGCGGTTCGCGGGCGTGGGCGACTACCGCGTACGCGGCCCGCGCCGCTGGTCGATGCGGCTGCTCTCGCTGGTGCTGTCCGGGATGGCCGGCACCCGGCTGACCGACGCGACCTCCGGCTTCCGCGCCTGCAACCGCGACATGATCGCCTTCTTCGCCCGCTGGTATCCGGCCGAATACCTGGGCGACACCGTCGAGAGCATGGTCGGCGCGCTGCGCCGCGGCTACCAGGTGCGGCAGGTGCCGGTGGCCATGCGGCCGCGCACCACCGGGGTGCCCAGCCAGTCGCCAGCACGGGCGCTGGTCTACCTGGCCAGGACCGCGCTGGTGCTGCTGCTCGCCCTGACCCGCCGGGTCCCGGCGCCGCAGCGCGCAGAGCCGACCGCCCTGGTGCCCGAACCGGCGGGGGTCGCCAGGTGAGCGCGCGGGCCTTCGACGTGATGATCCCGTACTACGGCGATGTGCCGCTGCTGCGGGCCGCGGTGCGCAGCGTGCAGGCGCAGGACGGCGAGGACTGGCACCTGACGGTCGTCGACGACGGGTGCGAGCCAGGGGTGCCGGAGTGGTTCGCCGGGCTCGGCGACCCCCGGGTGAGCTATCTGCGCAACCCGTGCAACCTCGGGGTGACCGGGAATTTCAACCGCTGCGTGGAGCTGGCGCGGGCGCCGCACGTCGTCCTCATGGGCTGCGACGACCTGATGCTGCCCGGCTATCTGCGGACCGTGCGGCGGGCGCTGCGGCGCGCGCCGCAGGCGGCGATGGTGCAGCCCGGGGTGCAGGTCGTGGACGCGGCGGGACGGCCGTGCGGCACGCTCGTCGACACCGCGAAGCGGCGCATCTACGCGCCGCCCGGCATCCGCAGCGCACCGGCCCTGCTCGGCGGCGAGGACCTGGCGGTCAGCCTGCTGCGCGGCAACTGGCTCTACTTCCCCTCGCTGTGCTGGCGCACCGAAGCGCTGCGCCGCCACCCCTTCCGCGCCGACCTCGGCGTCATCCAGGACCTGGCGGTCGTGGTCGACCTGCTCCTCGACGGCGCCCTGCTCGCCACCGACCCCGAGGTCTGCTTCCGCTACCGCCGCCACCCCGTCAGCGCGTCCGCCACCGAGGCGGTGACCGGCGCCCGCTTCACCGAGGCCCGGCGCTTCTTCCTCACGACAGCCGCCCGCCTCACCCGACACGGCTGGCCCCGCGCCGCCCGCACCGCCCAGCACCACTGGTCCTCCCGCGTCCACGCCCTGACCCTCCTCCCCACGTCCCCCCGGGCCGCCGCCCCGCTCCTCCACCACGCCTTCGCCCGCCGCCAGTCGCCTCCGGCGTGGTCGATCGCGAACGGCACGCACGGGGCCGCCAGCCCCGTCACCCCGCCGGCGGGCCCGAGCGCCGGCTCGCACGCGGACACCCCTGCCGCTGCGGGCCGCACGCCCCTGCCGTTCGACCGCGACGCACTCTCCCGGCCGCCGGAGACGGGCTGCGCCACGCACGGGGCCGACAGCCTGCCCACCCCGCCGGCAGGCCCGAACGCCGGTTCGCACGCGGACACCCCTGCCGCTGCGGCGGCCGCTACAGGCCGCACGCCCGCGCTGTCGGACCGCGACGCACTCTCCCGGCCGCCGGAGACGGGCTGCGCCACGCCCGAGGCCGACAGCCTGCCCACCCCGCCGGCAGGCCCGAGCACCGGCTCGCACGCGGACACCCCTGCCGCTGCGGGCCGCACGCCCCTGCCGTTCGACCGCGACGCACTCTCCCGGCCGCCGCAGACAGGCTGCACCCCGCCCGAGGCCGACAGCCTGCCCACCCCGCCGGCAGGCCCGAGCACCGGTTCGCACGCGGACACCCCGCGACGGACGCCCGCCGACGTGCCGGCTGCGGAGGGCGGCGGGTGAAGGGGCTGGTGCCGCGGGGGACGGGGCTGGTCGGCGTCGGGATGGCGGTCAACGCGGCCGGGGCGTACGGGCACCTGGCACTCGCCGGGCGCGCGCTGGACACCGCGGGGATGGCCGGGCTGTCCGTGGTGTGGGCGGTGGCCTTCTCCGTCGGGATCGGGCTGTTCTTCCCGCTGGAGCAGGAGCTGACCCGCACGGTGGCCGCCCGGGTCGCGGGCGGCGCCGGTACGGGCCCGCTGCTGCGGCGCGGTACGACGGTGGCCGCGGGCCTGCTCGCCGCCGCCGTGCTGCTGCTCGCCGCGGCCCACCGCCCGCTGACCCGAATCGCCTTCGACGGCGACGCGGCCCTGCTGTGGCCGCTGGCCGGCGCCCTGTCCGCGCTCGCCGCCGCCCACACGCTGCGCGGACTCCTGGCCGGCCACGCCCGTTTCGCCGCCTACGCGGGCCAGCTCACCCTCGACGGCCTCCTCCGCCTGGCCACCGCCGCCGCCCTGCTCCTCACCGGCAGCCACTCCCCCACCGCCTTCGCCCTCATCCTGACCACCTCCCCCCTGCTGGCCTGCCTCCCTTTCCTCCCAACAGCCAGCCGACCGGCCAACCCCCTCGTCCCCGCACCCCCTGCTACCGCCACCCCCATCCCCCGCAGCCCGCAGGCCGCCCGCGCCCGTACGACACCGAGCCTCCCGCCCGCGGGCCTGCCGCAGCCCGCGCCCACCGCAACCCCGGCCGCGCCGCCGCAGGCCGTAACGACCGCAACCCTCTCCACGTCCCCGCTGCCCACCAGCCCGCAGGACACCCCGGCAGCCCTGGCGCATTCCGCACCCAACCCCCGCGGTCGGCCGGACACCCCCACCGCCCCGGCGCAGCCCGCGCCCACCCCCCGCGGTCCGCAGGACGCCCCCGGCCGCCCCGCCCGGAGCCGCCGGCACGGGCGGTTCGGCAGCCGGGCGGCGGCGGGCGGGCAGTCCGCGCCCCGCAGCCCGCAGGGCACCGCCGGGGGCCGCCGGCACGGGCGGTTCGGCGCCCAGGGGGCGGCGGGCGGAACTGGCCCGGCGCAGCCCGCGCCCACCCCCCGCGGTCCGCAGGGCACCGCCGGGGGCCGCCGGCACGGGCGGTTCGGCGCCCGAGGGGCGGCGGGCTCGCCCGCGGGGGCGGATGGGCCCCCACCGGCCGCGGGGGAGATCGGCCGCGGCCTGGTCGCACTCATCGGCGGTGCCGTCTTCGCGCAGGTGCTGGCCAATGCCCCGGTACTCGGGGCGAAGGGGCTGGCGCCCGGGGACGCGGCGCTGGTGACCGCGCTGCTGTGCGCGCTCACCCTCGTGCGGGTGCCGCAGTTCGCGGTGGGGGCGCTTCAGGCGGGGCTGCTGCGGGAGCTGACCGTGCGGCAGGAGCGTGGGGACCGGGCGGGGGTGGCCCGGGGGGTGTGGCGCAGCGCCGGGGGGATGGCGGGGCTCGGGGTGGTGTGCACGGTGCCGGCCGCGCTGGGCGGGCCGTGGGTGACCGAGCGGCTGCTCGCGGCACCCCCGGTGCTCGGGCACCTGGACTTCGCCGCGCTGGGCCTGGGGACCACCGGCTACCTGGTGGCGTATCTGCTGGGCAACGGCACCCTCGCGACCGGCGGCCACCGCCCGCAGGCGCTGGCCTGGGCGGCGGGCGCCGCCGTCACCGCCGCCGCGCTGGCGCTGCCCGGGGCCCCGGGTCCGCGCGTCGAGGCGGCGTACGCGCTGGGCTCGTGGACCGCCGCCGCGCTGCTCGCCGCCCGCCTGATCCGTACGCTCAGACTCGACCCATCCGTGAAAGGCGACCTGATGTCCGACACCGCCTCCCCCGACTACACCGCCCGTCTGCTGACCCGGCGGCTGCTGCCCACGCAAGCGCCCTACCGCTGGAATCTGCGCCGGCTGCGGCTGGGCAGGGTGCTCGACGTCGGCTGCGGGGTGGGCCGGAATCTGCGGCACTGCGCCCCTGGCAGCGTCGGCGTGGACCACAACGCGCACTCGGTCGCGGCGGCCCGCGCCCGCGGCCTGACCGCGTACACGCCGGAGGAATTCGCCGCGACCGACTGCGTACCGGGCTCGTTCGACAGCCTGCTGTGCGCGCACGTCCTCGAACACCTGGACGCGGCGAAGGCGTCGGCGCTGCTGGCGACGTATCTGCCGTATGTGCGGCCCGGCGGCCGGGCCGTGCTGATCACCCCGCAGGAGGCGGGCTTCGCCAGCGACGCCACGCATGTGCGCTTCGTGGGCTTCACCGAGCTGGCCGAGGAGGCGCGGGCCGCCGGGCTCGACGTACGCCGGGCGTATTCCTTCCCGCTGCCGCGTGCGGCGGGGCGGCTCTTCCGGCACAACGAGTTCGTCCTGGTCTCGACCGCACCGGACACGGCCCACGGGAAGCGGTCGTGAAGGCCCTCGTCCTGGCCGGCGGCCACGGCACCCGCCTGCGCCCGATCACCCACACCTCCGCGAAGCAGCTCGTGCCGGTCGCGAACCGGCCCGTCCTCTTCTACGGCCTCGACGCGATCGCCGACTGCGGCATCGAGGACGTCGGCATCATCGTCGGCGACACCGCCGCCGAGATCATGGCGGCGGTCGGCGACGGCTCCGCGCACGGCGTGCGCGTCACGTACATCCGGCAGGAGCAGCCGCTCGGCCTGGCGCACGCGGTGCTGATCGCGCGGGACTTCCTCGGCGACGACGACTTCGTGATGTACCTGGGCGACAACTTCATCGTCGGCGGCATCGGCGACCAGGTCGCCGCCTTCCGCGCCCACCGCCCCGCCGCGCAGCTGCTGCTGACCCGGGTGCCGAACCCGTCGGATTTCGGCGTGGCGGAACTGGACGCGCGCGGCCGGGTGGTGAGCCTGTGCGAGAAGCCGGCCGAGCCGCGCGGCGACCTCGTGCTGGTCGGCGTCTACCTCTTCTCGGCCGCCGTCCACGACGCGGTCCGCGCGATCAAGCCCTCGGGGCGCGGCGAGCTGGAGATCACCGACGCGATCCAGTGGCTCATCGACCACGACGCCGACGTGCGCTCCGAGGTCATCGACGGCTACTGGAAGGACACCGGCAATGTCACCGACATGCTGGAGGTGAACCGCTCGGTGCTGGAGACCCTGGAGCGCGGGGTGCACGGCGAGGTCGACACGGCCAGCGAGCTGGTCGGCCGGGTCAGTGTCGGCGCGGGCGCCAGGATCAGCGGGTCGCGCATCGTCGGCCCGGTGATGATCGGCCCCGGCACGGTCGTGGAGGGCTGCTACGTCGGCCCGTTCACGTCGATCGGCGCCGACTGCGTGCTGCGCGACAGCGAGATCGAGTTCTCGATCGTGCTGCCGGGCGCGTCGATCCTGGGGGTGCGGCGCATCGAGGCGTCGCTGATCGGCCGCAAGGTCGAAGTCACACCGGGCCCGCGGACCCCCGCCGCCCACCGGTTCGTACTCGGCGACCACAGCAAGGTGCAGATCTCGTCATGACCGCCCACCACCCCACCACCACCCGCGTCCTGGTCACCGGCGGCGCCGGCTTCATCGGCTCGCACTACGTCAGGGCCTTGCTGGCGCCGGGCGCGGAGCCCGTCGAGGTGACCGTGCTCGACGCGCTCACCTACGCCGGCAGCGCGGCCAACCTCGACCCGGTGCGCACCGACCCGCGGCTGTCCTTCGTGCACGGCGACATCCGGGACGCCGCCCTGGTCGACCATCTGGCGGCCCGGCACGACCAGGTCGTGCACCTGGCCGCCGAGACCCATGTGGACCGCTCCATCGCGGGCGCCGCCGACTTCGTCACCACCAACGTGGCCGGCACCCACACGCTGCTCGACGCGGCCGTACGGCACGGCGTCGCGGTCTTCGTGCAGGTGTCGACCGACGAGGTCTACGGGTCGATCGAGACGGGCTCCTGGCCGGAGACCGACCCGCTGCGCCCCAACTCCCCCTACGCGGCCTCGAAGGCGTCCGCCGACCTGCTGGCGCTGGCCCAGCACCGCACGCACGGCCTGGACGTCAGGATCACCCGCTGCTCCAACAACTACGGGCCCCGGCAGTTCCCCGAGAAGGTGATCCCGCTGTTCGTGACCCGGCTGCTGGAGGGCCGCCCGGTGCCGCTGTACGGCGACGGCCGGCACGTACGCGACTGGCTGCACGTCAGCGACCACGTCCGCGGTATCGAGCTGGTCAGGCGCGGCGGCCGGGCGGGCGAGGTCTACAACATCGGCGGCGGCACCGAGCTGACCAACCGCGAGCTGACCGGGCGGCTGCTCGACGCGTGCGGCGCCGGCTGGGACCTGGTCCAGCAGGTGCCCGACCGCAAGGGCCACGACCTGCGCTATTCGGTAGACTGGGGCAAGATCCGCGCCGAGTTGGGCTATGCCCCGCAGGTCGACTTCGCGGCCGGCCTGGCCGCGACGGTGGACTGGTACCGGCGGCGCCGCGACTGGTGGGAACCGCTGCTGTCCGCGTCGGCCGGAGTGGTGGGACCACGATGACCTGGCTGGTGACCGGGGCCGGCGGGATGCTGGCCCGCGATGTGCTGCTGCGGCTCGCCGAGGACGGCGAGGCGGCCGTCGGGGTGGACCGGCGGGCGCTGGACATCACCGACGAGGACGCGGTCCGCGAGGTCTTCGACGACCACCGGCCCACCGTCGTCGTCAACTGCGCCGCCTGGACGGGCGTGGACGCCGCCGAGACGGCGGAGCCGGACGCGCTGCGGGTCAACGGCGAGGGCCCGCGCCATCTCGCCGTGCTGTCCGCGAAGCACGGCGCCCGGCTGCTGCACGTGTCCACCGACTACGTCTTCGCCGGCGACGCGGCGGCCCCGTACCGCGAGACCGACCGGCCGCTGCCGCGTACCGCCTACGGGCGGAGCAAGCTCGCCGGCGAGCAGGCGGTGCTCGACCTGCTGCCGGGCGACGGCTACGTGGTGCGCACCGGGTGGCTGTACGGCGCGGGCGGGGCGAACTTCGTCCGTACGATGATCCGCCTGGAAAGGAAGCGCGACACCGTCGACGTGGTCGGCGACCAGTGCGGCCAGCCGACCTGGACGGCGGACCTCGCGGAGCGGCTGGTCGCGCTCGGCTCGGCCGGCGCCGCCCCCGCCGGGATCTACCACGGCACCAGTGCGGGCGCTGCCAGCTGGTACGACCTGGCCCGCGAGGTCTTCCGGCTGCTCGGCGCCGACCCCGACCGGGTGCGCCGGGTCCCGACCTCCGCGGTGCCGCGCCCCGCGCCCCGGCCGGCCAGCAGCCTGCTGGCCCACGACGGCTGGGCCGCGGCGGGCATCGAGCCGATCCGCGACTGGCGTCAGGCGTTGGCCGCGGCCTTCCCCGCGCTGCGCAACTGCTCGTAGTAGGCGGCGCATTCGGCGTATTCCGGCAGCAGCCCCGCCCGCTCCGCCTCGGCGAGCGACGGGGCCGCCGCGTCCTTCGCCGACAGCAGCGGCGGGCAGTCGGCGGGCCACCCGATGCCCAGCGCCGGGTCCAGCGGGTGCACCCCGTGCTCGCGGCCCGGCGCGTAGCCCCGCGAGCACAGGTAGACGACGGTGGCGTCGTCGGTCAGCGCGAGGAAGGCGTGCCCGAGGCCCTCGGCCAGGTAGACCGCCCGGTGCTCGCGGTCGTCGAGCAGGACGGCCTCGTGCCGCCCGTAGGCCGGCGAGCCGGTCCGCACGTCCACCACGACGTCGAGCACCGCGCCGCGGACGCAGGTGACGTACTTCGCCTGCCCGGGCGGCACGTCCGCGAAGTGCACCCCGCGCAGGGTGCCGCGCCGCGACACCGAGCAGTTGGCCTGCGCCAGGCCCATCGGGTGGTCGGTGGCCGCGGCGAAGTCGGCGCCCCTGAACCACTCGTGGAAGCGCCCGCGCTCGTCGGGGAAGACGGCGGGCTCATGGACCCAGGCCCCGGGGATGCGGGTCTCGCGCATGTGTCTGCCTTTCACGTGCCTGCCACGGTCGGGTCTGCTCGTGTCCCAACTGCGGAGCACCCGCGCCGGTCACCGCGCCGCGCGGCCCGGTCCGCCGAACGGGTGGTGTGCGGGGGCCGTCGGCGGGGCGGCGCGAAACCTTTGCGCGCGGACCGCGTTGAAATCGGGTGACGACCATCGGCCGCTTCAGCGGAGCCCGTTCCCTCCCGCCGCTCGCGGCGCTGCGCCGCACCGCGGACCGGGTGCCCGAGCGGGCCAGGCTGCCGCTCGCGGTGGGCCTGCTCTGCGAGGCGGTGCTGCTGGCCTGGTGGCTGGCCTTCTACCCCGGCCTGATGAGCTTCGACTCGATCACCTACGTCTGGCAGGTGACCACCGGCCACTGGCGCAGCGACCACGCCGTCGCCTACGACGTCCTGGTGTGGCTGTCGCTGCAGATCACCGGCGGGGTCGCCGCCCTGACGTTCGTGCAGACCGTCGCCCTTGCCGCGTCGCTCGGCTACGTGTGCCACGGGCTGCGCGCGCTCGGCGTACGCGGCCGGTGGGCGGCGGCCGCGCCCCTGGCGGTCGTGCTGGTGCCCTCCACCGGCACCTTCGCCATCTTCGTGTGGAAGGACAGCGCCTACGCCATCGCCGCCGTGCTGGCCTTCGGCGCCTGCGCCCACCTGGCCGCCCGGCAGCGCCCGGCCCCGCACTGGTGGCTGCTGGCCGGTGCGATGCTCGGCCTGTCGGTCTTCCGCAACAACACCTACCCGGCCGTGGTGACCGCGGGCGCGGTGCTGCTCGTCGCGATGCCGCGGCACTGGCGCAGGATCGCCGCCGCCACCCTGATCCCGACCGCGCTGGCCCTCGGGCTCAACTTCGGCGTCTACCCGGCGATCGGCATCCAGGAGCCGCGCACCAGCTCCTACTACGCCTTCAACTACGCCGACATCGCGGTCGCCTACCACCGCGCCCCGCAGTCCTTCCGCGGCTCCGACCTCGCCGTGATGCGGCAGGTCGCGCCGCTCGGCCACTGGTCCGCCGGCGGCTCCAACTGCGCCTGGGTCGACCCGCTGATGGGCACGCCCTTCGACCGCCCGGCCGCGGAAAGGCTCAACGGCAGGCTGCTCGACGTCTGGGGCCACATCCTGTCCAAGCGGCCCGACCTCATGCTGTCGGCCCACCTGTGCCGCGGCAGGATCGCCTGGGCGCTGCCCCACAACGACACCGACATCTTCGTGCAGCCGCCCGTCATCCCCGCCAACCGCTTCGGCTACTCCCGGCCCGGCGGCCTGATGGAGCACAGCCGCTTCCTGCCCGCGCTGCGCACCGACCCGCCGTCCGCCTCGCTGCACCGCGCGGGCGTGTGGGCCTACACCGCCGCCCGCGCGCCCGAGCTGACCTGGTTCCTGTGGACCGGCTCGCTGTGGTGCTGGGCCACGTATCTGATCGTGCTGCGGCTGGTGCGGCGCCGCCCGCTGCGGGCCGCGCTCGCCCTGGCGGCGACCACCGCGGGGCTCCAGGTCGCAGTGCTCGTCGCCACCCCGGCCGGGCTGTTCCGCTACATGGCGGCGCCGGTCCTGCTGGGCTTCCTGGCGGTGCCGCTGCTGACCGCGGCCCACCCCGCCGACCGGCCGCCGGGCGACGAACCGCCCCGCCGGCCCGCCCGCCGCCCCGTCCGCACGGCGCCGCCCCGCTCGGGCGCCACCACGTGACCGGGGAAGCACGGGTCGCGCTCCGCGACCGCACGCGCGCCCTGGCCTGGCGGCCGACACCGTACGCGATCATCGGCACCGGCTTCTGGCTGCTGCTCGCCGTCGTCGCCTGGCACACCCCCATCGCCTCCGACTTCGGCCAGCACGCCTCCGCGGTGCAGCGCGTCAAGGACAACCCCTGGCACCCGGCCAACCCACTGCTCGACGAACCCGGCACCGACAGCCCCTACTACTCCCCCTACATCGTCACGCTCGGCCTCGCCGCCCGGCTGACCGGCGCCGCCGGATGGCAGATGGTGCGCTGGTGCGGCCCGCTGAACCTGGCGGTGCTCGTCGTCGGCGTCGGCGCCTACGCCAGGACGCTGAGCAGCCGGCGGGCCGCACCCGTCTACGCGCTGCTGGCCTTCACCCTGCTGTGGGGCGTGCAGGGCAAGGAATGGAGCGGCTTCTGCGGGGTGTGGTCGCTGACCCGCGGGGCGTCCTACCCCAGCGCCTTCGCCGTGGGCCTCGCCTTCCTGCTGTGGGCCTGGACCGACCGGCTGGCCCGGCGCGGCGGCACCGCCTGGTCGTACGCCGGGCTCGGCGCCACGGCCGGCGTGCTGCTGCTCATCCACCCGATCACCGCGCTGGCCGCGAGCGTCGGCATCGCGGCGACCGTCGCCGGGCGGCAGCGCGACTGGTCCCGGCGGGTGGCCGGGCTGTGGGCGGTGGCCGGTGTCGCGGCCATCGCGGCCGCCCTGGCCTGGCCGTACTTCGACGTCTTCGCGCTCGCCGGCGACACCACGGTCGACCAGGTCCACCGCCGCCTCTACATCCACCCCTGGCAGTGGTACGGCCTCGCCCTCGCCGGCCTGCCCGCACTGGCCTGGCGGGCCCGGCGCCGGCTGCGCGACCCGCTGGTCCTGATGTTCGCGGCCGACAGCGCCGTCGCCGCGTACGGCTGGTTCAGCGGCCACTACACCTACGGCCGGGTCTTCGCCCTCCTGCTGGTGCCGCTGCAGTTCGCCCTCGCCGTCGAGCTGGCCGCCGCCCCGCCCTGGACCCGGCTGCGCGCCTTCCTGGCGCCGGTCGCCGCGGTGGCGCTGTGCTTCGCGCTGGCCGCGCAGATCGGCTCGGTGATCCCGCAGCGCTGGCTCCCCGTCACCACCCCGCACCCGTCGCGCTGGCCCGACTACCGCTGGGTCGCCGACCGCGTCCCGGTCGGCGCGGTCGTCCTGACGGACGCGTCCATCCCGATGCACGTACTCCCCGCCTACGGCCTCTACCTGGTGGCCCCCACCTGGCCCGACCCCTCGACCCCGGCCGCCGACCGCACCCGCCGCTGGTCCGACACCACCGCGTACTTCTCCCCGTCCACCCCCCTCCCCCGCCGCACCGCCATCGCCCACCGCTACCACGCCACCTGGCTCCTCCTCCCCCCCTCCACCCTCCCCCCGACCCCCGCCACCCTGACGTCCACTTCCCCCCACACGGGCGAACGCCTCTTCCACCTGGCCCCTTGACCCCGGCGATGGGGTACCCCAGCCGAAGCCCTGGGAAAGAGGGCGACGCGCCCCAAGCGGCACCCGCCCAGGGGCGCGAGGAACCGCGCGCCCTGCCCTGATGCACCGTCAGAGACAACAGCGGGGGGGCACCCCCTTGGCGCCGCAAGGCAAGCGGCACAAGCCCAACCCCCCACCACCCCCATGCGGGTAGCATCACTTCGTCTACCCGGGGGGTGCCCAAAATCGCCGGCCAAGAAAACATGTCCCGCCCGCTGACCCCGCTCCAGCCGCAGGATCCCCGCGAGGTCGCCGGCTACCGGCTCCGCGCCAGGATCGGCGAGGGCGGCATGGGCAGCGTGTACCTCAGCCACACCCGCGGCGGCCAGCCGCTCGCCCTGAAAGTGATCCGGCGCGAATACGCCCAGGACGAGGAATTCCGCCGCCGCTTCCAGCAGGAGGTGCAGGCGGCCCGCCGCGTGCAGGGCTACTACGTGGTGTCGGTCCTGGACCACGACACGACCGGCAACCAGCCCTGGCTGGCCACCGCCTACGTCCCCGGCCTCCCGCTGGACGAGGCCTTGGCCCGCTACGGCGCCCTGCCGCTGCCGAGCGTCTTCCAGCTGACGGGCTGCGCGGCGGAGGCGCTGCGGGCGGTGCACGCGGCGGGCGTGATCCACCGCGACCTCAAGCCGAGCAACATCCTGCTCGGCGCCGCGGGCCCCTCGGTCATCGACTTCGGCATCGCCCGGGCCGCGGACTCCACCGCGCTGACCCGCAGCGGCGGACTGATCGGCACCCCGCAGTTCATGTCGCCCGAGCACGCCAACGGGCTCGCCCTCACCCCGGCCACCGACGTCTTCTCGCTCGGCCTGATCGCGGCGGTCGCCGCCACCGGGCGGCACCCGTACGGCGAGGCGGGCGCGATCACGCTGGCCGCGCAGATCGCCAACACCGCGATACGGCCGCCCGACCTCAGCTCGTATCCCGAGCCGCTGCGCGAACTGCTGGAGCGCTGCCTCACCGCCGACCCCGACGCCCGCCCCTCGCCCGAGGAACTGGCCGAGTCCTGCGCCCGTGCGGCCGGCCGCCCGCTGCGGGATGTGGCGGGCTGGCTGCCGGAGCCGGTGGCCGCGGAGATCGTACGGCGCGAGGCGGCGGCCAAGCTGCCCCTGGAGCCGGAGTCCGCTCCCAACGCGGCACCGGCCGCCGCCCCCATACCGCCGAGGCCCCCGGTCCCGCCGGCCTCCGGCACCCCTGGCATACCGGTGACGGTGCCCGAGATCCCGCCGGCCGCACCGGCAGCGCCGGCAGCGCCGGCCGCGCCCACCGGGGCCTTCGGGGCCGCCCCGCCGCACGCGGGCCCGGGTCAAGGCCCGGGTCAGGGCCAGGGTCAAGGCCCGGGGCAGGGCCCGGGGACGGCACCGCTGACGTCCGCCTACCCGGCCGGGACCTCGTCCTGGCAGCCGCCCGGCACCCCGCAGCACCCGGCGCCCGCCGCGACTCCCGCGCCCGCCCCGGGCGGTGGCCGGCCCGTCGGCCGGAGGCAGAAGGTGCTCTATATCGGCAGCGGCGTCCTCGCCGTGGTGCTGGCGGTGGCGCTGACCTACACCTTCACCCGGCACAGCGACAACGACGGCGCCTCCTCGAAGGGCACCTCCTCGGGCGGCCCCTCGGCTCCCGCCTCGCAGGCGCCGGACCAGCGGCACACCCCCTCGAACGCGCCGACGGACACCACCCCGGCCGCCGACCCGACCGGCGCCGGCCCGGGGGACTACACGGTGGTCTTCCAGGACCACCCGCTCACCGTCCGGCCGCCCAACAGCCTGGACTCCGGCCCCGACGTGGACCTGGACCAGCCGAAGGTCGACCCGCAGCACACCCTCGAAAACCGCCAGGTCGAGTTCACCTACGGCGACGACTATCTGACCTTCGACACCCCCGCGGGCAAGTCCCCGACCGACCAGCCCGCGGACTGCAAGAGCGCCGCCGAGTCCGCCCCGCTGCCGACCCAGGTCGGCGCCCAGGACCTGGTCGGCTCCAACGCGCTGCTCCAGGTCGGTGACCGGCTCTGCATGGTGACCGCCGAGGGCCATCTGGCCATGTGGACGATCACCAAGACCGAGCCGACGGCGAACTTCTACAAGACCCCCGTCTACACCGGCCTGCTCACCCTCTGGACGATTCCGGGCGGCGGCACGTCCTGACCCCCCGGCGGCCGGGCGGACCGCGGGCTCAGCGGTGGGTGCGCAGCAGCGTCCTGAAGGTCCGCATCGCCACCGACAGGCTCGCCAGGTCGAATTCCTCGGCCCCCTGGATCTCCTCCAGTGTCGTCCGCGCCCGCCCGATCAGGCCGGAATTCTGCTCCTCCCAGGCGTGGTAACGCTGCTCCGGTGTGGCCAGGTCGTCGCCGGCCGCCAGCACGTCCGCGGTCAGCGCCGCGTGCGCCGCGAAGAGGTCCTCGCGGATCGCGGCCCGAGCCATCGACTGCCAGCGGTCGGCGCGCGGCAGCAGGATGATCCGGTCGAGCAGCTGGGTGATCTGCAGCCGGTCGGCGAGGTCGAAGTAGATTTCGGCCACGTCCAGCGGCTCCTTGCCGCTGCGGTGGGCGACCTCCACGATGTCCAGCGCCGGGAAGGCGGAGGAGAAGCCGGCGACCCGGATGGCCAGGGCCTCGGGCACCCCGCCGGCGATCAGCTCGTCGTGCAGCGACTCGTACCATTCCAGGTCCGCGCCCCGCAGCAGCTTCGGCAGCTGCGCCCACACCACGGCCACACCGTCGGTGAAGTCCTCGATGGTCTCGGCGATCTGCAGCGGCTGCAGCCGGTTGTTGAGCAGCCAGCGGGTGGCGCGCTCGACCAGCCGACGCGAGTGCAGCCGGATCCGGGTCTGCACGGCCGCGTCGACCGTGTTGTCCAGCGCCTCGACCTCGTCCCAGATCGCGCCGAGCCCGAAGATCGCGCGGGCCGCGGTGTGCGCCCTGACGATCTCCTCGGTGGTCGCGCCGATCTCCTCCCTGAAGCGGTGCAGGAAGGTCGTGCCGCCGGTGTTGACCGTGTCGTTGACCAGCACGGTGGTGACGATCTCGCGGTGCAGGGCGTGGGCGTTGATCTGCGGTGCGAACCGCTCCCGCAGCGGCACGGGGAAGTACGCGTGCAGCAGCCCGCGCAGATACGGATCGTCGGGCAGCCCGGTGTGGATGAGCTCCTCGGCCGCGGTGATCTTGGCGTAGGCGAGGATCACCGCCATCTCCGGCTGGCTGAGGCCCTGTCCCGCGCTGAGCCGTTCGCGGATCTGCCGGTCGGTGGGCAGGAACTCCAGCGCCCGGTCCAGGTGCCCGTCGCGCACCAGCCTGCGGATGAAGCGCTGGTGGGCGTGCAGCAGGCTGTCGGACTGCGCCATGCTGTTGCCGAGCGCGACATTCTGCGCGTAGTTGTTGCGCAGCACCAGGTTGCCGACCTCGTGGGTCATCTCGGCCAGCAGCGTGTTGCGCTGCTTGACCGTCAGGTCGCCCTCGGCCACCACGCTGTTGAGCAGGATCTTGATGTTGACCTCGTGGTCGGAGGCGTCCACCCCGGCGCTGTTGTCGATCGCGTCGGTGTTGATGCGGCCGCCCTCGCCCTCCGGGCCGCCGGAGCGGGCGAATTCGATCCGGCCCAGCTGCGTGAAGCCCAGGTTGCCGCCCTCGCCGACCACCTTGACCCGCAGCTGCGAACCGTCGATGCGGATCGCGTCGTTGGCCTTGTCGCCGACGTCCAGGTTGGTCTCGGTGGACGCCTTGACGTAGGTGCCGATGCCGCCGTTCCACAGCAGGTCGACCGGGGCCTGCAGGATGGCCTTCATCAGCTCGGCCGGGGTGATCTTGACCGCTCCCGCCGCGATGCCCAGTGCCGCGCGCACCTGCGCGTTGACCGGGATCGACTTGGCCGTCCTGGGGTAGATCCCGCCGCCGGGGGAGATCAGCGAGGTGTCGTAGTCGGCCCAACTGCTGCGCGGCATGTCGAACAGCCGCCGCCGCTCGGCGTAGGAGGCCGCCGGGTCCGGCTTGGGGTCGAGGAAGATGTGCCGGTGGTCGAAGGCGGCCACCAGCTTGATGTGCTCGGACAGCAGCATCCCGTTGCCGAAGACGTCACCGGACATGTCGCCGATGCCGACGACGGTGAAGTCCTCTTCCTGGGTGTTGTGGCCCGTCTCGCGGAAGTGCCGCTTCACCGACTCCCAGGCGCCGGAGGAGGTGATGGCCATCTTCTTGTGGTCGTAGCCGACCGAGCCGCCGGAGGCGAAGGCGTCACCGAGCCAGAAGCCGTACGAGACGGCGACCTCGTTGGCGATGTCGGAGAACGACGCGGTGCCCTTGTCGGCGGCGACCACCAGGTAGGTGTCGTCCCCGTCGTGCCTGACCACGTCGCGCGGCGGGACGACCTCGCCGGCCACCAGGTTGTCGGTGATGTCGAGCAGCCCGGAGATGAAGGTCTTGTAGCAGTCGATGCCCTCCGCGAGCCACGCGTCACGGTCGGCGGCCGGGTCGGGCAGCCGCTTGCCGACGAAGCCGCCCTTCGCGCCGACCGGCACGATCACCGTGTTCTTCACCATCTGCGCCTTGACCAGGCCGAGCACCTCGGTGCGGAAGTCCTCCCGCCGGTCGGACCAGCGCAGCCCGCCGCGGGCGACCTTGCCGAACCGCAGGTGCACGCCCTCGACCCGCGGCGAATACACCCAGATCTCGTACGCGGGCCGTGGCGCGGGCAGTTCGGGGATGGCCTGCGGGTCGAACTTCATCGACAGGTAGCGGTGCGGCTGCCCGTCCTGCGCGCGCTGGAAGTAGTTGGTGCGCAGGGTCGCCTTGATCAGGCTGAGGAAGGACCGCAGGATGCGGTCCTCGTCCAGGCTGGCGACCTGGTCGAGGGCGCCGTCCAGCTCCTCCAGGATGCCGTCGGTCAGCTCGCTGCCGGCCCGCTGGTGGTCGGGCGAGAGCCGGGCCTGGAAGAGGTTGACCAGCAGCCGGGTGGTGTGGACGTTGGTCCTGAGGGTGTCCTCCATGTAGTCCTGGCTGAAGGTGGACCCCGCCTGCCGCAGGTATTTGGCATACGCGCGCAGCACCATGGCCTGCCGCCAGTCCAGGCCGGCCCGCAGCACCAGGGAGTTGAAGCCGTCGTTCTCCGCCCGGTCGGTCCAGGTGGCGGCGAAGGCCTCCTGGAAGCGCCCCCGGGCGTCGTCACCGAGGTCACCGAGCGCCGGGTCGAGCCGCAGCCCGAAGTCGTAGACCCAGACCCTGGACTTGTCGGAGCGGTGCAGCTCGTAGGGCCGTTCGTCCACCACCTCGACGCCGAGCCGCTGCAGCACCGGCAGCACGGCGGACAGCGACACCGGCGCCCCGGTGCGGTAGATCTTGAACCGCCGCTCCTCGGGTGCGGCGCCGACCGGCTCGTACAGGCTGAGGGTGAAGTCGTCCGCGCCCAGCTCCTCGAAGTGCTGGAGGTCGGCGACCGCCACCCGCGGCGGGAAGTCGGCGCGGTAGCCGTCGGGGAAGGCCTGCCCGTAGCGGCGGACCAGCTCGGCGGAGCGCTCCTCGCCGCATTCCGCGGTCAGCGCCTCGGCGAAGCCGTCGGCCCAGGAGCGGGTGGCGTCCGACAGCCGGCTCTCGATGCGCTCGACGTCGGCGTCGTCCAGCTCCCGCAGCGAGCCGCCCGGGTCGATGCGGATCACGAAGTGCAGCCTGGACAGCACCGATTCGGTGTTCCACGCGGTGAAGTCGACGCTGTGGCCGCCCAGCTCATCCTGGAGGATGTTGGTCAGCCGCAGCCGCACGGCGGTCGTGTAGCGGTCCCGCGGCAGATACACCAGCGCGGAGAAGTAGCGGCCGTATTCGTCCTGCCGCAGGAAGAGCCGCAGCTTGCGGCGCTCCTGGAGGTACAGCACGCTGGTGGCGATGGACCGCAGCTCGTCGACCGGGGTCTGGAACAGCTCGTCGCGGGGGTAGGTCTCCAGGATCTGCAGCAGGTCGCGGCCGTCGTGGCTGTCGGCGGAGAAGCCGGCCCCTTCGAGCACCTCCTCGACCTTGCGGCGGACCACCGGCACCCGGCGCACCGACTCGGTGTAGGCGGCCGACGAGAACAGCCCGAGGAAGCGCCGCTCGCCGACGACATTGCCGTCGGCGTCGAATTTCTTCACCCCGACGTAGTCGAGATACGACGGCCGGTGGACGGTGGAGCGGCTGTTGGCCTTGGTCAGGACGAGCAGCTTGTGCTCCCTGGCCTTGGCCCGCGCGTCGGCGGGCAGCCGGCTGAACGACGGGGAATTGGGATGCCCCGGGTGGGTGGAGTCGCTGTGCGGGTGCTGCGGGTCGGAGCGCAGGATGCCGAGGCCGGTGCCGGGCACGGCGACCAGCACGTCCTCCGGGCTGCCGTCCTCCGCGGTCTCGGTGGTCAGCGCGTACTCGCGGTAGCCGAGGTAGGTGAAGTGGTCGCCGTCGAGCCAGCGCAGCAGTTCGAGGGCCTCGCCGGTCTCCTGGGCGGGCAGCGGCGGCGGGGCGGCGGCCAGCTCGTCGGCGATGGACTGCGCGGCCTGCCGCATCTTCGTCCAGTCCTCGACGGACTCGCGCACGTCGGACAGCACCCGGCGCAGGTCGGCGGTGATCTCCTTGAGGTCGGCCCGGTCGGTCTCCCGGTCGATCTCGACGTGGATCCAGGACTCGATCAGCATGTCGTGCGGCAGCGTGCCGTCCGCGCCCTCGGGGACGGTGGCCATGACTTCCTGCAGCTTGCCCGTGACGTCCCGGCGGACGGTGAACTGCGGGTGGACCACCACATGGATCGCCCGGTTGGCCTGCGTCAGCGCGTTGGTCACCGAGTCCACCAGGAAGGGCATGTCGTCGGTGACCACCTCGACGACGGTGTGGCTGCACTGCCAGCCGTTCTCCTCGACGCTCGGGGTGAACACCCGCACGTTCGCGGTGCCCTGCGGGCGTACCTCGGCGAGCCGGTAATGGGACAGCGCGGCACCGAAGATGTCGTCCGGATCACGGTCGACCACGTCTTCCGGCGCGCTGTGCAGGTAGTACCGCTGGAGAAACGCGGTCAGCGCCTCTTTGTCGAGGCCTTGCCCCGGCAGTTTCCCCTTCTGGCTGTTCTCACCGACCCGCGCTGCCTGTTCCAGCCGCTCGGCCTTGGTTTCGTCCAGCTTGGTCTGCATGTCCTCTGACTCCTGTCGCGCGCCATTGCGTGACGTCGGTGGGTGGCACGACGCACCGCGACGCGGGGTTTCCGCTACGGGACGACGCTATGCCGAAAAGGGGGTTCGCCGTGCCCGTCGGCACGAGTCTGCCCCGGGAGAACGGATCAACGTTGATCACGGCGTCCAGGCTATCGCCCCGTCCGGGGTGGCTGTCAGGAGACGTCTTCGTACAAATGCACCAGACGCCTTTGGCCCGAATGGACAGGAACCGGCCGGGAACGCACGCGGAACCGGGACGGCGATCCGTCAGGAAGCTATTCGCTCGGCCTGCTCGACGGCCTCGGCGAGGCTGTCCACCACCGGCACCCCCGCGGACTCCAGGGCCGTCCTGCTGTGCGACCCGCCGGTGTAGAGCACGGCTCGCGCCCCGACGTGCGCGGCGGCGGCCGCGTCGTCCAGCGCGTCGCCGATCACCACGACCTGGCGCGGGTCGATCGTGCCGAGGGACTCCAGGTGGCGGACCATCTGGGCGGCCTTGCCCGCCGTCGAGGTGTCCTTGCGGCCGTCGACCCGCAGGAAGTGGTCGGTGATGCCGTGCGCGGCCACGATCGGCACCAGCTGCGCGTGCGGGGCGAGCGAGCACAGCGACTGGGTGAGCCCCGCGGCCCGCCGGGCGGCCAGCAGGTCGGCGGCGCCGTCGGCGAGCCGGCAGCCGTCGGCCAGCGCCCAGTAGTGCCGGTGGAAGGCCGCGTCCATGACCTCCCATTCGGCGTCCGACGGCAGCCGGCCGATCAGCCGCTCGTAGAACCGGGGCACGGGCACGCAGTACAGCTCGCGGTAGCGGTCGAGGGTGATCGGCGGCAGGCCGAGTTCGGCGAAGGAGGCGTTCGTGGCCTCGATCACCGCGTCGATGTCGTGGAAAAGGGTGCCGTTCCAGTCCCACACGAGATGCGTGCTCATGGAAAGAACCGTACTCGCGTGGGAGGTCAAGACGTTCTGCGGCCTGTGGATAACTCGGCTCGCAGTGTGACGGTACGGCGATCGGCGTATCGGTCGATCAGCCGATCAGATTGGGGATCTCCTGGGTGGCGTACCAGAGCAGCTCGTGGTCCTCGGCGCCGTCGACCGTGAACTGCGCGTCGTCGTCGCCGGCGTCCGCAGCGCCCAGCGCGGCGGCCGCGGCGGCCACGTCGGGCTCGGCGTCGTCGGCGTCCAGGTGGACCGCGGCGGCCTCGGACAGCGGCACCCGCTGGGAGAGCCGGACCTCGCCGAGCGCGGCCGGATCGAGCGCGCGGTCCGGGTCGAAACGGACCGCGGCGTCGGGGACGTCCACCGCGATGACCGTGCGGCGGCGTGCCACATCCGGGTGAACCGCGAGCAGCCGGAGCGACGCCTGGGCGGCCCGGTTCAGCGCCGCGTACTCGAGTTCCTCTATGTCGTCGGAGACATACCACTCGCGCAGGCTCGGCGTGACCGCGAAGGCGTCGAGCGGCAGGGGGCCCACCTCGCCCGCCTTGTACGCCTCGGCCAGTCCCGCCAGGGTCGTCGGAATATAGACGCGCATGGCGTGAAGCATACGTGCGCAACCATCCTGATAGGTGAATTCCACGGCGCCTTCGAACAGCGCCCACCAGGTTTGCCTGTCTCCGGCGGCCGCCCCTAGAACCTGACTACCAGCCAGTAGCGATCTTGGGGAGCCACTCGTGCAGCCACCGCAGCCACCCGCCGCACCCTCTTCCGGAGCCGCCCCGGACCCCCGGCGCAAGCGCCTGCCCGGCCACGTGCCGCCGTCCGCGCCCTTGCCGCCGCGCAGGCCGGGAGGTGCGGGGGCGGCGCCGCCGGGACGCCGGGACAGCCGCCGTCCCGCGGGGCGGCCGCAGGTGGCCAGGACGCCGGCCGGGGCCCTCGGCCCGATGTCGGCGCACGACTGGTTCGCCGGCCGGCTGCTCGACGTGCTGACCGGGCGGCAGCCGCTGACGATGCTGGCCGGCAAGGTCAGGGACGAGGCGTACCAGCAGCTGTGGGAGCTGCACGCCCAGCGGGCCGACTGGCGCCCCCGCGGCAACCGCGGGCGTACCCCTTTCGTGTACCGCTGCCATTCCTACCGCACCTACCGCGGGGCGCTCGAAGTGTGCGCCGTGGTGTGCCTGGACCGGGACGTCTTCCGCGCGCTGGCCTTCCGCCTGGAGTCCGGCGGCGTTCGGGCGACCTCCGGCTACGGCCCCGAGCGCTGGCACTGCACCGCGGTCGCCGCCAGGTGACCGGGGACCGGACGGCCGCGACCCACCAGGCAGTGCGCGGCGGCATGACGCGGCCGGGGGCCGGACCGTTCCCGGTCCGGCCCCCGGCCGGTTCTCACACGCCCTGCTGCGGGCCGTGGCGCTACTTCTTGCGGCGGCGGCCGCCCTTGGCGGCCTTGCGGCGCTCGGCGCGCGTCTGGCCGACCTCTTCGCCCTCGGCGGCGTCCGCCGGCTCGCCCGCGAAGTCGCCCTCGACGACACCGCCCTCGCCGTCGACCGTCGGCGCGGAGAAGTGCAGCCGGTCGGCCCGCTTGGGCGCGTCCAGGCCCTTGGCGCGGATCTCCGGGCGGTCCTTGGCCAGCGACGGCGGCGCGTCCTGCACCTCGGCGTCGGCCATCACCGGCACCTCCTCGACCTGCTGCTCGACCTGGACCTCCAGGTTGAACAGGTAGCCGACGGACTCCTCCTTGATCCCGTCCATCATGGCCGTGAACATGTCGAAGCCCTCGCGCTGGTATTCCACCAGCGGGTCGCGCTGCGCCATCGCACGCAGCCCGATGCCCTCCTGGAGGTAGTCCATCTCGTAGAGGTGCTCACGCCACTTGCGGTCGAGCACAGAGAGCACCACGCGCCGCTCCAGCTCGCGCATGACGTCCTCGGTGAGCTGCTTCTCGCGCTCGGCGTACTGCTCGTGGATGTCGTCCTTGACGGTCTCCGCGATGAACTCGGCGGTGATGCCGGCGCGGTCGCCGGCCTCCTCCTCCAGCTCGTCGATCGTCGCCTTGGCCGGGTAGAGCTGCTTGAAGGCGCCCCACAGCCGGTCCAGGTCCCAGTCCTCGGCGAAGCCCTCCCGGGTCTCCGCGTCGATGTAGGCGTCGATGGTGTCGTCCATGAAGTGCTGCACCTGCTCGTGCAGGTCCTCGCCCTCCAGCACGCGGCGGCGCTCGCCGTAGATGACCTCGCGCTGCCGGTTGAGCACCTCGTCGTACTTCAGGACGTTCTTGCGGATCTCGAAGTTCTGCTGCTCGACCTGCGACTGGGCCGAGGCGATGGCGCGGGTGACCATCTTGTTCTCGATCGGCACATCGTCGGGCACGTTGGCCATCGACATCACGCGCTCGACCATCTGCGCCTTGAACAGCCGCATCAGGTCGTCGCCCAGGGACAGGTAGAAGCGGGACTCGCCCGGGTCGCCCTGCCGGCCGGAGCGGCCGCGCAGCTGGTTGTCGATGCGGCGCGACTCGTGCCGCTCGGTGCCCAGCACGTACAGCCCGCCGAGGTCGACGACCTCCTCGTGCTCGGCCTTGACCGCCTCCTCGGCGCGCTCCAGCGCCGCGGGAAGGGCCGCGGCCCACTCCTCGACGTGCTCCAGCGGGTCAAGACCGCGCTGCCGCAGCTCCGCCTCGGCGAGGTCGTCGGGATTGCCGCCGAGCTTGATGTCCGTACCGCGGCCGGCCATGTTCGTCGCCACGGTGACCGCGCCCTTGCGGCCGGCCTGGGCGACGATCGACGCCTCACGGTCGTGCTGCTTGGCGTTCAGCACCTCGTGCGGCACACCGCGCTTGGACAGCTGCGCCGACAGGTACTCGGACTTCTCGACCGACACGGTGCCGACCAGCACCGGCTGGCCCTTCTCGTGCTTCTCGACGATGTCCTCGACCACGGCGGCGAACTTCGCCTCTTCCGTGCGGTAGATCAGGTCCGGCTTGTCCATCCGGGCCAGCGGCCGGTTGGTCGGGATCGGGACCACGCCGAGCTTGTAGATCTGGTGGAACTCGGCGGCCTCGGTCATGGCCGTACCGGTCATTCCGGACAGCTTGTCGTACAGGCGGAAGAAGTTCTGCAGGGTGATCGTGGCGAGCGTCTGGTTCTCGTCCTTGATGTCCACCCCTTCCTTCGCCTCGATCGCCTGGTGCATGCCCTCGTTGTAGCGGCGGCCGGCGAGGATACGGCCGGTGTGCTCGTCGACGATCATGACTTCGCCGTCCATGACGACGTAGTCCTTGTCGTTCTTGTAGAGCTCCTTGGCCTTGATGGCGTTGTTCAGGTAACCGACGAGCGGGGTGTTGACCGACTCGTACAGGTTGTCGATGCCCAGCCAGTCCTCGACCTTGCCGACACCGGACTCGTGGATCGCGACGGTGCGCTTCTTCTCGTCCACGTCGTAGTCGCCGGTCTCCTCCTTGCCGAGGCTGCCGGCCTCGCCGCGGTTGAGCCGGCGCACCAGCCGCGCGAAGTCGCTGTACCACTTGGTCGCCTGGTCGGCGGGCCCGGAGATGATCAGCGGCGTACGCGCCTCGTCCACCAGGATCGAGTCGACCTCGTCGACGATCGCGAAGTTGTGGCCGCGCTGTACGAGCTCGTCCTTGGACCAGGCCATGTTGTCGCGCAGGTAGTCGAAGCCGAACTCGTTGTTGGTGCCGTACGTGATGTCGCACGCGTACTGCGCCCGGCGCTCGGCGGGCGACATGTTGGCCAGGATGCAGCCGACTTCGAGGCCGAGGAATTTGTGCACCCGGCCCATCCACTCCGAGTCGCGCTCGGCGAGGTAGTCGTTGACGGTGATCAGGTGCACGCCCTTGCCGGACAGCGCGTTCAGATACGCGGGCAGCGTGCCGACCAGCGTCTTGCCCTCACCGGTGCGCATCTCGGCGACATAGCCCAGGTGCAGGGCCGCGCCGCCCATCAACTGCACGTCGTAGTGCCGCTGTCCCAGAACGCGCCTGGCCGCCTCGCGGACCGTCGCGAACGCCTCGGGCAGCAGGTCGTCGAGGGTCTCGCCGTTCTCGTACCGCTCCTTGTACTCGTCGGTGAGTGCCCGCAGCTCGGCATCGGAAAGGCTCTCGAAGTCCTCTTCGATGGAATTGACCTGGTCCGCGATGCGGTGCAGTTTGCGCAGGATCTTGCCTTCGCCTGCACGCATGAGCTTGTTGATGACGGACACGTAGGCTGGCTCCTTGCCGGTCGGGCCTGGCGCGGTTGCCGCGCGGGGCACAGCGGGGTTTTCTGTCTGCCTCGGCCCTGCTGCAACGGCCATCGTAAGCGAGGAGACCAGCGGGCCGGGAGGCCCGGCGTCGGCAAAACGGTTTTCCGGGGTCGCAGAGGCTCCGCAATACTCGGCCGCACGTCCTTTGTCCCCAGCTGCGTCCCCCCGCGGAAGGTGTTGCCGAGCCATGGATCCCGTCACTTTGACCACCGGACGCCTGCTGCTGCGCCCGCTGGAGCCCCGCGACACCGACGCGGTGCTGGCCGCCTGCCAGGACCCGGAGATTCCGCGCTGGACGTCCGTCCCCTCGCCCTACACCCGCGAGAACGCGGCGGATTTCGTCGAACGGATCTCCGCCCAGGGCTGGCGGGACGACACCCTGTACAACTTCGGCGTCTTCACCCGTGAGGACGGCGCCCTGGTCAGCTCGATGGGACTGCTCAGGCTCGGGCAGCTGCCCGAGCCCGGCCGGCAGGCGGAGCTGGGCTACTGGACGGTGAAGGAGCAGCGCGGCAAGGGCTACACGGCCGAGGCGGGCCGGGCGGTGTGCGAGTGGGCCTTCGGGGCGCTGGGCGTGGAGCGGGTCGAATGGTTCGCGGAGGCCGGGAACGAGGGCTCCCGCGCGGTGGCGCTCCGCATCGGCTTCGTCATGGAGGGCACCCTGCGGGCGAAGATCGTGCACCGCGGCGTCCGGCGCGACACCTGGAGCGCGGCGCTGCTGCCCTCGGACTGGGGCCGGGAGTCGGCGACCCCGTATCTGCCGTATCCGCCGGACGGCTCCGATCGGCCTGTCGACTGATCCCGCCGGGACCGCGGTTCTCGCAGGTCAGCACCGATTGTCAGTGGGGCGTCCTACGCTTGCGGCCATGACAGCGCTGCCGCCGCACCAGCTCACCTTGTCCGCCGACGAGGCCCGCAGGATCGCCCTGCGCGCCCAGGGGTTCCTCGGCGCCCCCGACCGGCGGGCCGGCACCCGCGGGGTGCTGCGCTCGCTCGGCGCCGTGCAGCTCGACACGATCTCGGTGCTGGCCCGGTCGCACGAGCTGATCCCTTACGCGCGGCTGGGCGCGGTCGGCAGGGAGGCGGTGGAGCAGGCGTACTGGTCGGACGACCACGCCTTCGAATACTGGTCGCACGCCGCCTGCATCCTGCCCATCGAGGAGTGGCCGCACTTCGCCTTCCGGCGGCGGGCCCGGCGGGCGCGCGGCCACCGCTGGCATGTGCTGGCCGACGCCGAGCGGTCCTGCGCCACCGTGCTCGACCGGCTGCGCGTCGACGGACCGCTGACGTCCACCGAATTGGGCGGCGCGAAGAACGGCGGACCGTGGTGGGACTGGTCCGAGACGAAGATCGCCGTGGAGTGGCTGCTGGACACCGGCGAGGTGGTCTGCACCCGGCGGCGCAGCTGGAAGCGGGTCTACGACCTGGCGGAGCGCGCCGTGCCCGACGCGCTGCTGCACGACGACATCGACGACGCCGAGTGCATGCGGCGGCTGGTCGCCCAGGCCGGTGCCGCCATGGGGGTCGCCACCCGCGCCGACCTGGCGGACTACCACCGGCTCAAGGGCGAGCAGGTCGCCGCGGTGATCGCCGACACCGGCCTGGTCCCGGTCGAGGTCGAGGGCTGGGGGAAGCCGGCCTGGGCCGACCCGGCGGCGCTGGCGAGCGAGCCGCGCGGCCGGCACCGTACGACGCTGCTGTCGCCCTTCGACTCGCTGATCTGGGACCGGCCGCGCACCGAGCGCATCTTCGGCTTCACCCACCGGCTGGAGGCCTACACGCCCAAGCCCAAGCGGATCCACGGCTATTTCGCCATGCCGCTGCTGGCCGGCGGCCGGCTGGTGGGCCGGGTCGACCCGGCCAGGGAGGGCAGGACGCTGGTCGCCCGGCAGGTGACGCTGGACAGCCACAAGGCAGTGCAGCCCGCCGCCGACGCCATCGCGGAGGCGGCCGGCTGGGTCGGCTGCGAGGAGGCTCGTGTCGAGCGGGTGCTCCCGGAGACCCTGCGCGAACCGCTGGTCACCGCGGTCAAGCGCTCCCACGACCGCCGCTAGCCCCGCGGGGCGCCCGTCGGGGCGCCGGGGTCAGCGGATCTCGAGGATCTTCTCGCGCATCGCGTAGACCACGGCCTCCATCCTGGAGTGCAGCTGCAGCTTCTCCAGGATGTTGCGCACATGGTTCTTCACCGTGTTCTCGCTGATGAAGAGCTGCTTGGCTATGTCCCGGTTGTTCAGCCCGGTGGCCACCAGCTTGAGCACCTCCAGCTCCCGGTCGGTGAGCTTGGGGGCGGGCACCAGCCGCCGCTCGTCGGTGCGCTGGATCATCGACTTGAACTCGGTCAGCAGCTTGGACGCCATCGACGGGCTGATCTGCGACTGCCCGTCCGCGACCGCGCGGATCGCGGTGGCCACCTCGTCGGTGGAAATCTCCTTGAGCAGATAACCGGTCGCCCCGGCCTTGATCGCCTCGTAGAGGTCGGCTTCCTCATCGCTTATGGTCAACATGATGATCTTGGCGCTCGGTGCCACCTCCTTGATGGAGGTACAGGCCTCGATACCGCCGCGGCGCGGCATCCGCACATCCATCAGCACGATGTCGGGCAGCAGGTCGGCCGCCTTGTCCACCGCTTCCGCCCCGTCCCCGGCCTCGCCGACGACCTGGATGTCCTCCTCCTGCGCCAGCACGATCTCCAGACCCCGGCGGAAGAGCGCGTGGTCGTCCACCACCAGCACCCGGATCGGCTCGACCGGCGCCGGCCCGGCCGGATCGTCCGGTCCTTCGTAGGGGCCGGGCCTGCTCCCGCCGGCAGCCCGGTGCGCGAAGTCCGGCATCAGATCCTCCCCCTCAGACCAGAGTTCACCACTTCCGGTCCAGCATTTCACGTCCCGGCGCCGTGGTGCCCCACAGCGAACCATGGGGCACCAAGGGCGTCCGCCTGTCTTCCGGCGGGCCGATCAACAGGCCGGGGCAGCGCTCAGCGGGCCAGCGCCCCGCCGGCGCCGGCCGGAGCCTCCGCTCCCGCCTCGTCCGCGTTGAGATGGATCACGCCGTAGTCGTAGCCGTGCCGCCGGTAGACCACGCTCGGCTGCTTGGTGTCGGCGTCGACGAACAGATAGAAGTCGTGCCCCACCAGCTCCATCTCGTACAGCGCCTGGTCGAGCGCCATCGGCGCGGCCGCGTGCGTCTTCTCCCTGACCACCAGCGGCCCTTCGCCGCGCACCTCCAACGGGCCCATCCGCTTGGTCGGCACACCGTCGCTCGACGGGTCGCCGACCACCTCGCCCTCCGCGTTCATGTACGCCGCGTCCGGGACGGCGGAGGCTACGTCCGCGGCCGGGATCCGGCCGTTTCCCCTGCGGGTGTGGCGCTTGCTCGCGGCCTTGCGGAGCCGCGCCTCCAGTTTCGTCACCGCGACGTCCAGGGCGGCATACGGGTCGGCCGCTGCCGCTTCCGCCCGGACCACCGGGCCCCGGGTGTTGAGCGTGATCTCCACCCGGTCTGAACGGTCCGCCTGCCGCGGGTTGAGCTCCTTGGACACCTCGACGTCGAGGCTGATCACCTTGCCGTCGAGCTTCTGGATCTTGTCCAGCTTCTCGGCCACGTGCTTCCGGAACCGCTCAGGCACCTCGGTCTTGCGGCCCTTGACGACGATGTCCACGCAGAACTCCGTTCCCGGACCGCCCCGGCTGACCGGTGGCGATCCCTTTCGCTGAGGCCGGCCCGGGTGCCACCCGTCCGGCGCTGCGTCGGCTGCCGCTCCGCATCCCGGGCTCACCGGGAACCGCGAAGCTGCGGCTTTCACCTCCTCCTGCCCCACTGGGAAGATCAACACCCCATGGTGTTCCCTTCCCTCTCCCCCGAACATAGTCCCGGAGTGCGGAAGTCGGCATCCCCAGCGCCGCGCTCCCTCCGTTCGGGTGAAAACCGCCCCTCTTCACCTGCGACGATGCCCGCCCGGGTGGATTTCCGGGCCATCCGGCCCCGCCACGACCGCCGCTCCCGCCACTCTCCCTCCCGCCACCGAGACGGCCCGCGCCGCCACGCTCAGTGACGTCCCGGTGGTCATCAGGTCGTCCACCAGCACCACCTCGGCGACCGACAGCAGCGCCGCACAGCCGCCGACCGCCTCCACCGCACCGGACAGGTTCGCCGCCCGTCCGGCCGCGTCCAGGCCGGACTGGTCGGCGACCGCCCGCCGCTGCCGCAACAGGGCCACCGCCCTCGCCGGCGTCCCCGTGCGGCGCAGTGCCGCTGCCGCAGCACGGGCCATCCGTGCTGTGGCGTCATGGCCCCTCCGCGCCACTGCCCGCCGCGCTGAGGGCACCGGCACCAGCAGCACCGTCCCCGCGACGCCAAGCGGCCGTACAGCCGCCGCAAGGGCCGTTCCCAGCGGCCGGGCCAGGCCCAGCGCGCCCCTCTCCTTGTGCGCGAGGAGCACCGCCCGCACCTCGTCGCCGTACCGCCCCGTCGCATAGACCGGCGGCAGACCGGGCGGCTCCGGTGTCGGACGCACCCGCCGCACCGAGGACGCGCCGCCCAGCAGCCCCCGGCACCGCTCGCACAACTCCGTACGCGGACGCCCGCAGCCCGCGCAGTCCACCGGCAGCACCAGCCCGGCGATCTCCCGCCACCAGCCCCGCATGCCTCCACTGTGGCCGCTGCGAGCCGGCGGCTGCCAGTCACTCGTTCGGTGGCTGTGGACAACTCGGGTCAGGCACCTGACAAGCCCGGCCGGATACGCGGAAGACGCCACAGTGCCGGCGATGGACCGGCTGCCCGGCACACCAGCGCCCCGGTGAGGAGCGGCCCCGGTCAGCCCGGGTAGACCGGGCTGCCGCCCTTCTGGGTGACCTTCTTCCAGTTCGAGTCGTCGGGCAGCCAGTAGACGCTGCCGTTGTAGGAGGCGAGCAGCGGCCTGGTGGGGTCCTCGGAGGCCGCGACCGACACCGCCTCGCCGATGCTCTCCAGCGCGGGCGCCACGGATCCGTCGGTGCTCACGTACTGGATCTGCTGCCCGCCCCCGCCGATGTCGCTGCCCAGCATCACCAGCCGGCTGGCGCCCGCCCACGACACCGAGCTCACGCTCTCCCCGGCAGGCGTGAGATTACGCAGATGCAGCACGCTGAACTGCGGCTTCTCCAGGGTGCCGCCCCGCTGGATCAGGCCGAGCTGCAAGGTCTTGACCCCGCCCTCGTCCTCGACCAGGACGATCCGCACCCCGTCGGAGGCGACCCGCAGCGACTCGACCCGCCCGTCGAGGTCCGGCACCTCCACCGGCACGGGCGCGCCCGTGCCGTCGGGCAGCACGTACAGCCGGGAGACCGCCGGGCTCCGGTCGGCCACCCACAGGTCGTTCAGTCCGTCCCAGCTCGGCGCACTCAGCCCGTTCTTCGGGCTCTGCGCGGAACTGGTCAGCTCCGACGTCCGGAGGGAGTCGCCTTCCGCGAACGAGCCGACCACCAGGTGGCCGTCGGCCTTCACCCCCGCGGCCATCCCACCGTCGCGCCGCACCGCGACCGACGCCAGATCCGCCTTGGCCGAGCCGAACGGGCCGCGCACCGGAGTCGCGGTCGTGTCCTCCCCCGCCAGTTCGTACAACTGGTGCTGCTCGGACCCGATGAAATACCGCTTGTCCGTGGACCCGACCAGGTCCATCGGAGTGAGCGCCTGGGTGCTGAGCAGCGAGCAGATCGTGGCGCCGTCGGCACGCTGCACCTCGGCGGACGCCAGTTTCGCGGACGCCTGCCCCTGCACGGTGGCGAAGAGCTGCGCGGCCAGCCGCATGCACTGGTCGTGCCCCAGACGGTCCGCCTCCTTGCTCAGCCGCACCTTCAGATGCTGCGAGTCGTCCACGGTGACGCCCTGGCCGGGGCCCTTGTCGTACAGCCGGGCACCGGCGGGCGCCGCGGTGGCGACCGCGGGAGCGAGCCAGTTCGTGGGACCGCCGAGCAGCGTGGCCACGGTGGCGGTCAGCGAGTCGGTCTGCTGCTGGCGCAGATACACCGGGTCGGCGACGAGCGTCTGCTGCCGGGTGCCGGAGCGCTGCCCGTCGGGGCCCAGCTCGGCGAAGTAGTACATGTTCACGGAGTGGTATATCCGCTGGAAGTCCGACGCGGACAGGATCAGGCCGTCGTCCAGCCTGTCGATCCGCCACTCGTTGCCCTGCCTGACCAGGTGGACCGAGGCGTGGAAGGCGCCCTCGTCGGGGCTGTAGGCGTGCTTGGCGTCCACCAGCGCGGTCTTGGAGCCCGACACCCCGACCACGGTGCCTGTCGCTTTGGGGCCGATCTCCGTGCCGTCGTCGCTCTGCGGGCCGTTGGACAGCACGGTGATCTTGGCCGACGGATTCCAGCGGTGCTCGAGCGCGTCGGTCAAGTACTTCTTGGCCGTGGCGAAGTCGGGTTCACCACTGGTGGTGGCCTCAAGGAAGCCGCTGACGATCTCGGCGGCGCTCTCCCCGGGGTGCGGCGGGATGCCGAAGACCCGCACCCGCGCGTCGGCGTCCGCCTGCTGGCCGTTGTCGACCTTGCGCACCTCGCCGCCGTTCGGCATGGACGCGCATCCGGCCAGCAGCAGCGCGGCCCCCAGCGGCAGCGCACCGACTCTGAACACCCGCAGGGCCCGGCCCCCCATCGCACGCATCAGACGTCGTCCTCCCGAGCCGCTTCCCTGCGCTCCACCACCCGTGCCCCGCTGCCCGGCAGCGCGGCCGGATCGGCCTTCGCCGTGCGCATCGGAGCGACGTTGGGCATCGGCGGTATGAGCGGCGGCCGCAGCCGCCCCGCGTCCGCGCCCTGCCCGCCGCCCGCCGCGGCGCCGCCCGCGCTCCCCGCCCGGGGTGCGGGCACGGTCGGCGTCGCCGCCGATGCCGGACGCCCCGAGGTGATCAGAGCGCGGTTGCGGCGCGAGTCGTCGGGCTCCAGCGCGATCGGCGATCCGCGCAGGCTGTCGCCGGCCGTGCGCGGCAGCGTCATACGGAACTGCGACCCGCCGCCCGGCTCGCCCCACGCCTGGAGCCAGCCGCCGTGCAGCCGCGCGTCCTCCACCGCGATCGACAGGCCGAGGCCCGTACCGCCCGTGGTGCGCGCCCGGGCCGGATCGGCCCGCCAGAACCTGTTGAACACCCTGGTCGCCTCGCCCGGCTTGAGCCCGACACCGTAGTCCCGCACCGCGACCGCGACGGCGCCGTCGGCTGTCGCCAGCCGTACGACCACATCCCGGCCGTCGCCGTGCTCGATCGCGTTGACCAGCAGATTGCGCAGCACCCGCTCGACCCTGCGGGGGTCGGCCTCGGCGATGACCGGCTGGGCGTCGCCGCGTATCAGCACCCGGCTGCCCTTGCGCTCGGCCAGCGGCTCCGCCGCGTCGACCACCTGCCTCACGACGTCGCGCAGGTCTATCGGCTCCGCCGACAGCTCCGCCGCGCCCGCGTCGAACCTGCTGATCTCCAGCAGGTCGGACAGCAGCGATTCGAAGCGGTCCAGCTGGTTCTGCAGCAGTTCGGCGGAGCGGGACGTCACCGGATCGAAGTCGGTGCGCGCGTCATGGATGACGTCCGCCGCCATCCGCACCGTCGTCAGCGGGGTCCGCAGCTCGTGGGACACGTCGGAGACGAAGCGGCGCTGCATCCTCGACAGGTCCTCCAACTGCTGGATCTTGACCTGCAGATTCTGCGCCATCTTGTTGAACGACTCACCGAGTCGCGCGATGTCGTCCTCGCCGGTCACCTGCATCCGCTCCTGCAACCGGCCCGCCGCGAGCCGCTCGGCGATCCCGGCGGCCATCCGCACCGGCGTGACCACCTGCCGGGTCACCAGCCAGGCGATCGCGCCCAGCAGCACGACCACGAAGATGCCGGCCGTCGCCAGAGTGCCCTTGACCAGGCCGAGGGTCTTCTCCTCCTGGTCGAAGGGGAAGATGTAATACAGCTGGAAAGTGTTGCCGTTGGGGTCTGTGAGGCGTTTGCCGACCGCGAGCGCGGGCCGCGGCGGCGTGCCCTCGTCGGTGTGCATCATCGTGTACTGCTTGAGGGCGCCGGTGTGCGTCTCGACGGCGTCACTGAGCGACTTGGGGATGCTGGAGGGCAGCACGTGGTTCGAGCCGCGCGACCCGCGGGCGTCGGCACTGCCTCCGCCGGGCCCGCCGCCCGCCTCGGCGCCGGGGCTGAGCGTGACGATGCCGTAGACGCCCTTGCCGCCGCTAGCGAACTGGCCGACCAGGCCGTTGAGCCAGTTGCCGGAGTCCACGGGTGCGGGCGGCGTCCCCGATCCCGAGCCGTCCTGCGCCTGACTGCCCTGGGCCGCCAGATTCTGCGCGATGGAGAACCCGCCGGTGGCCTGGTTCTCCGCGGCCTTCTCCTTGGCGTCGAGCAGGCCGTTCTTCACCTGGCCGATGACGACGAAGCCGAGCAGCAGCACCACGCCGACCGACATCAGCAGCGTGAAGGCCACCACCCTCAGCTGGAGATTGCGCCGCCACAGCCGGGCTGCCGGCTGCAGCGGACGCCGTGCCCAGCGCACGCACGAGCGGATCACCGGCAGCAGACCGCGCATCGGGTCCGCTAGCCGGCTCTCCAGCCGCTCACGCTCGTACGACGCGCTCATCTCAGCCCGGTCCCGCCTTGTAACCGACCCCGCGGACGGTCACGACGATCTCCGGACGCTCGGGGTCCTGCTCGACCTTCGAGCGCAGCCGCTGCACATGCACATTCACCAGCCGGGTGTCGGCCGCATGCCGGTAGCCCCACACCTGCTCGAGCAGCACCTCGCGGGTGAACACCTGCCACGGCTTGCGGGCCAGCGCGACCAGCAGGTCGAACTCCAGCGGTGTGAGCGCGATCGGCTGGCCGTCGCGCTTCACCGAGTGGCCGGCCACGTCGATCACCAGGTCGCCTATGGTCAGCTGCTCCGGCGTGGGCTCCTCGGCCCGCCGCAGCCGCGCCCGCACCCGCGCCACCAGCTCCTTGGGCTTGAACGGCTTGATGACATAGTCGTCCGCGCCCGACTCCAGGCCGACCACCACGTCCACGGTGTCGCTCTTCGCCGTGAGCATCACGATCGGCACACCTGATTCCGCCCTGATCTGCCGGCAGACGTCGATACCGTCACGCCCGGGCAGCATCAGATCGAGCAGCACCAGATCCGGCTTGGCCTCTCGAAAAGCGGCCAGCGCTTTGTCGCCGTCAGCACAGAACGACGGCTCGAAACCTTCTCCGCGCAGCACGATGCCAAGCATCTCTGACAGCGCAGTGTCGTCGTCGACGACCAGGACACGTCCCTTCATACCGACCATCATCCCATTTGCATATCGATACTGGTGACCTTTCGTGATCAAGGTCACGCTATGCGACTATTGTCCATGGTTGTACGCGGTTGCGCTGCCCCCCAGTTGCAGCCTGTGGATAACTTGTGGACCAGTACGCCACCGACGCTCCACGGAGCGTCACGAAGCGGTCTGCCGTGTACACACCGCCGCAAGGCTCTCGGCAGTCACCGGCGACGCCACACCGTTCTCCGTGACGATCGCGGTGATCAGCTCCGGCGGTGTGACATCGAATGCCGGATTATAGGCCTGCGTGCCGAGCGGTGACGGCGCCAGATCCGTCACCTCGCTCCCCGGCCGCTGCTCCACCTCGATCGCGGCACCGTCGGGAGTGGCCGGATCGACCGTCGTCGTCGGCGCGACCACGATAAAAGGCACATGGTGATAGCGGGCGAGCACCGCCAGCGGATAGCTCCCCACCTTGTTCGCCGTCGAGCCGTCGGCCGCTATCCGGTCCGCCCCGATCAGCACCGCGTCCACCTCGCCCGCGGTGAAAAGCGACCCGGCGGCACTGTCGGCCAGCAGCGTGTACGGCATCCCCGCCCGCGCCGCCTCCCACGCCGTCAGCCGCGCGCCCTGGAGCAGCGGACGGGTCTCGTCCACCCACAACCGCCGCAGCTCACCGGCCCGGTGGGTGGCCAGGACGACGCCCAGCGCCGTTCCCTCACCGCCCGATACCAGAGCGCCGGTATTGCAGTGCGTCAGGATCCGGTATCCACCGCCGGGCGCCAGCTCCGAGAGCAGCCGTATGCCGTGCGCCGCCATCGCCGCACTCGCCGCCGCGTCCTCCGCGTGCAACCGCCGTGCCTCGGCGAGCGCCGCCGCGGCGCCCTGGCCCGGCCCGGCCGAGCGGAAGGCGGTCAGCGCCCGCCGTACGCCGTACCCGAGATTCACCGCGGTCGGACGTGCGTGCGCGAGCACCGCGGCCGCGTCCTCCACGTCGTAACCGCGAGCCGCCGCGAGCGCGATCCCGTACGCCCCCGCCAGCCCGAGCACCGGCGCGCCCCGGACCGCGAGGGACCGTATCGCCTGCACGAGCGCAGGCACGTCCGTGCAGGCCAGTTCCACCTCCTCGTGCGGCAGCCGCGTCTGGTCGAGCAGCACCAGGACAGGACCGTCCGGCGGCTCCTCCCAGCGCAGAGCAGGGACGGTTTCATGACCGGACTTCGCGAGGTGATCACCCATCTGCCCAGTCTGCCCTGCCAAGCCCGACCTGCGGCAGCCCGTGACACGATGGCGATGAGTACTGACAGGACATACGAAAGGGCAGCCTCCGATGACCAACACTCCGGGCTGGGCCTCGCCCGGATCCTCCGACTCGCCAGAGCCGGACGGCGGCGACAGCCCCCAGGACACGTCCCCCGCTGCGGCGGACGGCGAGAGCGACGGCGCGCAGGACGCAGCTGCCGCGCAGAACACACCACCGGCGCCGCCGGCGAGCGGCCTCTGGTCTCAGCAGCAGCCCCCTCCGGCGCAGTGGCACACGCCGTCCGGCGCCACCGGCCCGCACCCCGCCGCGGCCCCCACGGCCGCGCGCCCCGACGCGCCCACCCCGCCCGAGGCACCGGCACCGCCGGCCGCCGGCACGGGGCGCTCGGGTTGGGGTCAGCAGTGGGCTCCCCCGCCGTCTCCTCCACCGCAGGACGGCGGCCCACGCTGGGGCCCGACGGTGGGTCAATACGGCGCCGCACAGCCGCCGTACGCCGCCAAGCCGCCCGCGCCGCAGCCCGGCGTGATCCCGCTGCGTCCGCTGGACGCCGGGGAGATCCTGCAGGGCGCCGCCTCCACCCTGCGGAAGCACTGGCGGGCCGCGATGCTTCTGGCCTTCGTCGTGAGCCTTCTGACCGAGAGCGTCAACGCGGTCATCAGCGGATTCCTCATCGACGACACTCGAATTGATGACCTGAACCGCGACTCCGACCCGAGCGTGCACGAGATCCTGCACGCGCTCAGCGGCGGAGCGGCGGCATCGTCGCTGCTCATCCTGACGAGCATGATCGGCGTGATCCTCACAGCCGGCCTGCTCACCGTCGTCATCAGCCGTGCCGTCCTCGGCCGGCCGACCACACTCCCCTCCGTGTGGCGGGACGTCCGCCCCCGGCTGGGTCAGCTCGTCGGTCTCGCGCTGCTGCTCCCGCTCGCACTCTGCGCGATCGTCGCGGTGCCCGCAGTGCCCGGCCTGCTGATCGCGCTGGCAGGCGGGGAAGCCGGCGGCGCCTCGCTCGCCTCGCTCGGGCTGCTCTTCGGAGTCGTCGTCGCGATCTGGCAGTGGAATCTCTGGAGCCTCACCGCTCCGGCGCTCATGCTGGAGAAGCAGGGCGCCAAGACCGCGCTCAAGCGCTCGGTGAAACTCGTCAACGGCTCGTGGTGGCGCATTCTCGGTGTGCAGCTCCTCATGCTGCTCATCGCGGCCATCGCGTCGCTGGTCATCCAATTCCCCTTCGGCCTGATCGCCGACGCGATCGACGGCGGCGGCATGAGCAGCGTCTTCTCCGCGAGCACCGACAGCAGTTGGACCACGATCATCATCGTCGCCGTCGGCGGCGTGATCAGCTCCACCCTGACCCTGCCGATCAGCGCGGGCGCCGTCTCGCTGCTGTACATCGACCAGCGCATCCGCCGTGAGGCGCTCGACGTCGACCTCGGCCGTGCGGCAAAGGTCCCCGGATACGAGGCTCCCGCAACAGCCGGCGCCGGACGCTGACCGGCGGGGCGAATAACCGGAAACGCAAAGAAGCCCCGCCCCCGAAGTGACTTCGGGGGCGGAGCTTCTTCTAATATTTGTTCGGCGGTGTCCTACTCTCCCACAGGGTCCCCCCTGCAGTACCATCGGCGCTGAAAGGCTTAGCTTCCGGGTTCGGAATGTAACCGGGCGTTTCCCTAACGCTATGACCACCGAAACACCATGAAACACACACCACACCCCCGACACCTGCCCGCAAAGGACAGTGAGGGTGTGTGGTAGCTGGTTGTTTCAGAACCACACAGTGGACGCGAGCAACTGAGGACAAGCCCTCGGCCTATTAGTACCGGTCAGCTCCACCCCTTACAGGGCTTCCACATCCGGCCTATCAACCCAGTCGTCTACTGGGAGCCTTACCCCATCAAGTGGGTGGGAGCCCTCATCTCGAAGCAGGCTTCCCGCTTAGATGCTTTCAGCGGTTATCCCTCCCGAACGTAGCCAACCAGCCATGCCCTTGGCAGGACAACTGGCACACCAGAGGTTCGTCCGTCCCGGTCCTCTCGTACTAGGGACAGCCCTTCTCAAGACTCCTACGCGCGCAGCGGATAGGGACCGAACTGTCTCACGACGTTCTAAACCCAGCTCGCGTACCGCTTTAATGGGCGAACAGCCCAACCCTTGGGACCGACTCCAGCCCCAGGATGCGACGAGCCGACATCGAGGTGCCAAACCATCCCGTCGATATGGACTCTTGGGGAAGATCAGCCTGTTATCCCCGGGGTACCTTTTATCCGTTGAGCGACGGCGCTTCCACAAGCCACCGCCGGATCACTAGTCCCTACTTTCGTACCTGCTCGACCCGTCAGTCTCACAGTCAAGCTCCCTTGTGCACTTACACTCAACACCTGATTGCCAACCAGGCTGAGGGAACCTTTGGGCGCCTCCGTTACCCTTTAGGAGGCAACCGCCCCAGTTAAACTACCCACCAGACACTGTCCCTGATCCGGATCACGGACCGAGGTTAGACATCCAGCACGACCAGAGTGGTATTTCAACGACGACTCACCACCGGCTGGCGCCGATGTTTCAAAGTCTCCCACCTATCCTACACAAGCCGAACCGAACACCAATATCAAGCTATAGTAAAGGTCCCGGGGTCTTTCCGTCCTGCTGCGCGAAACGAGCATCTTTACTCGTAGTGCAATTTCACCGGGCCTATGGTTGAGACAGTCGAGAAGTCGTTACGCCATTCGTGCAGGTCGGAACTTACCCGACAAGGAATTTCGCTACCTTAGGATGGTTATAGTTACCACCGCCGTTTACTGGCGCTTAAGTTCTCAGCTTCGCCACACCGAAATGTGACTAACCGGTCCCCTTAACGTTCCAGCACCGGGCAGGCGTCAGTCCGTATACATCGCCTTACGGCTTCGCACGGACCTGTGTTTTTAGTAAACAGTCGCTTCTCGCTGGTCTCTGCGGCCACACCCAGCTCACCGAGTAAATCGGATCACCAGACATGGCCCCCTTCTCCCGAAGTTACGGGGGCATTTTGCCGAGTTCCTTAACCATAGTTCACCCGAACGCCTCGGTATTCTCTACCTGACCACCTGAGTCGGTTTAGGGTACGGGCCGCCGTAAAACTCGCTAGAGGCTTTTCTCGACAGCATAGGATCATCCACTTCACCACAATCGGCTCGGCATCAGGTCTCACCCTGCATGAGGAACGGATTTGCCTATTCCTCGGGCTACACCCTTACCCCGGGACAACCACCGCCCGGGCTGG